>JBMTZC010000123.1:0-11195 GCA_049455215.1 Prochlorotrichaceae cyanobacterium
TCCCCCCTTTTTCAAGGGGGGCTAGGGGGGATCCACTCAAGTTTTGCGATTGCACGGTAGCCTTTCCAAGGGGGGATTAAGGGGGGGCATTAAACCGACAGTCTCAATACCGATTTCTTACAGGGTATCCTCTGGTTCACTCATGCCGACAATTTCTGATGACTGGTTACCCATTGGTAAAATTGTTGCCCCCCAAGGTTTGCAGGGAGAGGTGCGGGTTTATCCAGAAACTCAATTTCCCGATCGTTTTTTAGTCCCCGGAAAGCGCTGGATTTTGCGGCCCCAAACCACCACCCTAGAAACGATCGAATTAGTGGAAGGGCGTTTATTAGGTAAGGGGACGGTCTACGGCGTGCGCTTTGCCGGGGTGACCACTCGCACCCAAGCAGAAGCGTTACGGGGCAGTCAGTTATACGTTCCCAGTAGCGATCGTCCCTCCTTGGAAGAAGGAGAATTCCATTATTTGGATCTCGTGGGTTTAGCGGTTATTGATCAATCTAGTCAGGAAAGCATCGGCAAAGTAATCGATCTCATGAATGCAGGAAATGACATTCTGGTGGTGGAGTTGAATACCCAGACCGAAGGAGAAAAGCCCCGGCAGATCTTAATTCCTTTTGTAGAAGCGATCGTTCCCGTGGTAGATGTACCCGCGCAACGCATTGAAGTTACTCCCCCACCGGGTTTATTGGATTTATAAGATCCATTTTAGATGGTGGAGTATGGCGATCCATGCCGCACTATTCCGTTATATTTTCCGCTTCTCGTCGCAAGTTTAAAATTCTGAGGCGGGCAAATTAAGGGTATTTCCACTCATGGTAGCGGGTAACTGCGCCGCTCCAAGCCTTATTTGTCCGTAAGTCCTAGGCAAAATTTTTGAAGTTTGTGAGGTTTTCGTTTAGAACGTTTGGACTTTTCAATGTCATTTAGGCGAAAGGGAAAACAAAGCGTTGTATTCTAGGTGTCTAACCCTACTTGCCTGCCATGTCTCAGGAGCCATTGCCTGCCAAAAGTCATTTCTATTTTGCAAGACGTTTAGTCTTCAGTGCGCTCTTAATGCTGGGTGTTTTAGGAGGGGTGGGCATTCAAACGATCGTTAACTTGAATCGTTTGGCAGACTTGAATACAAAATTATATAACCATCCTTTTACCGTGAATACCGAAATTTTACGGGTAAAGGTTGGAATTGTGACCATGCAACAGGGGATGAAGGATATTGCTTTAACCCATCATGGTGACGAAGATGTTGAGGTTATTGCTCAACAAATTGAGCACACTGAATCAGACGTTTTACAAGCTTTTGAAATTATCCTGAACCAATTTTTGGGCGATCCAGCAATCATTCAGGAGGCTCGCCAAACATTTATCGGCTGGAAGCCTTTCCGGGATCGGGTCATTCAGTTACATAACAATGGACAAATTGATGCGGCGGTAAACCTAACTCGGCGGGAAGAAGAACAATATCTGGGTGATCTGCTGGACGATATTAATGAAATAGAAAGCTTTGCCACTGACAAGGCAAGCAGTTTTTTAGCAGAAGCCCAGGCAACCCGTGTCCGCACCATTCGCGTGACCATCGCTTTGATGATTGCCATGGCAACGCTAATTGTGCTCTGGATTAGCTGGATGTACCGCTTACTGCAGTTGCAGGCCCATACTCAGGCAGATCTGAGTTCTCATATGCACCGGGTTGAGGTGCTGCTCAAAATTTCCCAGTTGGCTGAAGCCCATTTACTCGAAGGCTGGGATGAAGCGGCCTTTATGCAACAGGGTCTGGCTTTAGCCGAGGATCTGACGGAGAGCGATGTCTCCTTTATTCATTTCATTAATGACGACGAAAAAACGATCGAATTAGTCACCTGGTCTCGCCGCACCTTAGAAAAATATTGCACCGCCGTTTTCGATCGCCATTATCCCGTCACCCAAGCCGGAATGTGGGCCAATGCCCTCCGGGAGCGGAAACCCGTCATTTGCAATGATTATCAACAGAGCCAACATCCCCATAAGCAGGGGTTACCCGCCGGTCATGCGGCCCTAGGACGCTTTCTCAGTATTCCGATGATGGAAAACGATCGGGTGGTGATGATTACGGGGGTAGGGAACAAAAAAAAGAATTATTCCCCATGGGACGTGGAGACTGTGCAACTGATTTCTAATGATATTTGGCGGATTGTGCAACGCCAACGCATTTTGATGCGTCTCCACGATAGCGAACAGCGTTTGCAAGAAGCCCAACAGTTAGCTCAAATTGGCAGTTGGGAAATGGATCATCGCACCCAGGAAGTCTTCTGGTCTGATCAGGTGTTTCGCATTTTTGAACTGGATCCCGCCCAATGCCCCCCGGGACTGTCCTATCCATTTTTTTTAGAGCAGGTTCATCCTGACGATCGGGCCCACGTCGATCGGGCCTATCAAGCTTCTTTGCTTAGCCACGCCCCCTATGAAATTGTGCATCGTTTGCAATTGCCGGATGGCCGCGTGAAGCATGTCCAGGAGCGGGGCGAAACCTATTATGCCGAGGATGGCAGTCCCCTGCTCTCCCGAGGGACGGTGCAAGATGTGAGTGAAATTTTGCAGACCGAAGAAAAATTACGACAGGCCGCCGCAGTGTTTAGCAATACGGCGGAGGGAGTTGTTATTACCGATACCCGTGGCACGATCGTTGATGTCAATGCCGCCTTTACCACCATCACTGGCTACGCCAAAACAGAAGTGATCGGCCAGACCCCTCGCCTCTTAAAATCCGGTCGTCACGATCGAGCTTTTTATGAAACCCTTTGGCAAACGATTCAAAAGGTTGGAAACTGGCGGGGAGAAATTTGGAATCGCCATAAGAATGGCAAGATTTATCCCGAAATCCTCAGTATTAGTCGCATTGAAGATCATCAAGGTTCAATCACCGGCTATGTTGGAGTTTTTGCCGATATTACGATCGCTAAAGACACTGAAGCCAAACTGCATCGCCTCGCGTATCAAAACTCCCTGACCAATTTACCGAATCGGCGCTTCCTCTATCTTCATCTCGAGCAAAGTATTGAAACAGCGACCCTCAGTAATACGGGGTTTGCGTTACTCTTTATCGATCTCGATCGTTTTAAGCAAGTTAACGATAGCCTCGGCGCGTCCGCAGGAGATTCACTGCTAGAACAGGTTGCCGATCGACTTAGCAACAACAAATCAGAGAACGAGTGGGTGGCCCACCTCAACGGCGATGAGTTTGTCGTGGTCTTAGAACAGATTGATAATACTGACATTATTATGCAGCGGGTACAGGCCTTAAGAAAGTGTTTACATGAACCCTTTCATCTCAATGCCCAGGAAATTTATATCACCACCAGCATCGGCATTAGTTGTTTTCCCTACCATGGCAAATCAGCGGAGCGACTCCTCCAAAATGCCGATATTGCCCTCCATGAAGTTAAAGCAAACGGTCGCAATCACTTCTGTTTTTACCTTCCCGAAATGACCGAGGATGCGTTGCAGCGCATGAAATTGGAAAATGCCCTACAGATTGCCCTCAAGGAAGAGGAATTTTTCCTGGTGTATCAGCCGCAATGGGATTTGCAAACCCAACATTTATATGGCATGGAAACCTTAATTCGCTGGAATCATCCTGAAATGGGCCTAGTTCCACCGGGGGAATTTATCCCCATGGCGGAACAAAATGGCTTAATTCGAGAGATCGGCCCTTGGGTGTTGCGATCGGCCTGTGCTCAGGGCAAAGCCTGGCTCGATCAAGGTCTACCGATTGGCCATATTGCCGTTAACGTAGCCGGGCCACAAATCCAAAGTGGAGACTTTATCTCGATCGTGCAGGAGATTTTAGACGAAACCGGATTTCCCCCCTTTCATTTAGAGTTAGAAGTCACGGAAAGTTTTGTCATGCAAGATCCGGGGGAACGCATTCAAGCCCTCGAACAATTGCGCTTAATGGGGGTACAGCTTGCGATCGATGACTTTGGCACTGGCTACTCATCCCTCAGCTACTTAAAACAATTGCCCATTAATAAACTCAAAATTGATCAATCCTTTGTTCGCAATATTGCTGTTGATCCTAATGACCTTGCGATCGTAGAAGCCATTATTGCCTTAGCCAAAGCCTTAAATTTGGCCATCATTGCCGAAGGCGTAGAAACAGAGCAGCAAATGGCCTTTCTCCGGGAACGGGGCTGTCATCAAGCTCAGGGATACCTCTACAGCCGCCCCCTTTCCCCCGAAGCCATGGAAGCGTTACTCCGGAAACAGTTAGCCTCCCGTTAGCGTGCATTATCCCTGACCCCCATGTGTTTTTTGGCAACTAACAAAAGAAGGGATGGAGCCGAAATCTTCCCTTAAATCTTTTCGCTTTCAGTGGCAAGCCTCTTTTTTTGAGGTAGTTTGAGGTAGATTGATAGTCTTTAGAGTGAGATCATGGGACGACTAAACGACCGCATTGACACCTTGGCAGAACAGCTCGGCGATCGCTTCTACTTAGATGTTGGCAAATGGCACCTCTACCTGAAAGATGCCAACCTTCATGAAGTCCTGGCGGAGCGCTTCTATGCCCTCATTGAAGAAAATCGAGTGGAATTAACCGCGATCGAAGCGGTTTTAGAGGATGTCCGGGTTACCGTTGGGGGCGGACGAAATCAAATTGCAGTCCTACACTTTTTGCCCGTTGGCGTGGAAAAAGACATCTTGGCGATTCTCCAAGAACTGAAAGACGACTGGTAAGGGGCTTGAGGTCTGATCCGGTCAGACCTGCCCTCAGAGGTACTAGTCGTTTAGACAGCGGCATCCTAGCGGGGTCACTCTGGCAAGGGCTGCCGGGCAATCTCAGATCCAAAGCGATCGGTGATTAAGGGCCCCACTAAACAGGTCACTAAAATATAGAGGACGATCGCATTGAACAGTCCTTCATTCAACAGGGGGAGCGGGAAACTGCCCGCTAAAATTGTCCCCTGCCCATAGAGAGCAATAACTAACACCATGGCAGCGCGGGAAAGGGTCATTCCCGTCATCAACATGACTTCAGAAAACTGATAGTGAAAGGTAACACCACTCAGCCAAGCCGCGACAAACTTGGCCCCCATTGCCACGAGAATGACGAGGGTGGCAAGCCCTAAATTACCGGGATCTTGAATTAAGACTTTGGGGTTGGCTAATAGTCCCACCGAGAGCAGAAAACAAGGAATAAAGAGATTAACACTGATAAATTCCACCTGTTGGAAAGCGGCTTTATGGCGATTGATGGGTTTATTCAGGGCTAGTCCCGCAATAAACGCTCCCACGATCGAATCCACTCCGATCAACAAGGTCAAAGAAGCAACCACAAACAAAGCTGAGAAGATAAAGATAAATTGTCCGCTTTCTGAAGAGAAATTTCTTGGAGAAAAATTTGGCGTTAAAATAAACTCACTGAGTTTTTCAATTCCCCATAGACAGAGAACAATTAGGAGCGGTAAAATCACGCCGATTTTAATCCACAAAAAATGATTAATTTGACCTTTCACTAGGGATTGAACGATCGTTAAACTACAGAGGGTTAAGATTGAGGTTATCACCGTACCGCCAATTAACACACTCACACATTCTCGCTGAGAAATTCCCCAGCGCATCACAATGGGATAGGCAATGAGGGTATGGGGAGAGAAGAGAATCCCTAACAGCAAACAGGTAAAGGGGGGATACTGTAGCAAATAGCTTAGGGTGAATCCAGCGATAAAAGGGACGGCAAAGGTTAGCAACCCAAAAATCAGCGCACGAACGCCAACTTTTCTAAAGTCCGTGAGATTCATCTGGATTCCTGCCAACAACATCACCGAGAGCAATCCAATTTTTTCCAGCATTTGAACCGCTGCATTGCGGTCTAAAATCCCCAGCACATTAGGACTCAGTAATGCACCGAGAATCATTAAAATAACTAAGGTTGGCAACTTAGTTTTAGCCGCAATCCAGGGCGCTATCCCTAAACTCAGGAGAATAACGCAAAAAATATAGACCGGATCCGTTAAAGGCAGCGCAATATTCATTCTATCAGTCGAAAAGTTAGATCGATCAAAACGAATCCTAATACATTTTTGCGAAGATCCGGTATCAAATTTTGCATGGCTTTTGCGAGTCAATCCTTCAAGCCAAAGCGAATTACCTTTTACCCCGATCGCAAAGACAATCTGTGCCTTTCACAACAGCAGGAATTGAACCTCAAGGGTGAACAAAGTCTAAAGGTTTGCGGGCTTCCCAATTTTCCAATTTACCGTAGAACAACATAGGGTAGAGTATGAAGTCACCCTATTGACTTCAAGGAGCCACAACAATGGACAGCAAACTAATGCTCATGATTCCGGGCCCAACCCCCGTGCCCGAGCCAGTGCTGCAAGCAATGGGCAAACACCCCATTGGCCACCGGACTGGAGACTTTAGTGAAATTTTGATGGCGGTCACTGCCGATCTGCAATGGCTTCATCAGACCCAAAACGATGTGTATATGATTGCGGCCAGTGGCACCGGAGCCATGGAAGCGGGCATTATTAACTTTTTTAGCCCTGGCGATCGGGTTATCGCCTGCGAAAATGGAAAATTTGGCGATCGTTGGATTAAGGTGGCAAAAGCCTACGGTCTAGTGGTGGACGAGGTTCACGCAGAATGGGGCCAACCGCTGGATCCTGAAGTGATTCGGGAAAAGCTAGAAGCTGATACAGATAAACAGGTTAAGGCGGTCATCCTCACCCATAGCGAAACCTCTACCGGGGTGCTGAATGACCTTGAAACCATTAATCGCCATGTCAAAGCCCACGGCGAAGCCCTAATCATCGTCGATGTGGTGACCAGTATGGGGGCAACCAGTATTCCCATGGATGAATGGGGGATTGATGTCTTGGCTTCCGGTTCCCAGAAAGGCTATATGTTGCCTCCGGGATTGGGGTTTGTTGCCGTGAGTGAGAAAGCGTGGAAAGCTTATGAAACCGCCACCTTGCCCAAGTTTTACCTAGACTTAGGAGCATACCGCAAGAATTTAGCTAAAAAGTTGACCCCCTTTACCCCGCCGGTAAATCTGGTCATTGGTCTACAAACCGCCTTGCAGATGATGAAAAAAGAAGGGTTAACGGAGATCTTTGCCCGACACGATCGCTTAAAAAATGCCACTCGTTCCGGCTTCAAAGCCTTGGGCATGCCCCTACTGGCCCCCGACAGCCATGCTAGCCCAGCGGTAACCGCAGCGGAAGCTCCGGCGGGTATTGATGTGGAAAAAATCCGTGGCATTCTCAAAAAGCAATTTGATATTTCCGTGGCGGGAGGACAGGATCACCTCAAAGGCAAAATTCTGCGGATGGGTCACCTGGGCTTTGTCAGCGATCGGGATGTGTTAACGGTGATTGCGGCGATCGAGTCTGCGCTACTGCAACTCGGACACACCGCAACGGCTGGGGCTGGTGTGGCCGCCGCTGCGAAGATCCTCGGATCCTAAGGGCGAGAGTTTCGCTCATTCCCCGGTTAAAAGTGTTGAAAACCAGCCGCGAAGCTCAGGGAAGTCGTGAACTCCGGCGATCGGCTATCCCTGAGGATCACGGCTGGATCTGCGGTCACCGCTCCAATCCACTGAGCCTGGGGCATGACCGCTAAAAAGGTCTGCAGGTGCTCCGCTGGCAGTCCCAGCACCAGTTCAAAGTCTTCGCCGCCATATAAACACCATTTCACCGCTTGGGCTTCCCCTACAGTGTCGGCTAAACCGGGAGGGAGGGGAAGCTGGGCGCGATCGAGAATAGCCCCTACACCACTGGCTCGGCACAGTTGCAGCACCGCATCCGCTAAACCATCACTACTGTCCATGCCCCCTAAGGATCGCTGGGGACTAAGCCGATCCTGGATCGATCGCAGGGGGGATAACACCTCTAAGCGGGCCTGGGGATATTGGTGCGCTTGAATCCAACGATCGCTCTGCTCCGTATTCCGATAAATTTCCCCCAGTAGAACCGCCAGTCCGGCGCGGGAGGCACCGTGAACCCCCGTCACCACCAGTTGATCCCCCACCTGCAAGCCATGGCGGTATAACACGTATTGAGTTGGGGCTAAGCCGAGGGCTGTAATGGCGATCGTCGGGGTGGCGGATCGGCAGAGATCCCCCCCTAAAATACCTTTGCAAAGGGAATTTTGCTGCTTACCGCCATGCTGATCTAGACAGCGAGTCATGCCCTGATAGAGGTCTAGCACCCAAGCCAACGGGCAGGAAGCCGGTAAGGCTAATCCCACCGTAATGCCCAGCACCTCCGCCCCCATTGCCGCCAAGTCCGAGAGGTTGGCCGCCACCGCTCGCCAGCCCACCGCATCCGCTGGAGTGGTGGCGTTACTAAAATGCACCAGATCCACCAGAACATCGGTGGTGACCACAAGCTGCGACCCAAAGGTTGACAGTAAAGGGGCTAGATCCACCACCGCCGCATCATCTCCCACTATGTCTGAGGGGCAAAACCCTTGGAGCAGTTTGAGGAGATCCTGCTCTCCATAATCTGCGATCGTACCGTTCATTGGGGTTCTTCCATGGTCATTGAGTATCTTACCTTTCAAGTTGCGCCCGCAGATCAAGCCACCTTTCTGCACTGGGACGATCGCCTCTGGACACCGGTACTCTCCCAACAACCGGGGTATCAGGGCAAAGAAATCTGGCGCGATCGAGAGACTCCTCACCAGATCTACATCGTCATTCGTTGGCAGAGTTGGGAACAGTGGCAAAATATTGATCCCGATCTGCTCCAGACCACAGAACAAGCCTTTCAAGACGCGCTCCAGGCTGCGGATTGTCCTTACCAATTCCGGGGTTGCCAGGGGTTAGAACTTCTGCCGATTCATTGCTAGGATGATGCAAGAACAGACTTAAACCCTTTACCCCTCGGTGTCCCGATCGCTCTATGCCCCTCTCCCGCCAATTGTGGTTAATCATCGGTGTGATTGTCATTTTGGCGATGATGTTGTGGCTGATTAGTGCGCTGCAACGCCTCTACTGGCAGTTATCCTACACCTCTCCCGTTCTGGCGGCCCTCCTGGTACTCCTCCTCATTGTCCTGGTGGGAGTGCTCATTTTTGCGTTCCTCTATTACAACAATCTCTTCCGTCTGGGGGGTGGCCCCGTTTCCCGGCCCTCGATCACGGTACCCCCCGTTAAAACCGATGCCGCCCAAGCCAACCTCAAAGCCCTAGAGCAGCAAGTTTCCCAAATTCAAGACGAGGTGGCCCGCCAAGCCCTGTTACAACGATCGCGTCAAATTTCCCAGGAGTTAGAACGTCGAGAACTGCGGCTGGTGGTGTTTGGCACCGGCTCAGCGGGGAAAACCTCCATGATTAATGCCCTGTTTGGCCGCATTTTAGGGGAAGTGGGGGCTCCCATGGGCACCACCACCGTGGGGGTCACCTATCGGCTGCAACTGCAAGGGATTCAGCGGGATCTGCTCATTACCGATACCCCGGGTGTCCTGGAAGCGGGGGAAGGGGGAAGCCTGCGGGGTCAAGGGGCGCGGCAACTGGTGGTGGATGCAGATTTAATTTTATTCGTCACCGATAACGACCTGCGCCAGTCGGAATTTAGATTGCTAGAGGCTCTGGTCTCCCTGGGTAAACGATCGATCCTCGTCTTCAACAAAACCGATCGCTATCCCGAAGCCGATCGCCAGACCATTCTGCAGTCCTTACAACAACGGGTGCAGGGGCTGATGAATCCCCTGGATGTGGTGCCCATCGCGGCCCGTCCCGATCCGGTGCAACTGGAAAGTGGCGATCCCTATGCTCCAGAGCCGGATATTCTGCCCCTGATTCGCCGCATTGCCATCGTCCTGCGGGCCGAGGGGGAAGACTTAATTGCTGATAATATCCTCTTGCAATCTCAGCGTTTAGGGGAAGAAGCCCGCAAAATTATTGATGCCCAGCGGCGGCGACAGGCGGACAAAGTGGTGGATCAATTTCAGTGGATTAGTGCGGGCATTATTGCCGTGACCCCCTTACCCATTGTTGATTTATTGGGGACAGCGGCGGTCAATGCCCAGATGGTCGTGGAATTGGGACGCATTTACGGCTGCGAGATTAATCTAGAGCGGGGCCGGGAATTAGCCCTGTCCTTAGCCAAAACCCTCGCGGGTCTGGGCCTCATTAAAGGATCCACCCAACTGATTGCCACCTCCCTCCAGGTCAACGTGGCAACGATCGTTGTGGGGCGGGCGATTCAAGGGGTGACCGCCGCCTATCTGACCCATATTGCGGGCCGTAGTTTCATTGAATATTTCCGCCAAAACCAGGACTGGGGCGATGGCGGCATGACCGCCGTAGTTCAGGAGCAATTTAAGCTCAATCGCCGCGATGAATTTCTGCGCAGCTTTATCCAAGATGCCGTCACCAAAGTGATCCAACCCCTAACGGACAGCCTCGATCGTTCTGCAGTCCCTCGATCAGACACCACTCCCCCCTTACTGCCCATCTCCACCACGGCCCCCTTCACCCCCGTCCTCCCGGACTACGATCGACCCCCTGTGCCCCTGCCCTTGGAGCGCCCTCGGGTGCAAGATGACTGGGGGGAAAACGAGGGTCATTTATCGGATTGGGATCTGCCCTAGTTTGTGCGTAGGTGGGGTAAAGCATAGCGAAACATCAAACGATCGGGGCAGAAAGTCCTGATTTTGCTTCACTCAAATGCTTCTTCAAACATGTCCTTAAGCTCATCATGAAAGCCCCAGCCCATAAGGGAAGTATCATCCACAATGCCCCTACAGCGCTCTTCAAACTCTGCCTGTAACTTGCACCGACAAATTAGCTTCAAAGCCTCATCATACATACTTTCCATGCTGTTGTAGAAGGATTCATCAATATCACCATACTCCCGAGTAAAGCGTACCCCCTGTTCCACATAGAACACCATGATGTCCGCAACAGCGATCGGCATGGTGCAAACTTTCTTGAAGTCATTCACGGCTTTGCGAGCGATGGATAACCGGGCACGGCCAATGCCACGAGCCGGGAAAAATTCGTTCTCAATCTTCTTTTTGTAAGACTCTGCAATGGCACTCCCGCCTTCTGGATTGAGCTTGAGGGCAAAGTAATCCTTTACGGCGGGCTGACTCTTGAACAAGATCGCAATATCCTCAATCAGTTCTTCCTTGGAGGCATCTTTAAGATGTTTTTTCAGTTGAGTGAGGGTGATGCTAGAGTTAGCCATAACGTAGATTTGGGGGTGAATA
>JBMTZC010000124.1:0-11153 GCA_049455215.1 Prochlorotrichaceae cyanobacterium
CCTACGCTCAGCAGATCCTCGCTAAGGGTCGTGATCTGCCCACCGCTCCCGCCCCTAAGGCACAGTACCCCCGTACTATCCTTGCAATTCAAAATGCAGCTTCTATTGCAGGGATGGTCTTAACCACCGAGTGTATCGTGGTAGATAAGCCTGAACCTAAAGATAAAGCACCTGCTGGCGGCATGGGCGGCGACTTCGACTACTAAGGCATTGAAAAGCGATCGTTTCTCGTAAATCATGGGAAGCGATCGCTTGCCACGCCTAGACTATCGATAGACATCAAAAAGGGATCCCTTAAATCAGGATCCCTTTTTGGATAGTGCCTCATCACTGCTATGTCCCGATCGCTTCCCCGGCAGGTAGTCCTTTGGGCAAGTGAGTGGGGCAAGGATTGGCCTGTGGGGTAGGCTGCGATGTGACTTTTGCAAAAAGACCGCAGGAGCCCTAGAGTTGAGTTCCAGAACCATTTCTATCCTAAAAAACTTAATGCCAGGAGGCGGACTTGAACCGCCGACACGAGGATTTTCAGTCCTCTGCTCTACCGACTGAGCTATCCCGGCTTTTTATTAAAGACTTGTACCACTATAACGAAAAACATTGGAAAAGGCAATACAACCGCTGCAAAAAAGTTTAGGGTTGAATGCCGGCAATCATACCGGCGAGTAGCACAAACCCGGCTAAAACATTTTGACTAAAAAACTTACCATAGGTCGCCCGGGGAAGGGGGTTCCGTAGCCAAAGAAACTGCCATAGCCAGAGCAAGCTCACTAAGATGAGCGTGAGCCAATAACTGGGTCTGAGGTTGAGCAGGAAGCCCAGACCAGCCAAGAAGGCGATGGTCAACAAAAAAAAGACACCGATCGCTAGGGGGGCTCGATCGCCAAAAAAAATGGCACTGGAGTGAATCCCAATCCGACGATCGTCATCTCGATCGGCTAGGGCATAAATGGTATCAAAGGCCATTGTCCAGTTTAGCACTGCGCCCCACAGCAACCAGGTGATGGGTTCTAGGGAGCCGGTCACTGCAGCCCAGCTAATCAGCACGGCGAACCCCCAGGCGAGGGAAAGGACCAGTTGGGGAATGGGAAAAACTCGTTTAGCCCCAGGGTAAAGGGCAATAAAGGGCAGGGCTACGACGGCCAAAATAAAGCTTAAACGGTTTAAGTAGATCACTAACCCTGCAGCACAGAGGAGCGAAATCAGGAGGACGATAATGCCCACCTGGACTGAGAGCGATCGCTCTGCGAGCGGGCGGGTACGGGTTCGTTCCACTTGATTATCAATATTGCGATCCCACAGATCATTAATAATGCATCCTGCTGCACTGGTGGCAAAACTGCCGCAGATAATGATCAACACCAGGATGGGGTGCGGCTGTCCTTGGGCTGCTAAAAAAACAGACCATAAAGCAGGAATCATTAAAATCAAGCGACCCGCTGGTTTATCCCACCGTAATAGGCGCACTATCGTTTTCCACTTCGGTTCCATTCGGTTGAGGTTAGCAACAATAAGCAAAAGCAGAGAAGGGCGGATCAACCCTGATGCCGCCCTTCACTATACCAGCACATAAAACATGTGTCGTATTCGCTTTCAGAAGCTTAGCTGCCCTGAACCAGATTTTCTCCCCCTGAGATCACTTCTGCCTTGAGAATGAGATCACCTTTTTGCAATTTATAGAGGATTTCGGATCCTTCTATGACATAACCAAAAGCGGCGTAGCGACCATCTAAGAGGTTAAAGCCTGCCGGGGCTAACTCGGGTTCAAAGAGGTAGAAGAAAAACTGGGAGGAAGCCCCATTTTCATTATCACTGGGCCGAGCCATGCCCAGGGTGCCAAAGGCGGCAAAGGGTAAGACGGGGTTTTCTTGATATAAGCCGAGTTCTTCGAGGGTGAAGCCATAAATGGGCTCATCGTCTCCCTCGACTAAGACTTCTAAGGGGATGGTGCGTTCTTTGCCTGTGGCCGGATCAATAAACCCTGTGGCCCGGCCCGGGGGATCGCCTAACTGCAGGACATAAAATTCTTCGGCACGGGTAATGGGGAGACCGTCATAAAATCCTTTCTGGACGAGATCGACGAAGTTGCCGGCGGTTAAAGGTGCGGAGTAACCGTCTACGATCGCGGTCATCTGGCCTAACTCTGTGGTCACTTGAACGGTTGCACGGCCCAGTAAACGGGGCAGGTGATCGTATTCGGCGGGGATCTCGAAGGGAAATCCATCTACCATGAGAGCTTCGATCGTGCCGATTTCCGTTAAGGCCTTGCCGCGTTCGGTCAGGGTTTGCTCTTTATTCTCCGCCTTGACCGTGGCTTCCAGGACTTGTAGTTGTTCTTTTAAGGCTTCTAAACGATCGCTAACGATGGATTTACTTTGGGCGGGGGTTTCATCGATAATGCGACCGGCCCGCAGTTGTAAAATGCGATAGGCTTGATCAATATTTTTACGAATGGGGCTCCAACGCTTGCCTCTCAAGCTCTCCGAGATGGCTTCTATTTCGGATTGGACGTCCCGAATATCACTATTTTGAATGGGCAAGGCATAGCGCAACAGTGCCCGTCCATCAGTAATGGCATTGCCGGGGGCGAGCGCTGCTAGGGCAGGTTGAGCGGGTAAACTTGCTGAGGAGAAGAGTAACAATAGGCTCAACAGTAATGGCTGAAGGTATTGTTGTAGGATCCGGATAGGAGTCAGCATACTCGGTTTCTGTATAAACATCTGAAACACAGGATAAGCACCGTACTCATCTTGCCACAGGACGGAACAAGATCAGTAGACTGGCCATCCCTATCCTTAAACCTCTTCTCTGAACCTATGAACTGCTCTCATTTTTCCCGTCAGTGTTTAGCCGCGTTGCAATTGGGTCTTTCGCTGCTCCCTTGGGTCTGGTTCTCTCCGGCTTGGGGGGCGGTGATCCGGGCTCCAGAAGTAAGTGCGAAATTGACGGAAGGCATTTTGAATATGGAGCGGGAGCAGGAGGAGGCTTATGAAACCTATTTTGGTCGGGATCTCGCGGAAGTGTCTCAAACCCCTGCGGACATTGCGGTGACGCTGGCCCAGTTAGAACAGGAAACGGGGCAACGGGCAGCGGTGCTCTGGGTCAAGCCTCAGGCAGATTTTCTCCACTTGGTGCTGATTACTC
This sequence comes from Prochlorotrichaceae cyanobacterium, assembly GCA_049455215.1. GTDB lineage: Bacteria > Cyanobacteriota > Cyanobacteriia > Prochlorotrichales > Prochlorotrichaceae > JBEAPM01. The sequence goes on from JBMTZC010000124.1 coordinate 3,142, forward strand.
CGGGTGAGGAGCCGATCGTGCGAGACTTGCCTGAGGTCTCCCCTGAAAACCTAAGGGCAGCGGCACAATTATTTCGTCGCGAGCTGAGGGATCCCTTTTCTCGGCGTTATTTACCCATTGGGCAGCGTCTGCATCAGTGGTTGATTGAACCTTTTGAGGCGGAATTTTTGCAACCTCGGGAGATTGACAGTCTTTTGGTGTGTTTGTGGTCGGGAGTACGGGGGTTACCCTTAGCGGCGCTCCATGATGGGGAGCAATTTTTAGTCGAGAAATATAATGTCACGACGATTCCAGCTTTTAATCTGGTGGATCATGACTATACGCCTCTGGAGCGTCCCAAGGTTTTGGCGATGGGGGCTTCGGAATTTTCCCAGCAATCGCCTTTACCCGCGGTGCCCCTGGAATTAGGCAATATCTTAGACATCTTCCAAGGCAAACGATCGTTTCTCAATGAAGAGTTTACGGTCACAGCCCTAGAAGATCAGCTTCAGCAAGCGGTTCGTGCTTACCAGCCCTTTAATGTTGTTCATTTGGCTACCCATGCCAGTTTCAATCCCGGCACGCCGGATCAGTCCTACATTCAGTTTTGGGATCGTCCCTTACGGTTGGATGAAATCTCTGAAATCCCCTGGAATCGTCCACCCCTGGAATTGCTGGTGCTGAGTGCCTGTGAAACGGCGGTAGGCAATGGGGATGCGGAACTCGGGTTTGCTGGATTAGCGCTAAATGCGGGGGTTAAGTCTGCTCTGGCGAGTTTGTGGTCGGTCAGTGATGCGGGAACGTTGGTGTTGATGAGTGAGTTTTACCAACAGCTTAACCACAGCACTACGAAGGCAGAAGCCCTGCGCCAGGCTCAACTCAAGTTATTACGTAAAGAGGTGCAAATCCAAAGCGATCGTTTGGTGCTTTCCCGAGGCTCGATGCCGGTACCGGCCAATCTCAATGTAGAAGCCCAATCGGAGTTCTCCCATCCCTTCTTCTGGGCAGGTTTTACCCTAATCAGCAGCCCTTGGTAAAGGGAGTCACCTGCGCCGCACCTGCTGGGCACCTCGCAAAAGTCCCTGCAAAAGTTTGCCCTAAAATCCAGGTTACGAGGTGCTTTATGCCATTCTCAACCAGCCAAACACTTGCTCCGCCGTTAGGGTTAGCTCCACACCGGACAACACCGGTAGTCTCTGTTCTCTCTGGCACAAAATAGGGTGTTGCTGAGGCTGAAACGTCAAAATGCTGAGGTCGTCGGGATCAATTAACCAGCCCAAGACACTCCCCTGTTCCAGGCAATGGAGAATGTTGCCGATTACTGTATTGGAACTTTGCTCTGGTGAAAGAATCTCGATCGTCCAATCGGGAGGCTGCTCAAAGTTGTCGGGAACGTCTCCTGAGGAGGTGAAGGGAATGTGGCTCCATTGAAAAACCGCAACATCAGGGACGATCGATCGGTCTCCGAAACTACACCTTAATTCTGGAAAGGCATAGGCAATTTTTGCTGCTTCTGCCACTGAATTAATGGCAGTGCAGATCTGAGCTTGTAGGCGGCTATGTCGTCCCTTGGGCATTGGTTTTGGGAGGATTTCTCCGTTGATATATTCGCAAGCCGGCTTCGTTTCCGGTTGAGCTAAAAATTGCTCTAAGCTTAAACCTCGGGGTAGGGCTTGTACCATAGGGGAGATCCATCGGTAAGATACTTAAGCGTAACTTTAAAGAACGATCGCTTTATCCCTTCAATTATGACGTTGAAAAACCTGATGACTACAATTTTTCGTTGGCTGGGTACAAGTGTAGGACTGTTGGCCTGCCTAGGGGTTTTGGCGGCCTGCTCCTCTCAGGCTGTCGATACGCCTACTGCTGATGCTGGAGCCCCAACGGAGACGGCGGAGACCACGGCTCCTGTGCCGGTGGCCCCCCCAGCAGCCCCTGCTCAGACTGATACGGCCGCTCAAAATACCTATGCAAACTTGCCTCGCCTCAACGGTGAAGCGATCGTTGAAATGACTGTTCGGGATCGTGGCGTAGTGACCATGACCTTAATGGGGGAATATGCACCGATCACGGCGGGAAACTTTGTGGATTTAGCCTCCCAGCAATTTTATGACGGTCTTCCCTTTCACCGGGTCGTTCGGGATCCCCAGCCCTTTGTGGTTCAAGGGGGCGATCCCCAAGGGCGAGATCCCAATTTCCCCGCAGCTCGCCTAGGTACGGGGGGCTATGTTGATCCGGCCACGGGAGTGGAGCGAAACATTCCCCTGGAGATTTTGCCCGCAGACCCAGACGCAAAGGAAGACGAAGCCCCTGACCTTAAGACGATTCCCTATGGGCAAACCTTTAAGATGGCGAATCTAAGCAGTGCGGTGCCCCAACTCAATCACATCCGGGGAGCCGTGGCCATGGCCCGATCGCAATTTCCCAATTCTGCCTCCTCTCAGTTTTATATTGCCTTAGCGGATCTCAGCTTTTTGGATGGGGATTATGCCGTTTTTGGCTATGTCACCGACGGGATGGATGTGGTGGATCAAATCCAACAGGGCGATCGGATTGAGTCGATAAAAGTGATCTCTGGTCTAGAGAACCTAGAAAAACCTGACTCTGGCACGAGTGAATAGAGCCTCTTGCTTCCTGGCGGGGGGGAAAGCCCCTCGCCACCCTTCCGGTGAGGGTTGATGTTTGGGCTGAAGTAGACCGAAATCTTCAATTTAAGCGCCTCGATCGCCTCTTCTTGCTGTCCTGTTCCTGCTGGGTTCCTGCTGGGGGGGATGTCCGAGAGTACCCGAAATGCCGTATCGTATTGAGTGGCTTTGTAGTGGGTGGGGCAATCGGCAATTATGGCATACCAGCGCATACTCTTAAAGTTAAGTGGTGAGGCCCTCATGGGAGATCAATCCTATGGGATTGAGCCTCAGGTGATTCAGAAAGTTGCCCAAGAAATTTCCAGCTTGATTCAATTGGGCTTACAAGTTGCGATCGTGGTGGGGGGCGGTAACATTTTTCGCGGCATGAAGGGTGCCTCCACCGGAATGGATCGAGCTACAGCGGATTATGTGGGAATGCTGGCCACGGTGATGAATGCCATTAGTCTGCAGGATGCCTTAGAAAAGATTGATATTCCTACCCGAGTCCAAACGGCGATCGCCATGCAAGAGGTCGCAGAACCCTATATTCGGCGACGGGCAATTCGGCATTTAGAAAAAGGTCGGGTTGTTATTTTTGCCGCCGGTTCCGGAAACCCCTTCTTTACCACGGATACCACCGCTGCCTTACGGGCTGCAGAAATCAATGCGGATGTTGTTTTTAAGGCAACCAAGGTAGATGGGGTGTATGATTGTGATCCAGCCAAAAATCCCCAAGCTAAGCGCTACAATACCTTGCCCTATAGCTACGTGCTGAGCCATGAGTTGGCTGTAATGGACAGTACCGCCATTGCACTGTGCAAGGACAACCATATCCCCATCGTGATTTTTAACCTCTTTGGGGATGGCAACATCAAGCGTGCCGCAATGGGAGAAACAATTGGAACGACCGTGGGAGGTTTCTGTGAAGTTAGCTGAAGTTGAATCGCAAATGCAAAAGTCTGTCGAGGCCACTCAGCGGGCTTTTAACACTATTCGGACTGGCCGTGCGAATGCGTCCATTCTCGATCGGGTAATGGTGGATTATTATGGCTCAGAGGTGCCCCTAAAATCTCTGGCGAATATCACCACCCCCGATGCAACGACAATCCAAATTGATCCCTTTGACAAGGGTAGCTTGAGTCAACTGGAAAGAGCAATTTCCCTGTCAGATGTGGGATTGGTTCCGAATAATGACGGTAAGGTTGTTCGCCTGAATATTCCTCCCCTTACCAGCGATCGTCGTAAAGAATTGGTAAAAATGGCGGCAAAATATGCGGAAGAAGGCAAAGTTGCCATCCGTAATATTCGCCGAGATGCGGTGGACTCCATTCGTAAGCAGGAAAAAAACGCAGACCTTTCCCAAGATGAATCCCGCGATTTACAAGAGGAAGTTCAAAAAGTGACGGATAAGTTTGTGGCCAAAGTTGATGAATTATTGAGTAAGAAAGAAGAGGATATTATGACGGTCTAAAGCTTCTAGAGCTTTAGGGATTGGTTCCCCCTTCAGTCAGGGGGGCGAGGGGGATTATATTCAACTGGAAGGCTTTCCGCTGAAAATGAAAAAATTGAAGGGAAGAGTGCAGGGCTTCGTGCCGAACTCTTCCGCCTTAAGTTGGTCGCCAACCGGAATAAACGATAGGGTTGAATATGGATTGGCTTTCACAAGCCCTTGAGATTCAGTTTTACCCTTTATGCCCGCCTGCGACTCACGCAATGGCCTCAATCAGGATACTGCTAGATAATAATGAATCCTTCTGCACAACGGTTTAAGAAATTAGTAGCCTATCAACGTCCCTATTGGCAGTGGTCGGTGGGAGGGATGGTTAGCCTACTAATGGTAAACCTGTTGGGGGTTTATATTCCGCTGTTAATTCGTCAGGGGATTGATGAGCTTCAGGCTGATTTTGCCCTCGATCGGGTTGTCTACTATTCCTCCATTACGATCGCTCTGGCCTCGGTGATGTGGGTGATTCGTATGACCTCTCGAATGTTGATTTTTGGAGTGGGTCGTAAAGTTGAGGGACAGCTTAAACAACGGATTTTTGATCATCTACTAACCTTAGAGCCCAGCTATTTTGCCCGCAACACGATCGGGGATATTATTAATCGGGCCACCAGTGACGTGGACAATATTCGTCGCTTAGTGGGCTTTGCCGTCTTAAGTTTAGTCAATACATTTTTTGCCTACATATTAACGCTGCCCGTGATGTTTTTGATTAACGTGAAGCTAAGTTTCTTTGCAATCTTAGTTTATCCCGTGATGTTGGGCATCGTCCTCTTATTCAGTAATAAATTACGAGTTCAGCAAAAGGATGTCCAGGAACAACTCTCTAAATTAAGTGAATTAATTCAGGAAGATTTAAGTGGCATTAGTCTCATTAAAATCTATGCCCAGGAAGATAATGAAAGGGTCGCATTCTCCGATTTAAATCATCACTTACTCAAGTTTAATCTGACCTTGGCCCGGACTCGTAATTTTCTCTTCCCCATGCTGGAAGGATTATCGAGTCTGAGCTTACTCGTGCTTCTGGGACTGGGGGCGGGGGCGATTGCCCAAGGCACCATTAGTGTGGGGGATTTTATTGCGTTGATTCTCTATGTTGAACGCCTAGTTTTCCCCACCGCATTACTCGGGTTTACCATTACCGCCTATCAGCGGGGTGAAGTGAGTATCGATCGCATTGAAGCCATTTTAAGAGCCGATCCTAAAATTAAAGATTCAGCAGAAACCCTGGCCCTGCCCACTCCCGATCTCAAGGGCTGGATTAAGGCCGATCGCCTCACCTTTACCTATCCCGAGTCCACAACCCCCGCTTTAGATCAGGTTTCCTTTAGCATTGCCCCGGGAGAAACCATTGCGATCGTGGGGCCCATTGGGTCGGGTAAGTCTACCTTAGCCAATGCCTTAGTCCGCTTAATTGAAGTTGAACCCAATCAATTATTTGTCGATAATCTCGATATTGTTCACCTGCCTTTAGCGGTGCTGCGACAGACGATCGCCTATGTACCTCAAGATAGCTTTTTATTCAGTACCGCCATTCGCAATAACATTCGCTATGGCATTCCTGACTGTGACCAACCTGCCGTAGAACAAGCGGCTAAAGCGTCACAAATTCATCCTGAAATCATTAACTTTCCCCAACAGTACGAGACGATCGTAGGAGAACGGGGCATTACTTTGTCCGGGGGACAGCGGCAGAGAACCGCCCTCGCTCGGGCATTATTGATGGATTCTCCCATTTTGATTTTGGATGATGCACTCTCCAGTGTCGATAATCAAACCGCAACAGCTATCCTCAATAGTTTATCCAGTGCAACCCAGCGCAAAACAGTGATTTTTATTTCCCATCAACTCTCCGCTGTAGCCAGTGCCGATCGTATTTTGGTAATGGATCAGGGACGCATTGTCCAAATGGGGAGTCACGACGACTTAATCAACCAACCTGGACTCTACCAACAGTTGTGGGAACAACAACAATTAGCGGCAGTGTTGCAATAGATCCCCTTGGGGTAAGAGCATCAATTCGCTGCAACAACAATCGTAAAAACAACCACAATAATTGTTTCGGCAACTACCCACAAGTGAGCGATCGTAATCCCTGAACCCCCTCAAATGAGTAGTCAAATTCTCACCCCGAAGCAAACTGGACGGCGACAATGTGCGTATCATGACCGGTTCCACCGTAACCTATCTCAGTCTACATTTCTTCGTCAAGAAAGCATTAAGATTAATCGATTGACTTTAACAAGTCTTCTGACTAGACTAAGATTAATCCCCTAATCTTAGTCTTATGCTTGAAATCGCAAAGGAAGATATTATCTCCCGGCTTCAATTTGATAATCCTTGGTGGGAAGCAGGTCGTAAGGGAAAGATAATGTACGAGGATACGCCTCGGAGAAAATATTTTGAGCCTTTTTCCCAAAATATTTTAGATGCTAGTGTGCGCCGAGCGATCGTTTTGATGGGGCCGAGGCGGGTTGGCAAAACGGTCATGCTTTATCACAGCATTCGTATGCTTTTGGATTCTGATGTTCGCGCAGAAAACATTCTCTATGTATCTCTCGAAACCCCCATTTATACTGGACTTTCGTTAGAGCGTATACTGAGTTACTTTCAAGAACTGTTTAGGCACGAACGAACTTCAAAACTATTCATTTTTTTTGATGAAATTCAGTATTTACGCGAATGGGAAATACATCTGAAATCTCTGGTTGATTCATTCCCTAGTTACCGTTTTATTGCTACCGGTTCTGCCGCGGCCGCCCTAAGATTGAAAAGTACTGAATCTGGTGCTGGTCGATTTAGTGATTATATTTTACCACCACTCACCTTTGCTGAGTACCTGATGTTTATTGGCAGAGAAGATGAATTAATAGAGTTTGAAGATTATGGGTCTGAAGGTCATGAATATTCGTCTCGAAACACAGAAGCATTAAATAAAGAGTTTGTCAGTTACCTCAACTTTGGCGGATACCCAGAGGCAGTCTTTTCTGAAACAATCCGCCTAGATCCCGGTCAATATATAAAAAGTGACATTATTGACAAAGTTCTCCTGCGGGATTTACCAAGTCTCTACGGTATCAGCGACATTCAAGAACTGAACAGACTTTTCACAACCTTGGCATATAACTCTGGCAATGAAGTGAGCTTAGAGGGACTGTCAAAATCCTCCGGTGTGGCCAAAAACACTATAAAACGTTATCTTGAATATCTTGAGGCAGCATTTTTGATCCGTCGTGTTGAAAGAATCGATCAGAATGCAAAGAGATTTAAACGAGCAATGTGCTTTAAGGTCTATTTAACTAATCCATCAATGCGGGCAGCACTGTTTGGGCAACTGACCATAGACTCTGAGGCAATGGGGGCTATGACTGAGACCGCAATTTTTAGCCAATGGCAACACCGTAAAATAGTTGAGCTTTACTATGCACGTTGGAATTCGGGAGAAATTGATATTGTCCATTTGGATCAAGTCCACCAATCACCTTCCTGGATCGTTGAAGTTAAGTGGAGCGATCGACCTTATCACTCCCGCTCTGAACTTGATAATTGCATAGAATTTGTGAAAAAAAATCCAGGTGTCTCCCAACCTATTAAGATCACGAGTCGAACAATCAGAGATAATGACTTTTTATACAAGGGAGTGCGATTTGAATTTGAGTTAGCTAGTTTATATGCCTACGCCCTGGGTGCCAATATATTGCGGAATATAGATACCAAAGTGCAGCGACGACGTACTCGCTCATTGCCTACTGAGTAGGTTTATAAATTCCTTTGTTGATAATTGATACTTAGTTTCTAATTCTAGAATTCGTTCTTCTGTTCTTTGTATTCCTGCTATTACACTTTGTAATCTTTCTGATAAAGCACTTTCAATAATTCGTCTGAGGGAATCTGGATCGCTC
>JBMTZC010000125.1:0-11112 GCA_049455215.1 Prochlorotrichaceae cyanobacterium
GATGGCAAGCCCTTAACCCAAGCCCCCATCATCGTGTTACATGAAACCGTCTATTCTGCAGATTCGGCGGTCAATTATTTTCGGACTCCCCACACCAATGAAGATGATCAGGCCAGCTACCACACCTTAATCCGCTTGGATGGCACGATCATTTATATTGTGCCGCCAGAAAAGCGGGCCTATGGTGCGGGGAATTCCGTCTTTGATGGGCCCAACGGCCCGGAAGCCGCGAAAACCCACGCCCAGTATCCGCCCTCGGTGAATAACTTTGCCTACCACATTTCTTTGGAAACCCCCTTTGATGGGGAAAATGATCTACCCACCCATAGTGGCTATACCCAGGAACAGTATCAATCCCTCGCCTGGTTAGTGGCTCAAAGTACGGTGCCGCCCGAGCGCATTACCACCCACCGGGCCATCGATCGCTCAAGTTCCCGCATTGATCCCCGCAGTTTCCGCTTTGATTATTTTCTGCAGTTACTTCAGCAACAGACCAAGGGTTGATCAGGTTGATTTTTTAAACCTCTGAAACCGTTTCAAGCGCAGGCTCTGGATCCCCCCCTTGCAGATACTGCTGCATACAGCGTTCCAGTTCCTTCAACTGAATAGGCTTGGAAAGATAATCCGTTGCTCCCGCTTCTAGACATCGCTCTCGATCGCCGGGCATGGTCAAGGCCGTCAGGGCAATAATGGGTAACTGTTCAAAGTCTGGATCGCGACGCAGAATTTGGATTGCTTCTAACCCATTCACTTCCGGCATTTGAATATCCATGAGAATTAAGTCAGGATGCTGACTCTGGGCCACCACGATCGCTTCTGCCCCGTTGCTAGCGAAACAAATTTGATAGCCCTGAGCCTCCAAATAAATCTTGAGGGTATTAACATTGGTGGGATTGTCTTCAACCAAAAGAATGTAGGGCTTATCGTTGGGACTGGACTGGGCGGCACTGCCCCAAAAGGATTGCACCGTCGGCAGTTCCACCACGGGCGGTGGCGGAGGGGGAACGCGGTCTGTGCTTTGGCAGGGAATCGTGATGGTAAAACAACTGCCCACCCCTACTTCACTGATGACATCCACCGTACCGGCGTGTAATTCCACCACCCGCTTAACCACCGTTAGCCCCAGACCCGTCCCGGAATATTGGCGGTTGAGGGCACTGTCAATTTGGACAAAGGGTTGAAAGAGTTGGGAAAAATACTCCGGAGCAATGCCAATGCCGGTATCCTCCACCGCAAACTGAAGGCGATAGAGATTGGCCGCAGCACCGTCATCGGGGGAGAGGGTCACCCGGAGGGACACACTGCCCCCCGGATCCGTAAACTTCACGGCATTATTGAGGAGATTCACCAACACTTGGCGGACACGGCGTTCATCCAATAACAGTTGAGGCAGAAACTCAGGGATATCCTGGTGGAGTGTAATGTCTTTTTGGCTGGCTTGGTATTGCACGAGGGCCACACTCGACTGACAAAGATGAGGTAAGGACACGGGGGTGGGGTAAAGTTCCAGTTGTCCTGATTCAATTTTTGCCACATCTAAAATGTCATTAATCAGTTCTAACAAGTGGCTGCCACTGCGTTGAATAATCTGGAGAGCATCCCGCTGATCGACATTGACCGGGCCTAAAATATCCTCCTGCAGCACCTCCGACATCCCCAAAATTGCATTTAAGGGGGTGCGGAGTTCGTGGCTCATACTGGCTAAAAATTCATCCTTGAGACGGGTTGCCCGCAGCAGTTCTTCGTTGTAAATCCCCAGTTGCTGGTTGCGCTCCGCCAGTTGTTGCTGCACGGCTTGACGATCCTGAAGTTCCTGGTGCAATTGCTCGAGTAAATGAGCCTGTTGCACCGCAATAGATAACTGATTGGCCAATTGTTGGGTAAAGTCAATTTCTGACCCTTGCCACTGCCAAGTTTTACATTGATAGATGCATAACAATCCCCACAATCTTTCATGAGATCGTAAAGGGAAAATCAACCCAGATTGAATCTGGAAACGATCGAAAAAATGAGTTAAGCAGGTAGAAAATTGATGATTCTCAAGGTCATTAAAAACGATCGCTTGCTCGAAGGGATGATTTGTTATTTTCGCTTCACCAAAACAAGTTGATTTAAGTTCACTCTGAATCAGGGGAGCTAGCCCCGATCGCAGGGCTTCGGCCACAAAGGTTCCCTGTTGAAAATCTGAAGCGGGATCGACTTTGAGGATACAAACTCGATCGCAGTCTAAAAGGGGAAGAATATCATGGCAAGCAATTTCAAAGATAGCGTGTAAATCTAAGGATTGGTTAATGGATTGACTAATTTCGCGGAGGAGCTTTTCCTGTTCGGCGCGGCGTTGAATCGCCTGTTCCGCAAGTTTACGGCTAGAAATATCATAACGAATAGACAGATATCGGACGGGTTGACCTTCGGTATCCATGAAGGGAACAATACTGCTTTCTTCCCAATAGAGTTGCCCCGTTTTAGTCCGGTTACAGATTTCGTTTTGCCAGACCTGACCGTTGCGAATCGTGTTCCAGAGATTTTGATAAAACTCTGGTGGATGAACGTCCGATTTGATCAGGGCATGGGTTTGCCCTAACAGTTCACTTCTGGAATAGCCAGATAGGGTACAAAATTGATCATTGGCTTCTAGAATGATGCCATTTTCATCCGTAACCGCAATACTGGCAGAACGATCGATCGCCGTCTTAAACGCAGAAAGTTCCTGGAGCAATTTTTGCCGTTCCCCTTCTGCTCGCTTGCGATCGCTGACATCTTCATAGCAGCCTAAAATGCCAATAATTTGACCGGATTGGTCGCGGAGGGGAACTTTAGTGGTATTGACATAGATTTCCGAGTTATCGGGTTTGCGCAGGGTTTTCAGAAAATAAGGGATAGGCTGCCCCGTTTCCATGACCTCCTGATCACATTTGGTATACAGTTCTGCTTCCTCTGGAGTTACTTTTAAGTCTGTATTTTCCTTACCCTTAAGCTGATCGAGGGGAATGCCCACATCATCGGCAAAGCGTTGATTTCCCCCCAAAAAAACCGCTTGTCTATTTTTCCAGAAGATGCCTTGAGGAATACTGTTAATGACCAGATTGAGGAGTTGATTCATGTTATAAAACGATTCACCCTTTTTCTTTAAGAGCACATTCAAATCCTTCAAGGATTCTGTTCGTTCCAGCACCCGTTGCTCCAGCGTCATATTCATATATTGCAACTTGGCTTCCGTCTCTTTGTGATCACTAATATCCAGGTTTATGCCCATCATGCGCTGCGATCGTTGCTTCTGATCGATGACAATAACCCCATGGGATTCTAGATACCGTGTTCTTCCGTTGGGTAAAACAATCCGAAATTCCGTGTGGAGAGGCTCTTGATGCTCAAATGCTTGCTGGATCTGCTGCTCAACTCGTTCTAAATCCTGGGGATGGAGACAGGCTTCCCATTGCGATCGAGTTCCCGTAAAGGTTTGGGGATCCAGTCCATATAGTTCGCAGGTCCGATCGTCCAAAAAGAAAGTATCTTGCCCTAGATCAAACCCCCAAACCCCTAACTGAGCGCAGGATTTAGCTAACATCAACTGATCCGTCACTTCCTGCAATTTTAAGGCGGATCGCTGACGATCGAGGGCATACAAAATCGATCGTTCTAATAAACGACTGGTCAAGCAATGATCTTGATAAAGACAATCAGCAGCCCCCAATTCCCGCACTTGACGATCGAGATCAGGATTGTTCTCCTCTGTTAAGACAATTAGGGGGATTGGCCAGTGGGACTTTTGGGCCAGGGTTAACAGATCAAAGCCCGTTTCTGCCCCGTTACTCCGAATCTTGAGCAGACAAACATCATGCTCTAACTGTTCCAGCACGGCAATGCCATCCTGCACCGGGTTCAACCCCGTCAGGTGAAAAACAACCTGCTCTGCTCCCGCTAACAAGGTTTGGATATCGCGATAATCCTCTTCCACCTCATCAATCAGCAGGATTTTATATTCAACACGGGGCAAGATCATGGCAGATCTCCTGGACATAGAGGACTGGAACGGGGCAAAAGTTGGGTATCAACTTAAGGTGGAAGAGTGCGGCGCTCCGCACTCTTCCATTAATTTTTTTTCGCTTTTAGTGAAAAGCCCAAAAATTGAAGCAATTCTGAAGGAATACTTTAATTTTATTGTATCCCTACAAAGCATCCCCCCTAGGGGTATTGTATTCCCCAGATCGGAAGGATTAACTAGGAGCAGAAGACTTTACTTTTTAACGATGAGGACATAAGTGAGCATGAGGACTATTCGCTCCTTATCCCAACTCCTCCTGAGCCTAGCCCTACCCAGCTTGCTCTGGGCCTGTACCCCCACCTCCACTCCAGTTTCCTCTGAATCACCCGCCCCCCCAGCCCCGGACACTGCCGCAGCAGATGCGGTCGGGGAACTGGAGATTCGTGCCAATGGTGAAGATTTTGTACGCCAAGGCTTTGAGACCAAAGATGGCTGGCAAATCAACTTTGATCAGCTATACGTGACCTTGGCAGCGGTAACGGCCTACCAAAGTGATTCGCCTTTTGATGCGGAGGCCGGGGGTCTGCCGATCGCCCAAACAACGGTAACCCTTGAGGATCCGGTGACGGTGGATTTGGCCGCAGGGGAAGCCACAGCGGATCCCATTCGGGTGGGGACGGTGACGGCCCCAGCCGGGCGCTACAATGCCCTCTCCTGGAAAATGGTGCCCGCTCCGGCGGCTCCGGCCCTGGGTCAAACCCTCTGGATGCAAGGAACAGCCACAAAGGGCGATCGTCGCATCGACTTCACGATCAAGCTGGATCCCACCCTAGGCTTTGTCTGTGGTGACTATGTGGGGGACGATCGCAAGGGCTTTTTAGAGGCGGGGGGCAGAGCGGATCTAGAGGCAACCTTCCACTTTGATCACCTCTTTGGGGATGGTGAAGCTCCGCCGGAGGATGAAATCAATACCGGGGCCCTGGGCTTTGACCCCCTAGCAGCGATCGCGGCGGGAAACACCCTAGAGATAGACCGGGCCGGGTTAGCCGCCCAACTTTCCCCAGGGGACTACGATCGGCTCCTGGGGATTTTGTCGAACCTGGGCCATGTGGGGGAAGGACACTGTGAAGAAACGGAACTGGCCCGGAGCTAATTTATGGAAGCATTGACCCTCAAGCGACAGGGAACTCCAGGCTACTGGATTTCCGGCCTTCTTTTCTCTAGCCTCCTGGCGATCCCCAGCGCCGCCCAGGCCCACGGGGCCCAGATCCAATCCCGCAACACCGCCGCCATTGAAATTCAGGCCCACTATGACTCGGGTCAACCCATGGCAGAGGCTCAGGTACAGGTCTTTGCCCCCACGGATCTGCAAAACCCTCACCTGCGGGGTCTGACGGATGGAGAAGGCCGCTTTCTCTTTGTGCCGGATCAACCGGGAGAGTGGGAAATTTCCGTGCGCCAGGCGGGCCATGGGGATATTGCCGTGGTTCCCGTCACCCTGGAGGGAACGCTGACTCCGGACTACAGCAATTCCGGGGAATTAACCCCGCTGCAGCGGGGGGTGGTGGCCGCCGCCGTGATCTGGGGCTTTGTCGGTACCGCACTCTTTTTTTGGCGAGGCAAATCCTAGTGCATATTCCCGATGGAATTTTACCGACCCAAGTCTGTATCGCCGGCTATGGAATCGCGGGCGGTCTGACCTGGGGAACCCTGCGGCAAATTCGCAAAGCGCCAGATCCCCAAGCCCAAGTGCCCAAAGCCTCCCTACTGGCCGCCGCCTTCTTTGTCGGCTCCTCCATCAGCATCCCCATTCCTCCCGCCAGTGTCCATCTGGTTTTGAATGGCTTACTGGGAACCCTGCTGGGCTGGTATGCCTGGCCCGCTGTGCTGATTGGGCTACTGCTTCAGGCCATCTTGCTGGGGCATGGCGGCCTGACCACCTTGGGGGTCAATGCGGTGATGATGGGGGGCTCCGCCTTGATTGCCGCGCAGATCTTTCAACTGCGGTATCGCTTCCCGGCCCTGCTCCACCGCAAGTGGTTTCTGGGCACCTTGAGCTTCCTGGCCGGGGCCATTGGCTTTGGTTTAGCCGCCCTCATTTTCTTTGGGCTAATTATTTTTACCCTTCCCGCCACCCTCGATCGGGTCACGGAACAGGGAACCCTGGCGGCTTTAATGATTGCCCATATTCCCCTCCTCTTTTTAGAAGGGGGTTTTACCGCCCTTGTGGTGCTGTTTCTCTACCGGATCAAACCGGAACTTCTGGAAAGCTAACCTGAGTCTCCCCCATCCCTATGGCGATCGCCTTCCATGCCAAGATCTACGTTCGGGGCACCTCCCCCATTCACCGCTGGGCAGTCCGGGCCAAAGTCCTGAGTTTGCTGGTGCTGATCTTTGCCATTGCCCTCATCCAACACCTGGTGCTGATTCCCTGGATCCTGGCCGCCGTGTTGCTGTTGTATAGCTGCTCCCAACTGCCTTTGGCTTACCTGCTGCGCCGGTTACCCTATCCAGGCCTATTTATCGTCGCCATGGTGGGGCTGTTGCCCTGGGTTTCGGGGGAAACCATCCTCTGGCAATGGCAGGGCTTAAGCCTACGGTTGGAAGGTCTCCAGAGTGCCCTCCTCGTGATGGGGCGCTTTTTAGCCATTGTCACCACCAGCTTCATCCTCCTGGGCACCACCCCTTTTCTGGATTTGGTGCAGGCCCTGCGATCCTGGGGGTTGCCGCCCCTCTTAGCGGACATGACCCTACTCACCTATCGCTATCTCTATGACATTGCCAACCAACTGGCCACCATGCAGCAGGCCATGCAGTTGCGGGGGTACGGGCTGCACCGAGAAGGGATACGCCGACAGGGGTTACGCCGCCAATGGGAATGGCTAGTCTCTCTCTTTGGCAGCCTATTACTGCGGAGTTACGAGCAATCTCAGCGGGTGTATCACGCCATGCGTTTACGGGGCTATGGCCAACTCACCCCGACTCCCCCTCAGCGGTCATCCCGTTCTCCCCTTGCCCAGCAGTCTGAGCACCTGATTACCCAAGTGGCCACCAGTCTCACCTTAACGATGGCCACCGGACTTGTTATTGCCGAGTGGATTTTAACCTACCCATGAACCAACCCGTTTCCTTGATTTCAACCGAGATCCCCCTGTCTCTGGTCACCTGTTCCACCAGAGTCGCGATCGCCCTGGAGAACGTTGCCTTTGCCTATGCGGATAGTCCCTCCACCCTGGAGAATATCAGCTTAAATATTTGCGAAGGCGAACGAGTGGGGCTGATTGGCCATAACGGCTGTGGTAAAACCACCCTGTTCATGCTGATCTGTGGCCTGTTAACCCCCAGTGCCGGTCAAATTTCCCTGTTTGGTCAACCCGTAAAGCCCAATCACTTTTGTCCCGACGTTGGCTTTTTGTTTCAGGATCCCGAAGATCAGTTGTTCTCTCCCTCCGTGTGGGATGACGTCGCCTTTGGCCCCCAAAACCTGGGATTGCCAGAAGTCGAAGTTGCCGAGCGCGTTAAAGCCGCCCTAAACCTAACGGGAACCAGCGCCCTGGCCCAACGCCCACCCCATCATTTATCCGGCGGCGAGAAACAAATGGTAGCGATCGCAGGGTTGCTGTCCATGATGCCTCGGGTAATCCTCTACGACGAACCCACCGCCAGCCTAGACCTCCGCACCCGACGACGACTGATCCAATTTTTGCAACGGGCAGAGGAAACCCTCGTGTTAGCGTCCCACGACCTAGAATTTCTCCTCGAAGTCTGCGATCGTATTATTTTGGTGGATGATGGCCGGGTGATTACCGATGGGGATCCGGTAACGGTCATGGGAGATGCGATCCTCATGGAAAAACACGGACTGGAAAAACCCCATTCTTTAATTCCCCACGTCAGCCCCCATCATGGCAGGTTTGGGTCTGAGCCATAACCGCTTGGAGCAGACAAGTTTGCTGACGGGTAGCGGCTTCTAGTTGCTGCTCTAACTGGTCGCAAAGAGCCATTAAGCGATCGATTTTTTCGACAATGCGTTTTTGTTCTGCAAGGGGGGGAAGGGGGTAGTCAATATCTCGAATAGTTCCCATTGATATACTCGGTTGCGCTGTGGACTTGAGGTGTTTAAATATTTCAGTTCTTCCAAGAGGAGAGTTTAGAAAATATACAAAATATCGTAAGTCTAATTTGTTTTCACATTTTTCAAATGGTTCCATTTTTGCTACATTAGGTGCCAAATGCCATCTTTCACTAAATTCAAATAAGGCAACGTCCCCAATACCAGCCCCAATAAATGTAACAAGTAAAGACTCTTTTTTAAGAGCACAACGATCAAGTAACACTGACGTTTCAATATCAATGTATTTTAGATTTTCAATATTTATTTGAAAAGGTTTAACATTCTGTGCTCTTATAACAGGTATCTCTCCATGATCATCAAGTTTCATATATTTTGTATATTCAAAGCCTGCTAGCTTAGTAATAAAAAATAAATTTATCCCTTTCGTCCAGAGCCAAGATTTAGGCAGTGTAATCCCTTGATTTATATGTTTTGATTCTTTAGTTATTTGTCCCTTTTTAAGCTTACCGTCCTGAATCAATCGTTGTTTTTCTGCTTCGATCGCTTTCAACAACTCAGTAGCCGGTTCATCATTGGGATCTTGGGGGACAAGCTTACCCATTACCCCCAATTGTAGGATTGCTTTTCGTAGTTCAGCGATATTTTCCTTAGTGGAATAGAGTTCCTTAAAATGTTGAGTGATGAATTGCCAAGACTCAGCAAAACTTTCACTTTCTTGGGCTTCTAACAATCGATTAATCGCAGCAGTATGAATCGTAATTCGTTTTTGATTCCGCAGCGATCGCTGTTGTTCCAGTTCATCACAACGAGCCATTAAGCGATCGATCTTCTTCACAATCCGCTTTTGTTCTGCAAGAGGAGGGAGGGGGACTAATAACGGATTTAATTTTGTCAATGAAATGTTTGCAATATTAGTGGTTTGACTAGACGAATCAATTAATTTTTCCCTTGTATCACTAGAACGAATAAAATCAAGGATGAAGTAGGGCAATATCTTGTAAGCTCTAATGACACTTAAAAATCCTCCAAAAGTGACTTGTTCATAAGGTAAAAAATCAATAATTGCAACCTTTCCAACTAATTCCTTGCTATTTGCCATAGACATGACTATATCATTCTGAAGAATAAATTGATCCAGTCTTTTTATATATAATTTTTCAATATAAAGTAGATCTTGCCAATCGATTTCTTTTTGAACATTGGATGTTCTTAAGCAAGGGATTCGATTATGACCCGGCTCTTTTGACTTTGCACCTGAGGGAAAAGTAATTCCCCGAATTATTTCAGTTATATTACCTAGCCTAACCCACTCCCACCCATGAGGCAATTCATAAGGGATTTCCTCCGGTTTAATCTCCGGCAAAGGCTTCGGCTTTTTAATGTTCCCCTCCCGAATCAATTGTTGTTTTTTGGCATCAATCTTTTTCAACAACTCACTCGCCGGTTCATCATTGGGATCCTGGGGAACCAGCTTTCCTTGCATCGCCAACGTTAAAATCAATTCCCGCAGTTTTTTAATCCCATCCGGCGCAGCAAAAGCCGTATCAAAATGTTTTTCCAGAAGGTGCAGGGTATCAGTCATAGTTCTTGAGCATTGAAGACCTATATTCTACAATACAAGACCGTCACGGGTGGTGAAACGGAAAATATTAAGATCGAAAGACACGGTTAAAAAGCTGTTTACGATAACGCCGATAAGATGAGGTCTTTAAAACCCATAGCTGTTACAAATGAAGTACAGGGATTGATTCAGTTTTTTGTGCTAACTTAGCACCTGTTGCCACCTCATTAACTGCATGCAAAGTTTCAGCAGAATAGTATCGATTCTTACACTTGTCACAAATTCCGACAACTACATTTTCAAGAATGACAAAGCGATTTAGATATTTGAAAGCTTCCCGCTCAATCGTTCGAGTTTGTACAGTTCCATCACAATATTCACATTGGTAATTAAACATTTGCTTATTCCTCAAATGGTGTAATTTCATAGACGGTGACAATCAAGTAACTTTCGGTACTTGTAAAACGTCCAACAACTCCAACAGGCGTTTGTTGATCCAAAGCGGTTCCGGCAATAATGTATTTTGTTCCTCTAGGATCATCCCGTTCAACTCGAATAATTTGTCCATTTAATACTGCTGACTCAATATCTAAAATTGTCAGTAAATCCTCTGCCATTTCCTCCATAGCATGGAATGACATCGTATATTGACGCAATCTGATTTTTTTGTCTGATCCGATCAATATCTTGACGAGACACAGTTTTAGTTGAATGAATGATTAGATAATTATATCATGCAACATAAATCACCTCCATTGAATCTAGAATATTTTTACGCCTGAGCCAATTTCGACTCTTGACGATCGCCTGTTTACTCACCAAATCCACACTGCGATTAAACAGAATTTCTAGTTCTTCTTGCATCGTCATCTTTTCAAATAGTCCTCTTTTAGCATCGGGTTGATAGGTTACTAAAACATCCACATCGCTCTCTGAGTGAAAATCATCCCGAAGAATTGAACCAAAAAGAGCAAGCTCCGCCACTCTCCACCTTTGACAAAATTGAGTTAAGGTTTGGGGGGAGATGCCCAATCGATCGTAAATTTTAGAATTAACCGTAACAGTACTCATGAATCAATATTTGGTAAAGATTTGAAAATAAATAACCTCCATTGAATTTTTCAGTAAAAAGCCACAGTTTTCTCCTCTAAATACCCCCATTGAGAAAATTTTTCCTGTAAGTCTTTCTCATTACGAAATGCAAGGAAATACAAAAATTCCGGTGCGAAATCGACTCCATTTGGCCACTGTACTGTCCCCAATTCCTCATCTAACCTGACCTGCTTAAACAAAGATGGATCCTTCAGAGCCTCAAATACTCCTCCTTCTAAACTTCCGACTAAATCTGCCACTCCAGTTCGGCCATCACTAAACCTTAGACTCAATCGATACACTTCCAAATACTCCACATTTTCAATATGCAAAAACATGGCCTTGTCCTCGAAACTATCATTAGAATTTTATTCTAAGGGATCAATGGGCTGAGGCATC
>JBMTZC010000126.1:0-11088 GCA_049455215.1 Prochlorotrichaceae cyanobacterium
TTATGATTTAATCGCGATCGTTTTGAGGATTATAATTACAGCAGAAAAGCGATCGAGAGAAATAGAAAACAGTTCCGTAAGTTAGATTCAGGAGCGATCGTTATTGGATAGAGATAGTTGGGTAGCGATCGTTTTGGTGGAGGAAATTGGGTTTGAGGTGAGAAGCGATCGTTTGTCAGTATAAGTGCGGCAGCAGTGTCCAGAGATCCCGTTTCCCTTGGAAAATAAATGTGGTTAAGCACCATCTTCCTGTAGCGGAATGATGACGGCAAAATCACAGCCTTTGCCCCATTCGCTTTGCAACGTCACCCGTCCCCCATGCAATTCCGCAATACGCTTCACCAAGACTAACCCCAGACCGGTGCCTATATGTTGGCGATTCAGTTTGCTATCCACCTGCACAAACGGTTGAAAGAGTTTGGCTTGATCTTCTGCTTTGATCCCGCGTCCCGTGTCAATGACATGAAATTCGAGGTGCTGATCATTAATCGCCACTGCCAAGGTAATTTCTCCTTCGGCGGGGGTAAATTTGACAGCATTGCCCAGCAAGTTAATGATCGCTTGGCGCAAACGGCGTTGATCCACCATGACCAAAGGCGGAGAAGGCGGCAACGTCAGGGTTAAAGTCAGGTTTTTGTGCCGAGCTTGGGGGCGCACCAACTGCAAACAGGATTCACAAAAGGCCCCCAATTCCTCCCGGCTGAGGTCAAGCGTCATTTTGCCCGCATTGAATTTTGACACATCCAGCACATCGTTAATCAAACTCAGCAAATGTTCCCCACTGCTGGTGATGTTCTGAACCGCGTTCTGTTGTTTAGTATTAATCTCCCCATAAATCCCTTCCTCCAAGGACTCGGCTAACCCCAAAATCGCGCCGAGGGGAGTTCGCAGTTCATGGCTCATCATTGCGAAAAACTCATCTTTAACTTGAGTCGCGGCGGTCAACTCCCGATTTGCTTCTTGGAGATTAAAGGCCTGCTGATGCAGGATTTGGAATAATTCGGATAACTGCCATAATTCCTGGGCACCGTTACTTTTTAAGAAGACCTCCTCCTGACCATCGTAAAGGGCTTGGGCCTGGACGCAGAGTTGGGTTAACGGTTCTAGAACACGGCGATGAATCAGCCAGCCGATGCCAATGCCTGTGATTGCAATACTCACACACACCACAATGAGACCATTGCGGCTTGCATTAACGGGGGCGGTAAATTCGTTTTTAGGAATGGTAATCACCGTCAACCAATCTAAACCATACTGATCCTCGAGGGGGGTAACCGACACGTAATGAGGATGATTGTTGATGGACACTTCTAGCAGGCGATAGTTTTGGATCTGCTTGAAATCGGTGAAGTATTGCTCTAAATACCGGCTACTAGCCTGGATCACCGGGTTTGGACTTTCGCTCACGGTCACCCGCTGCAACGCCTGATCTGCGGATTGGGTCAGAATCGGGTCTACTGTGGTGCTCGCCACCAACATCCCGTTTTTTTCCATAATGTAGACTTCGGCATTTTTTCCTAACGCCAAGCGGTCTAACAATTGGTTGAGGGTATTAAGAGATACATCACTGGCGAGTACCCCTTGGAACTGGTTTTGGTCATTGTAAAGGGGGTAGGTAGCCGTAATTCCCAGAGTTTTCTTAGTGTTGAATAAGTAAATGGGACTCCAGATGGGGCGGCGGGCCGCTTTAGCGGCTTGGAACCAAGGGCGTTCACGGGCATCGTACTGAGTTTGATGAATCACTTCACGGCGATCGCCGGTGTCATTGGTAAGGTAAGAGTAGTAGTTTCCTGCGACGAAATTCTCAGATTCACGAATGATCTGCTGATCCTGATCATTCCTGCCAGCAAGTATTGCGCCACCGTCAGGATTACCGAAATAAATTAAGTTTACCTCAGGCACACTCTGGTGTTGAGTCCAGAAATATTTTCCTAGCTGCAACGGATTTTGTAGATCCAACAGGCGATTTTGTACCATTATCCGATTGCCCTGGTTGACACGTTGCGCTATCTCAAGATAATCAGTAATTTCCTGATTAATTTCATGACTAACCTCCTCCGTTAAACGCTGAACGAGGTTATTCACACTGGTCTGATTGGTCTTCACAGACACATAACCAATCAGCGCAATGGTCAACACAAATTGTCCGACAAAGGGGAGCCCAATCAGCCACAGCAGTGAGATGCGTTTTCGATGCCAGGGGAATAGAGATAAACGGCTCATAATTCAAACTCACAACTGGCCATAACTTTTTAAGCTAAACGCATCAAGGACGGGGCGGATGCTCATTTCAATATTCCCGCTTTTTAGTCGATATTCCGTAGGTTAAAAAAATTATAACCTCGTGTATAAAAAAAGTGATGGGGGAATGTCTATGAATTTAGTGCGATCATTCCGATCGTAGGCTGGGTTGAAGTACGAAACCCAAAAAGATCAGGCTTATTATGGTTTAGAAGCGATCGATACTACTAATGTTTATAAAAGCTCCAAACGATCGCAGAATCTTGAAAACCTACAACAATTTTCTCAACAATTTGAAAGTCTTCCACTCCATGATCGATGTGCTGAATTTGCGGGGAAAATTCGTAGCCAACTGACCACGCGAGGAACTCCCATTGGCTCTAACGATTTGCTCATTGTGGCGGTAGCATTAGCCCATGATCGCGGTGAGGCCCAGAGGAGGAGCCCGTAAAAGTTTCCTGCATCAACTCGGTTCTTCTGTTACGATTAAGTCCTAAGCTGGGGGTGCCTGATTTGTGTTCCAATTCATAATCAGGCTGAGAACATACCCTTAGAACCTGAGCCTGGTTAAGACCAGCGGAGGGAAGCGACTTTTTGAGCCATCCTGCAAGCTATCTTGATTGTCCAAGGCTAGGCACCCCGCTCCAGCGGGATATATCGGTACAGGCTGCTTACAGCTTGCCCCGTCTTTTCTATTCATAGCCAAGCGCTATAGCCATTTTCTAGGAGTTTTCTATGCGTCGTGAGTGGATTGCGAAGCGCCAAGGTCAGGCCAATGTGACCCAAATACATTATGCTCGCCAGGGACTGATTACCGAAGAAATGCAATTTGTGGCCCAGCGGGAAAACCTGCCGGCGGATCTGATTCGGGATGAGGTGGCACGGGGCAGAATGATTATTCCGGCCAATATTAATCACGTTAATCTCGAGCCGATGGCGATCGGGATTGCCTCTAAATGTAAGGTCAATGCCAATATTGGGGCTTCGCCAAACTCTTCGGATATTCAAGGGGAACTGGATAAGCTGAATCTGGCGGTGAAGTACGGTGCGGATACGGTGATGGATCTGTCTACCGGTGGGGGCAACTTGGACGAAATCCGCACAGCGGTTATTAATGCTTCTCCTGTTCCTATCGGTACGGTGCCCATTTATCAAGCCTTGGAAAGTGTCCACGGAGCGATCGAGAATCTCACGCCGGATGATTTTCTCCACATTATTGAAAAGCACGCCCAGCAAGGGGTGGATTATATGACAATCCACGCGGGCATTTTGATTGAATATTTGCCCCTGGTGCGCCATCGCATTACCGGGATTGTCTCGCGGGGGGGCGGCATTATTGCCCGTTGGATGTTGCACCACCATAAGCAGAACCCCCTCTACACCCACTTCCAAGACATTATCGAAATCTTCAAGCGCTATGATGTTTCCTTCAGCTTAGGGGATTCATTGCGCCCAGGCTGTTTGCACGATGCCTCTGATGAAGCTCAGTTGTCGGAACTGAAGACCCTGGGACAGTTAACCCGTCGGGCTTGGGAACATGATGTTCAGGTGATGGTAGAAGGTCCCGGTCATGTCCCCATGGATCAAATTGAGTTTAATGTGCGCAAGCAAATGGAGGAATGTTCGGAAGCGCCCTTCTATGTGTTGGGGCCGCTGGTGACGGATATTGCCCCCGGTTATGACCACATTACCTCGGCGATCGGGGCGGCGCTCGCAGGTTGGTATGGTACGGCAATGCTGTGCTATGTAACCCCCAAAGAGCATCTGGGCTTACCCAATGCAGAAGATGTGCGGAATGGGCTGATCGCCTATAAAATTGCTGCCCATGCTGCGGATATTGCCCGTCACCGTCATGGAGCCCGCGATCGGGATGATGAACTTTCTACCGCTCGTTACAACTTCGATTGGAACAAGCAGTTTGAACTCAGCCTCGATCCCGATCGGGCCAAGGAATACCACGACGAAACCTTACCCGCAGACATCTACAAAACGGCTGAATTTTGCTCCATGTGTGGGCCCAAATTCTGTCCCATGCAAACCAAGGTTGATGCCGATGCCCTCACGGAACTGGAGAAGTTCTTAGCCAAAGAACCCACAGCGGTTGGTTAAGTTCGTCAGAACACCACCACTCCACAGCACTCAGTTCTACGGAAGTGACGGGCTGTGGAGTGTAACCGGGGTATGTGACCCTGTATTTAAGGCTGAAGAGTGCGGCGCAGAGCGTCGCACTCTTTCATTAAAATTTTTCAGTGGAAAGCCACCCTGTGTACACTTGGTTCCTCTCTGCCCTCCTTGCCTTTTCCCTCAATGAAGTGGGAGCCGCTCCCAACTTGATCGAACTCGTTGAAACCCTAGAGCGATCGGGTTTTCCCGTTTTGTGGGAGCAGCCTCCGCAATGGGGAGCCTATGGGCTGTTAGAAGTGGAGAAGCGATCGATTTGGATTCACCCCGTGGTCTTTGAGTTGGGCATTGCCCAGCCGACGGTAGTTCATGAAGCGGTTCATGCGGCTCAGTTTTGTGCAGCGGAAGCCCTCGATGATGCGCCGCCCCAGTCCATCATGGATTTGTCGCCCCTGGGGTTGGGACTCACCCCATCCCCCTTAGTCCGTCCGTATATCTTGCGCTATAGCGACTCTAAGCGCCGTCAGTTGGAACTAGAAGCCTATGCCCTCCAAGCCGAAGAGAATGGAGTCGATCGAGCGATCGTTTTGTTAGAGACCTATTGCGAGCCAACCAACGTTCCCTAAGCCCTGTTGGCGTGAAGGGAAGAGTGCCGCACCCTTTCGCCTGAAGTGGGTCCCCCTTACATCCCATAGGGAAAACTTTCATAGTCAATGTTGCCTGAGTTTCTCACCTGAACCAAGGCTTCCGCATAGGTCATCAGCAGTTTGAGCGAATAGGTGAGTTTACGGCTGGTATAGTTCTCTTTGCCGCTATTAATCTCAGTGAAAAATTCATCAACATCCCTCACAATAACGTGATCGGGAATCCAACAGAGGGAGTTATTTTTCGTGGAAAACGATCGTAATTGGGCGATGGGATAGGCTCCACCTCGGGAGGCCGAAACGGAAATAAGTAAACCTGGCTTATGACCCACTTCTTTGTGACCGGCAATCAACAGAAAATTAGTAATGAGGGGTGAAGCCATGCCGGCATATTCTGGAGTAATAATCACTACGCCATCACAAGCGGTTAAGGTTTGGGAAATGGGTTCCCATCTCGACCATTTTTCGTTTAAGGGGGATTTACCCCACAATCCTTCATCCCAGAGGGGAAGGTCTTGAATATTAACGATCGTCCCGTGATGTTGCCCTGGTTCTCCCGTACTGGAGATTAAATTGGCGGTCAGTTTTGCAACGCGATGGGAATTGCCACTGTCACGTTGAGAGCCGGAGATAATCGCTATATTAGCCATGTTGCTGGGGAACCTCTTTACTATGCTAGGCTATCACAACCGGAGAAATGCTAGAGTCATCCAGTGAGGGCTACCAACTTAAGGCGGAAGAGTGCGGCACTCTTCCATTCAAGTTTTTCGCTTTCCGTGGAAAGCTCAGTGAGGGGTGGGGGATAGGATGAAACTACTCAATTTAAAGTCGAATCTAAAGTCAAATCTCAAATCGAATTTGAAGTCGATCGTCCTCACCACGGTGCTGATCCTCTCGGGCTGCTCCTCGCCCCTCCAAGCGGGTTGTGAACCCGATCGCTCCGGCAATATTATCGATTTAGGGGATGGTCAATGCCAGTCGCTTCCGGGCGAAGCGGTCAAGTCTCCTCCGTCCACGACCCAAACCTTTCTTTGGAAAGCGGAATCCGCTCAAAATGTCGTTTATTTACTGGGATCGGTTCATTTTCTCAGCGAGGATCAGTATCCCTTACCGGAACCGATGCAAGCGGCCTTTGAAGAAGCTGAAGGTCTGGTGTTTGAATTAGATTTAGGCACTTTGAATGGGTTTGAGTCCCAACAGATTATTTTAGAGAAAGCACAACCGGAACCGGGAGAAACATTGGCGGCGCTCTCTCCAACGGTTTATCAGGCGGCGGTGGATAAGGCAACCGAAATTGGTCTGCCCATTGAACTGTTTGATCCCCTCGAACCCTGGTTTTTTACCTTAACGCTGCTGCCCTTTGAGTTACAAAAACTGGGTTTTAAAGCAGAATATGGCATTGATCAATATTTCTTTAGCCAGGCTGTAGCAGAATCCAAGGAAATCCTCAGCCTCGAAACCTTAACGGATCAAATTAATTTGTTTGAAAGCCTCTCTATTCAAGAGCAGGAAAGCCTCCTCTTACAAACCTTAGCGGATTTGAAGACTACGGAAACCCTTTTAACGGAATTGGTTTCTGCTTGGTTAGTAGGCGATACCGTTCAGTTTTCCCACATTTCCCTGGACAGTTTTCGTAACCATCCTCAACTGCAACAAACTTTTTTGACCGATCGCAATCTCAACTGGTTAGGAACGATCGAATCCTTGTTCGATCGCCATCAAGATTACTTAGTTATTGTAGGGGCTGCCCATTTAGTTGGAGAGCAGGGGTTGGTGCAATTATTAAACGATCGAGGCTATCAATTTGAACAGGTTCAGGTACCATGAAGCGCCCTGTAGGTGGCTTACGTGTTTCCACTTTCAGGGGAAAGTCCTGTCGATTGAAAGAACTCTAAAATCCGATCGTATTGGAATTGACTGAGGGCTTTATGAAAATGCTGAGCCAAGTCAGGATAGTCCGACTTGAGGTCTTGCACGAGGTCAAAACATTTTTCTTCATCTAAATCGAGGATGGCTTCTTTAAAGGTTTGTCGCCATTCTGCTGACGTTTGTTCAAAGAGATTTTGTAGCACATCTTTGCCTCTAAAATGCTCAAAAGGATGACTTTCAATCCACTTGAGGTCGCTTAAATAGTGTTGAAGATTGTGTAGGAGATCGGCTTCTTCTAGGGGCTTCGGTAAAAAGTCGTCACAGCCCCACTCTAGAGCCAGGGTAACGTTGTCTTCCACTAAACCCTCACTGTAGGCCAAAATAACGATCGCGGAATCGGTGGATTGATTGTCCACCACTCGAATTTGTCGAATGACCTGCAAGCCATCTAGATTGGGGGTTTGCAAATCCAGCAAAATCAGGTGAGGCTTAAAAGCTCTCCAGCGATCG
Source organism: Prochlorotrichaceae cyanobacterium (assembly GCA_049455215.1). Classification (GTDB taxonomy): domain Bacteria; phylum Cyanobacteriota; class Cyanobacteriia; order Prochlorotrichales; family Prochlorotrichaceae; genus JBEAPM01. The sequence continues at coordinate 7,386 of JBMTZC010000126.1, forward strand.
ATCACCTCTAGACCATTACTCACGGTATTGGTCTGAAAACCCATCTGGGCAAGGCACTCAATCACCTCATCACAATGATCCAACTGGCTATCCACCACAAGCACACGGCAGTCCGGTTGCAGGGGATCCAACTTCAACCGTCGGGGAGACAACGCTGGTTTTTCTGCGGTATGAACACTGGCAAACGCAAGACACAAGGTAAACGTAGACCCCACCTCAAATTCCGACTGAGCCGTTAAGGTACCGCCCATCAACTCCGCATAGGTTCGACTGATGGATAACCCTAAACCGGTCCCTTCTAAAACCTTTTGTCCAGACTGGGTTTGCACAAAGGGTTGAAACAGGGTGCCCAATTCGGCGGGGGTAATCCCCATGCCCGTGTCCTCTACTTCAAATGTCACCACTTGGAGTCCCTGATCATCCATCACCCGGGTTCGCAGGGTAACGCTTCCCTGTTGGGTAAACTTAACGGCATTGCTGATCAGGTTCATTAAAATCTGACGCAGGCGCAAGCGATCGCTATGAATTAAGGTCGGTAAATGGGGATCAGAATCAATATTTAAGGCGATCGACTTTTCTTGAGCTTTCCACTGAAACATTTCCACCACTTCCAAGAGTAAATTGGGCAGATGGAAAGTCGTTTCGTGCAAAACAATTTGTGCGGCCTCGGCTTTGGATAAATCCAAAATATCGTTAATTAAATTGAGCAGGTGTTTACTGCTGCGTAAAATAGTTGTCACCTTCTGATTTTGCTCCGGATCCAAACGGGGATCCCGTTGTAACAGTTGAGCAAAGCCTTTGATGGCGTTGAGGGGGGTTCGGAGTTCATGGCTCATGTTGGCCAAAAAGATCCCCTTGGCGTGACTGGCGGCTTCTGCCTTTTCCTTCGCCTGTTGCAGTTCTTCTAATAATTCTGACTGTTGCACCGCCACCGCAAGCTGAGTACAAACCTCAAGCATGATATTAATTTCACTATCCTGCCAGACCCGAGGTTCATCATTTTGATAGGCTCCCAGCAGTCCCCAGAGATGGCCACCCTGGAAAATGGGGGTGATCAGATAGGCTTGAGCTTGGATGAGATGCAGCAAGTTCAAGTAACAGGCTGGAAAACCAGCAGTCTCCACATTATCCACGGCAAAAAAGGGAACACCCCGGGCGTAGCGTCCTCCCCGTTTGGCTTGAAAATGAGAATCGAACTCGGGTGGAGAATGTTCTAAGCGCTGAACCACACAACGATCGTTCCCGATCGCTTGAGTCCAGGCTCCCTCCGCGTCCGCCTGCAGGAGAGCATTCCAATGAGAATGCACCGATTCCGCAATACAAGCTCCGCTCCAGTCGGCATTAAATTGATAGATGATGGCTCGATCGCAGTGCAGGAGTTTGCGTAATTCCGTCACCGTTGCACTAAAAATTTGTTCTAAATCCAGGGTGCGACGCATCCGATCCAGTAATTTGATCAACTGTCCCTGCATATCTAGATTGCCCAGAAGCTGTTCCTGTGCCTGTTTGCGATCGGTAATATCCCGCAGGGCCACCGTATAAGCCGCGTCCCCTTCCCATTTGGTATCCGCAATCCGGCATTCCAGGGTGCGCAAATTCCCCTGTAAATCCACTAAATCCATTTCCGCTTCCGCTGAGATGGGAAATCCCCATTCAAAATTAACTAAACTCGCCTGGGATCGCCCAAACAATTCTGCGGCGGCGGGGTTAACAAAGCGAATAATGCCCTGCCGATCCAAAATGACAATCCCATCGGAAATATTATTCACTAAGGTTTGCAGCCGATGTTCGCTTTGGGTCAGGGCTAGTTCGATCTGCTTGCGATGGTTAATATCCAAGAGGGAACCAAACACCCGCACCACTTCCCCTTGGGCATTGCACACCGCCTCACCCCGGGATTCCATGTAGCGAAGTTCTTTATTTTGATAGCGGATTTGATGCTCGAGGTGAAAGGCTTTCCCTTGAGAGAGGAGGTCACTCCAGGCCTGGTCATAGATCTCCCGATCGGCTTCCAAGGGCGCAAACCATTGACACCACTGCTCGGGGGGTGGGGGCTGAGAAAACTCGACCCCTAAGAGGCAAAATAACTCTTGAGACCAGTGGTACTCTTGCTTACTGAGATCAAACTTCCAACTGCCTAAGCGTGCTAAAGTCTGGGCCTGATTCAAAGCTGCTTCACTGCGCATTAAGGCTGCGGTGCGTTCAGCAATTTGATGTTCCAGCACATCATTATATTGAGTGAGCAAGATCCGGGTCTTGTTCCGTTCACTGGCGACCACTTGGCTCAAGCGTAAACCAATACTTCCCCATAGACTCAGCACGCCAGGCACAACGGGCAACCACAGTCCCCCTTGCACCGCCAGCACACCACTCCCGCAGAGGAGCAGGGTTGTAACTACCGTGATCGAGAAGGTTTCACCACCGTTTTGCCAAAAAGCCTCACAGAGCCAGAGGATTTTAGGTTTAGAACGAGCCTGATCGAATAAAGGACAGACCCGATAGAGTCGCCAGAGATTCCCGATCAGGGTTCCGGAAATGCCCCAAAATAAAACCCACAACCACTCTAGGGACTCCGGCCAAGACTGCAGGGGGGCAATCCCTTCCGCCGTATCTAAGAGTTGGCTGACGGTATTGGCATGAATCTCTAGTCCGGAAACCACCTGTAATTTCCGCTCAGCAGATCGCAGGGGGATTTGAAAAACGGAGCCGTAGGTGGGGGAAATGGTGCCGATTAAGATAATCCGATCGCGGATCTGATCGGCGCTAACCTGTCCAGAAAGCAGTTCCGTTAAGGACACCCGGTCAAAGTAGTCTACCGATCGCCAGGAACGCAGGAGAATTTGAAAGCCAATGGGGTTAAGGTTGACATATCCCCCACTATTCGACTGCAAGGGCACTAACCGCGTTTTGCCCCACTGCACCGACTGATCCGCTAAGGAATAGGCTTCAATATTCTGCCGTTGCAAGTAACGCAAGGCCACATGGCTGGCTAAACTTTGTTTGACGGTGGTCTGGGATTCTCCAGGGGAAGGCAGCAGCGATCGGTACGCCAGGAGCGATCGACGCACCGTCCCATCGTTGTCCAACACGACCTCGGTAATGCCAATCTGATCGGGTTTTAATTCTACAAAAGGGGAAATATCCAACGCAGTAGCATTGGCTTCCACCCCCACCAACTCAGGGGTTTGTTTAATCACCTGGAGCAACCGCTCCGTACCAGGGGGCACCGGAAGATTACGGTATAAATTTAAACCAATGGCAACGGGTTGAGCGCTGGACAATAGTTCGATCGTTTGGGCAAGATCTTGATCTTCGAGGGGATAGTGATCCAACCTAGCGAGATCTGCATCATCGATCGTAACCAGTAAAAGACGATCGTCTACTTGATGGGGAGTGGTCCAGTCGAAACTGTAATCCAGGAAAAACCACTCCAATCCCTGCAAAGCACCGGTTCCGCGCAGCAAAATCACCCCCAACGCCACGATCGCTCCCTCTCTGAAAACCTGCAAAGAAAGAAGCGATCGTTTTAGAACTTGTTGGATCATTGCCTTCAAAACTCAACCTGCTACGAAATTCAAAATGGCTAGCGATCAACTTAAGGCGTAAGATTACCCCCTCCCCCGATCGATTTAGCTGGATCCCCCATTGAAAGCGTAACGTACTCTGGAAATTTGTTCCCTTTTCCCGATCGGGGGGCTTAATC
>JBMTZC010000127.1:0-11088 GCA_049455215.1 Prochlorotrichaceae cyanobacterium
GGATTTTGGGTCTGGAACTACAGGCTAAAACACTAGAACAATCTTACCCATCTGCCCACCCTGTTCTAAACGACGATGGGCTGCTGCTGCCTCCGCCAAAGGAAAACGATCGTTAACGTGAATTTTCAATAGACCTTGATCAAACCAACGGGCACAGTCTTCTAAGATTCGCACTTGATGTTTTTGGGCATCGATTAAGCCTTGCAACTGAGGCGTTAACATCAACTCCAAGCTAATGCGTAAATTACGATCGCGGGCCACTTTCCAGTTAGTATCGGCGGCAGGGGCTAGAATCGTCACCACATCTCCATAGGGACGTACTGCCCCAAAGGTTTGCTCTAATAATGCTCCACCCACGGTATCAAAGGCGGTATGCACCCCTTTACCATCCGTCCACTGCAATGCCGCCTCAACAAAATTGCTTTCTCGGTAGAGAATGGCGTGATCCACTCCCAAGTCCTGAACCATGGACGCTTTCTTGGCATCACTGACGGTGGTACACACCTTTGCTCCCTGGAGTCGCGCCAACTGGAGGGCTACATGACCGACCCCTCCGGCTCCACCGTGAACCAATACACTTTGCACTGCTTGAATGCGGGCTCGATCGTAGAGCGCTTCCCAGGCGGTAATTAAGACTAAAGGAGCCGCGGCCGCCTCTTCAAAACTGAGACTTTCCGGCTTAGGGGCAACCCAACGTTCCTCTACGATCGCATATTCTGCGTAAGTTCCTGGCTGATTGCCCAGACCCCCATGGCAAAAGTAAACCTCATCACCACTGCGATACCGTTCCACCTGGGAACCCACCGCTTCCACCGTCCCAGCCCCATCACAGCCTAAAATCGCTGGCATTTGCTCAGGGTAAAACGTACCCCGTTGGCGGAGTTTCGTATCAATGGGATTCACCCCCGCCGCCCGCAGGCGGATCAGCAGTTGGGTGCCCTGGGGAGATGGGGGATCGGGAATGGTTTGCAGTTGCAACACTTCCGGCTCTCCCGCCGTGGTCATGACGATCGCTTTCATTACAACCACCCCCAGCGCTTCATCGGCCAAAACCGTACCCAGGCTCGCCCAATGACATTCCCCTGGGGCAGAAATCCCCAAATATGGGAGTCGTTGCTGTTGTTGCGGTTGTCTCCCATCACTAGCAACTGCCCATCGGGAACCCGAAAAGGCCCCCAGTCGTAGGCTGGAGGTTCCAAGATATAACTTTCGGGCAGGGGAGTGCGATCGACAAAGACCTGACCATCATGCACCGCCACCACCTGGCCCGCTTCCCCAATCACCCGTTTAATAAAAGCTTGGCTTTTGTCATAGCCAAAACGCTGCAATTGTGGGGGCGGCTCAAACACAATGACATCCCCTTGATGAGGCGTTTGCACCTTGTAGGATATTTTTTCAACCACAAGACGATCGCCCACTTCTAATGTAGGCAACATAGAATCGGAGGGAATGTAGCGGGGTTCCGCGATGAAGGTTCGGATAGCTACAGCCAAAACGATCGCTAAAAACAAAACCTGGATATTTTCGCGTTGACTATTCCAAAAGCGCTTCCACTGCACACCAGAGTCTGGGGTAGGGGTTTGGGTCATGGTAGAGAGTAAAAGATGGAGTGAGTATCCCTAGTCTACACCGACCAGGCTTTAGAATTGAAACCAGACCCACCCGCCCAAAGGGCTGATGCGGTTTGTGGCAAGGGTACCTCAATGTAGAATTAATTGATGACGCGCCCTAGATTCGAGAGAGGAACAAGGTAATGAGTGAGAATAACGACCTGAAGGCCATGATCTTGCAGTTGCGCGATCGTCAAAATGCCTTTGAAGAACAGATGCTGCGGCTCTTTCAGGAAATGAACACCCTACGCCGCGACTTTCAGGTTCAAGCCGCCGATGAGCAACGGCGATCGGCTGATACTCAGGCAGATATTCGTGAGTTAATGTTTGAAAATCAACGGATTCTGCGCTGGCTGGAACAAAATCAACCCGCCCGAGAGCGGAACGATGATTGATAACGCCCCCAGCAGGTTTGGATTCATCAATGACCCGATCGAGGTTTCCTTGGCCACAGATTGACCGAGAACGCCATAATGGGAAAACCTGTTCCTCCAGCCTCTCTTTGCACCTATGGCCTCTTCCTCCCCCCAACGGATTTCGCCGCTTCTCCACCCCAGAAAGTTTTTTGCCTCCCTGCCCAAGCCGATCGCGGAGGATTCGATCGCGTTGCGGGTGTGTACCCAGGCTCTAGTGATTGTGGGCATCATTGCCACCACGATCGCCGCAACGGATGTGGCGGATCCCATTCGCAGTAGCTTTTGGGCGATTCCCCTCAGTATTACCGGCTCATTTTGGAGTTATTTCCATCGACGCGATCGTAATATTGCGGCCAAGTTTCTCATTGCCATTGGGATGCTACTGGCGTTGTTTGTCTTTCTAGGGGCCCTGGTGCGCCAGGACAATGACACTCGCTTAATTTTGGCGGAACTCTTAATTCAACTCCAAGCCCTACACTGTTTCGATTTGCCCCGCCGCAAAGATCTAGGCTACTCCTTAGTGATTGGGCTCATCCTGATGGGGGTTGCCGCTAATATTAGTCAAACCCTCACCTTTGCACCGTTTCTTGTTGCCTTTTTAGCGATCGCGTTGCCGGTGCTGGTCTTAGATTACCGATCGCGTCTAGGCATTCCCTCTCTACTGGGAAACACCACAAAAGATTCCACCACCTCCGCCTCTCTCTTCAAAACCTTTCCGGAACTTGCCCCGCGCCGCCTGCTCGGACTCTTAACCCTTATCCTCGTTTTGGGACTGATCATCTTTGCCCTGTTGCCGCGTTTGCCGGGGTATCAACTGCGTGCCTTTCCCGTGAGTGCCCCCATTGATGTGGCAGGGGAATTTAATAATCAAATTATTTCTAATCCAGGCTATGTGTCCAACCCTGACAGTGACGAAGCCAACGACGGCACCGGCGGAGAAGAGGGGGATCCCAATACGGTGCGAGGCGGGGGAACGAGTCCCACGGAAGGCCCCGGCGAACTGGATGATAGTTTTTACTATGGGTTCAACAGCACCATGAACCAAAACCTGAGGGGTACCGCCCTCAAGCCCCGTCTGCTCATGCGAGTCCGTTCCCAGGCAGAGGGGTTTTGGCGAGTCATGGCCTTCGATCATTACACCGGTCAGGGGTGGGAAGTCTCCCGGAACGATGATACCCAAACCCTGAGCCGATCGTTTTATTCCTATCGCTTTCGCTTACCGCCCTTGGAGCGAATTGGTCGCCATAGGGAGGTGGTGCAAACCTTCACGATCGTGGATCAGATGCCCAACCTGATTCCGGCCCTGTATCAACCGGAGGATTTGTATTTCCCCACCCGCGAAGTTGCGATCGATACAGAGGGGGGGCTACGATCGCCGGTCACCCTAGCGGATGGCACCACCTATACCGTGGTGTCGGAGGTGCCTTATCGAGATCGATCGGCCCTGCAGGAAGCGTCCACGGACTATCCGACCGTAATCCGCAAGGCTTACCTAGAGGTGCCTGAGGATGTGGTGGATCCCATCCGGGAACGAACCGAAGAACTCCTGGCTAACGCCCCCAAACCCATTACCAATCCCTACGAAAAAGCCCTATTTCTGGCCCAATCTCTGAAGCAACAATACCGAATTCAAGGGGATTTACCCTTCTTTGGAGAAACAGAAGACCTCGTCAGTAGCTTTTTATTCACCTATGGCGGCGGCTACCCCGATCACTTTTCCACCACCCTTACCATCATGCTGCGCTCCATTGGAATTCCAGCGCGGTTAGTGGTGGGGTTTGCGCCGGGGGACTTTAATCCCTTTACGGGGTTATATCTGGTCAAAAATACTGATGCCTATGCCATGACGGAGGTCTTTTTTCCCCAGTATGGCTGGTTTGCCTTTGATCCCATTCCTGGTCATGAAGTGGTTCCCCCCTCGTTGGAAGAGAGCTACGCCTTTAGCACCCTCAAAAAACTCTGGCTGTGGGTGGCGGGATGGTTGCCGACTCCAGTGCGGGGGCTCTTTACGCAAGTCTTTCTGGTGCTGGCCAGCGTCATTGGTCTTTTCGTGGGCTTTGTGATGGGGCTCCTGTCTCAGCGCCTCACCGGCATCTTTATCTTGGCGATTTTAGGGATTGGGCTCAGCTTTATCGGCTGGATCCTCTGGGGGGTATGGCAGGGGTGGCGATACCAGCGCTGGCTCGATCGCTTACCGCTGATGGAAGGTTTATATCAACAATTTCTGCACTGCCTTCAGGAGGCCGGTTTACCCAAGCATCCCGCCCAAACCCCCTTAGAATATGGCCAAACTCTGGTGGAGCAATTGCCTACCCCCCTGATCCAACCCAGTCAGCAATTTATTTCCGCCTATGCGGGATGGCGCTATGGACGACGGGAACCGGATGGACTCGATGTTAGGCTGGCTGTACAGCAGATCAAACGTTACTACCGTAAATCCCTGTGGCAACGGGTCAGACAAATGCGGTTCCAGTGACAGACCTGATCCCATGCCCCCCTGAAGGATTGCGCCTTAAACAACTTGCATATTGAGACAATCAATGCAACATTAGGGGGGCTCAACAGGGCAATGCCATTCTGGATTCCCTGGTCAAGATTGCGGAGTTGCTATGAACCCTTCTCTGCCGCCCCAAATATCCTCTGAACGGTCACCGCAGCGGTGGTCAGCGGAACGATCGATGACTGCATCTCGCCCCTCCTGCTCCTTTGAGATTAAACGTCCCCCCTCTCGCCCGGTCATGGAGCGGGGAGTCGATCGATCCGCGATTGCCCTTCCCCAGGGAAGTTCCCCTCCACCGCAGTCCCCGATTAACCCCACATTTTCAGAAAATCCTGACTTGGTAATCCCGCCTCAGCGGACAGAAATCCCGCCCCATTCCCCCTCCTTTCAAACCCCGCCCCCCGCTAAACCATCGTCCCCCCCCGAGGATTTTTCCGTCGTTCCCCTGCGATCGTTACCTGTCCCGGCGCAGCCCAGCGCTGTAACCGCTGCGCAGGTGGTTCCTCCGGTTTCTCGGCCGGTAACACCCCACCCCGTTGCCAGCTATAGCAACGCCAGCTACACCAACGCCAGTTATAGCAACGCCCATAAAGCGACCATTACGGTTCAGCCCTTTGCCGTCCAGCAGGACATCTTCAAGGAGCCGAGTTTACCTCGCCTCAAGCAGGTGCAATTAAAGTCCCACCGGCATAGTAGCAATCCGGTGTTTCCCTTGAGTTTATTACAGGACATCGCCACGATCGTGGAAGATTGGCAAGCTCAGCTAGAAGGGCTGCACGAACAAGTTCAGGCCATTTACCTCGATGGGCCGATCGTCGATGGTTGGTTAGAAGCAGAGGCCACCTTAGATGGGGTCATTCAGGGTTATCGTCTCTGTGGATTGGATGATCAAGGGCAAATGTGGGTTCGTCCCTGTCCGCCGGATCAACTCCCTAGTGTCAGTACGGCCATTGCTCGGTATCAGCATTTGCGGCAAGTTTTAGCCCAGAAGCAAGCTTTAGAAGTGCGGTTCCAACAGTTGGGAGAAACCCTGGTGATGGTGCGCAGCAGTTTATAAAGTGTTCGCACTTTTCGCTATCGCCTTAAGTTGATAGCCTTCAACTCAAAACTCAACACTCAAAACGATGAATACTCCGACTAAAATCCCCGTTTCTGTTTTAATTCCGGCCAAAAACGAAGAGGCTAATCTTCCGGCTTGTCTTGCCAGTGTAGCGATCGCAGATGAAATTTTTGTCGTCGATTCCCAGAGTACCGATCGCTCTGTCAGTATTGCCGAAAGCCAGGGGGCAACGGTTGTTCAATTTGAGTTTAATGGAACCTGGCCAAAGAAAAAAAATTGGGCTTTAGAAAACCTTCCCTTTCGTAATGATTGGGTTTTGATTGTCGATTGTGATGAGCGGATTCCCCCGGAACTGTGGGCAGAAATTGCAACGGCCATTGAAAAGCCTGATTACGTTGGCTACTACTTAAATCGCCGTGTCTTTTTTCTGGGGGCTTGGATTCAACACGGTGGACGCTATCCAGACTGGAACCTCCGCCTCTTTCGTCATGCCTTAGGACGCTACGAAAACCTACAAACCTCCCTCACGCCCAACACCGGAGATAATGAGGTCCACGAGCACGTTATTTTGCAAGGTAAATCGGGCTACCTGAAAGCAGATATGCTCCACGAAGATTTCCGGGATGTCTTTCATTGGTTAGAGCGCCACAACCGTTATTCCAACTGGGAAGCCCGAGTGTACGATAACTTGCTTTCCGGGCAAGATGAGAGCGGAACGATCGGAGCTAAATTGTGGGGAGATGCGGTTCAACGCAAACGATTTCTCAAAAAAATCTGGGTTCAACTCCCCTTTAAGCCCCTCTTGCGCTTCATTCTCATTTATCTTCTGCAACTGGGCTTTTTAGATGGACGAGCAGGGTTTATTTACGCCTGCCTCATGAGTCATTATGAATATAATATTGGCATCAAGTTATACGAACTGCGCCGTTTTGGAGGACAGCTCAACCGATCTAAAAACGCCCCTTAAGAGAAACGATTTCGAGATAGGTTGCCTGGAGAGTGAGCCGTACCAGAAAAGCTAGCCATTGAAGGTAAGCCAATGGGAAGGTGAGCCCCATTCTGCTTCTGCCTAATCTTGGTTTGGGCGATCGGATGTTCTGGGCGATCGGGGTTAGGCGCAAAGCCAGAAAATAGGGGAACAGGTTTGCCTTAAATCTGCTACCTCATCTAAAATAAATTTATTATTAATATTAGTTGGTAGTGTGGTTACCCTGGCTCTTCTGGATTCTTTTGATTTAACCACCGTCCTCAAATGGTGGCACTTTGAGGACAAGACCGAAATCACCATTGGACGATCGTCCCATAACGACATTGTTATTCAAGATCCCCGAATTTCTCGCCATCATGTGTTGCTGAGCAAGCTCTCCTCTGAGGGGGGGGAACGTTGGCAATTAACCAATCAGGGGAAAAATAATGTTTCCTTAAATGGTCGGATAACCTTTCGTGACGTTGTGCCCGACATGGGAGAAATTCAACTCGCCCCCAATGGGCCGCGGATGTGCTTTTTTCTCTCCGATCAAAAAACTGCGGCAAACTTACTGAAGGGGCTGCGGGGCAAGCCTCAAGCCATTCAGACCTCTCCTCAAGATCACCTAGGCTACAATCTTTCTCCCGTCAATCCGGAAATGATCTCCACGAGCTATCGGCAAACCTTGGAGGAGATTGTTTCAGGAACATCGCTATGTGACCATGTGGACAATAACCCGCACCAACTGTTTTGTGGAAATTGTGGCTATCCCTTAGTCATTTTAGGATCGATTCGACAGTACGATTTGCTCAAAGTCTTGAGTCAAGGGGAAGAAGCCTACACCTTTTTAGCCTGGATCAATCCTAACTACCGCGAACTTCCCGTCTTCTTAAACCACTCCTTGGTGGTGATCAAGCAACTCAATCCCAGCGCTGTCAAGAGTCTTAAAGAGCAAGAACTCTTCATGCGTCAGGCCATGACCCTCAACCAACTCGATCACCCGACTATTCCTCATTTTCTAGACTTTTTTTCAGAAGCCCGCCAATTCTATCTCGTCATGGAATGGATCCCTGGGCAAAATCTCGAAGAACATATCCGTGAACGGGGAACCCTGACTCCAGCCCAGGCGATCGCCTGCGGTTTTCAAGTTTGCAGCGTTTTGGAATACCTACAACATCAAAATCCGCCGTTAGTACACCGGGATATTAAGCCCGCAAATTTAATCCTGCGCTACAGCGATGGCCGCATTGTCTTAGTGGACTTTGGGGTGGTGAAACCCTTGGGAGGGCTAGAACAAACTCGCTTAGCCTTGAGTGGTTACCGCGCCCCCGAACAACTCCACGGCAAAACCTATGTCCAGTCCGACTTTTTTGGGATTGGGGCAACCCTCCTGTACCTGCTAACGGGGCGTAATCCGAGTCAAATCCATCGCTATAAAGTTCAAACAGCTTCCTACTATTTCAATGCGGTGCCAGGGATTACCAAACCCTTAGCAGAAGCCCTCGTTTCCTTGCTCAATCCCAACCCTGGCGATCGGTATCAAAGCATTAGCGAGGTTAAACAAGGCTTGAAGTTAGCCCAAGAATCTTGTCGTCATTCCCCTCCTCCCTCCGTACCCTAACGGGTCTCAGGGGATTCCCTCGATCACTCTCTAGGTGTCTTTCCTGCTGCAAGGATAGGCGTTGCAATGATCTTCCCCCGATTCTTAGCCTGCGGTCTCTGCCGCCAATTGCACCTGAAAACTCCAGCCATGTTGTTCAAACCCCAGGGACTCATAAAACTGGTGGGCTCGATGGCGCTTGAGGTTGGAGGAGAGCATGACTTTATAGCAGCCATCCGCCGCCGCTTTCTCCAGTGCCCAACGCATCATGGCCGTGCCAATGCCTTGTCCCCGTCGATCGCTTTGCACCGTTACCGCATCCACAATGGCGTACCGGTGCAGATCCCGGTGCATCGGCGTAGTCACATACAGTAGACTAAAGGTGCCCACCGGCTTTTCCCCGTCCCAGGCAAGGTAAACGGTGTAGTGCGGTACTGCCTGCATTTCTGCCCAGAGGCGTTGCCAGGTTTCCTCCGGTAACGGGGGTTGATCATTCATGTCAGCATAGAGGGCTAACAAGTCGGCAGTATTGGCTTCCGTGGCGGCTTGAATGTGGATCTGCATAGAGGGATAAGGAACGCGAATATATGTTTGCTAGAGCGGGTGCGGTAACCTTTATACCGCAAGGCTTCTAGAATGAATTGATGACGCGCCCTAGGGATTGCGGCGGGCAGCTTAGCCGTCTCCCGAAATTCAGGGCGGTACCCTATAGTTTTGGTAGCGCGGCTTTTTGTAGCGAGGCTTCGCCGTCCCCCACAAAAAACTGAGCTAAGTTCATCGCTTGAATATCTTGATGGCAAATTGTGACAGATTCTGAGCCCTTACTTTACTTCCAATTTGAAGCGGATTTTGTGAACACCCTGCGCTGTATTCCCCTGAGTGTGCGGTACAAGCTAGATACCTGTGGCGTGAAATTAAAACTGAGTCATTGGCATCAGTTTTCCCTGACAGAACGCCAACGATGCTTAAGCCAAGCCTGCGATACCCCGGAAACGATCGCCGCTTATCGAGAAATGTTACAAACCCTCGTGGTGCAGTATACGGGGCAACCCGCAGCCAGTCTGACAATTCCCCACAATCCCCCCTGGTTGAATGCCGAGAGTATTCCCCCCCAGGTTCTAGCCCAGGCCCAGACCGTCAACCGTAGCCTCTCCCTCCAGGACTGGCAAACCCTGACTGCGCTCAAACGCTTTGCCCTGATTAAATTAAGCCAACCCGGCCATGAGAACCGCAATTTTCTCCCAGCGTTGGATGAGTTTATAATGGGTGCTTAAGTCAGTTTTTATCCCTCCTTAGGTGCATCGGATACCGTTCCTCTTCCGCATTCCAGGTTTATGGTTATAACCTTTCAACGTCAAGAGCCTGCACCTAGAGTTGTTTTAGCCTCTGCGGTCGCGCTCATGGTTCACTATTTTGATATCCGTGAAGTCGATGCCTGGACTGAGGTCATAAACTTAGCGGCCTGCAATCCCCCGAGTTGGATTCGGATAGCGGTCATTGAGGCACTGTACCAAGGACGCTACAAGGTCGTCTCCGTTCAGCAAATTTTAGATATTTGGCAACGGCGCGGTAGAATTTTGTCCCATTTCAATCGAGAGTTTGAAGCGATCGTTACGGTTCCTTTGCCGGATCGGGTACAGGCACAGCTACGGGCTTTAGCAGAGGAACATCAGGAAGAACATCGCCAGCAACGGCTACGGGAGCATCCGGAACCCGGAACGAAAATAATCTCCGATCAGGAACCGCCAGACCAAGGGGAGGAGTCTATTCAGATCAGTCCCGAGGATAGGGAATCTAGGAATGCAGACCCCGCGATCGTTGCCCCAGAGCCGCAGGCTATAGCCGACTCCCTTGAGTCCTCAACGGTAGATCACCCCGAAGAAAGCCTAGCGGAAAAGGATCTGGCAGTCCCTTCATTACCAGAGGAGCAGGAGCAACCGGCTCAACCCAATCAATCCGCTGAGAATGTTAGCAGGGAAGCCGTAACGGATTTAGGCGACCCCAGCCAACCCTCCACCTCCTCCCCGGCAGTCTCCGAGAAAATACAAACGGAATGGGTTCCTGCCCTGCGGCGATCGTCTTCGTCTGTGCGTATTGACCGCTTTTGTCCCCTGCCCGATCGATCAGGGTTCGATCGCAAACTGTTAGCATTAGCAAATCAACCCTAATTCGATCGAGATTTTGCCCTTTATCGTTTCCTATGGCTTCTGTAATTCCTTTTGATCGGGCTGCCCACAATTCCATCCCTTCGGTTCCCGTTCCTCGGAATGCTGAGCAATTGGACAATATTAAAGCCCATTTGGATTTAATTCTCCTTGCGCTGGAAGCCTTAACGAACATCGGTTCCGAAGCAATTCTCCAGGCTGCTCAAGAGCTTCATCTCTCTGGGATAAGCGATCGGGTTAATCTCTGGCGGTTACGCCAAGCCAGCCCCCTGCGCAAAGGTCAAGGCGGCCGGAAAAAATTAGATGTGGAAGAAGCACGCACCTTAGTCTTAGTGAGTTGTCACCTGGCCCATCAACACCAACGCACGGTTCGCCACGCCGTCGGGGTGTTAGAGCAATTTAGCCAACAGAATCGTCCTCCCCATGAAGCACCGATTCTGGGGGATTATATCGATCGCTTTTGTAATTTGTATGAGGATCGGATGCAGGCCCAGGCACAAACCCCACGGGACTTAACGGCCCTGGCCTTGAAACTCTTAATTGATCTGTTGTTTTACAGTGGCGATAGTGGGCCAAAGCGCCTCTGGTTAGCATTAATTGAACGATCGGTTGGGCAGCCGTCTGCCTCAAGCTCTTCCTCAAACCAAAAGATTTAGCGGGAGCAGGTTCTACGTCTCGCCTCGTACTGTCCAGATCCTACCGCTCAGACCAGGTTGAACCTACCCACTTTGAATCGAAGAACCTAAAACCTAACTCAAGGGCTGAGACAC
>JBMTZC010000128.1:0-10976 GCA_049455215.1 Prochlorotrichaceae cyanobacterium
CTTTAATTAATACTGCCCGCTCCGTTATTTTCTTGGTGGCTGGCGAAAACAAACGACCCGCCTTAAAAGCTATTTTCCAAACAGAGAAAGATCCCACCCTCGATCGTCAATACCCTGCCCGGTTCATCCGACCTCAGGGTGAACTTTTGTGGTTACTCGATGCGGCGGCGGGGGAACCAACCTGAAACCTGTTCTCTGACATTCTCTGGCATGGGCTCTGATGACCGTTCGATGACGGATCAGTATGGGGACTGATTTTTGGAAGGCTTTAGCCTTCACGAGAAGCGGATGAAGTTGGACGGTGTTGATAAATTGTTGATAGAGTAGCGTGTTCACATCTGGTTTAAGCTTAAAGGGCAGATCTGGTGACTTGGGCCTTCCCTACGATCGTTTTCCGGGTTTCCAGCCTGCATTGATCCCCTCATTTGGATGTTTTATGGTTATTGCTTTAGAATCGACCCTGGCCCTGCTCCGCTCCTATAGCTGTTTAGCCCCCAAGCCGGTTAGCCCAGCGGAAAAAGTGCCCCTCCAAAAAGCGATCGCAGCAGTGCTAGAGCGATCGGAGGGACTGAACTTTGGCATTTGTGCGGATACGGTGGATCAAGCCCTGCAAGCCCTGTGCCGCTACCTGCGGGGGTTAGGCTATGACGTAGATTTGGCGGAAATCCCAGAACATTCGATCGCGGGAGCGGCTTACCTGAAATATAGCCTGCAGCGTCAAGCTTTTTACTTTGATGACTATGTGGGAGAGTACCGAGGTGTGCTGATTTCCTGTCAAGGGGATGATGAGATTGCGGGAACCTATGGGCATTTCCCTTTAGATTTGTTTGATTAGTCTAGAGGTAAATCAAGATCACGGGGACACCTCGAAAAATCCGAAATTGGGTTCTAATTTTGACGCAAGGGTGAACGCCACAGATCCCCTTTAGGACTGCTGAATTGCTGTAATTGTATGAGATATTCTAGCCTTAGTTTTTTTTCAAGAAAAATAAAAGCTTTATCTCAATATCGTGGTGATTTTATCCTAGTTTTTCTAGTGATCTTAGCGATCGTTTCCCCTTTTTTAGAACAGGATTATGCCCTCAATCATTCTACCCATTTTAACCTGAGTTGGGCGTTTCAATATCAACGACAATTTTTCAGTGGGCAACTTTATCCTCGTTGGTTGGAATATTCAAATTTTGGCTTTGGGAATGCGACTTTTGTTTTTTATCCTCCCCTCAGTTTAGTCGCGACTCTTCCGTTTGCAATCTTAAACTGGTCTGTTTCCGCTAGTTTAGTGGGCAGTATGACGATCGCACTTGGGATTTTTGCGATTGGATTTTATGGTTATGCCCACTGTTTTTTTAAGCGATCGACTAGCCTACTGTTAACGATCGGATCTCTCTTTAATCCTTATTTTCTCATTGATATTTACCAACGGGGAGCGATCGCAGAGGTGTGGGGAATTGTCTGGATTCCCTGGATTCTCTGGTCTACCCATCAGGTTATGGGTCATCCTGCTCCTCAATCACAGGCTATTACCCCTCAAGCACAGAACTCTATTCAATCCAAAACCTTAAAATGTTGGTTGCATATTGTGATCTTAGCGGTGAGTTATAGCCTCTTAATGCTCTCTCATTTACCGACTTTACTGCTCTTTACGTCGCTCTGGCTCATCTTACCTTGGTGTTTGCAAAGGGAGCAGAAACTCCAGGGAATCCTCGATAGTTATTTGGGTTTTGTACTGGCTTTAGGGCTGAGTAGTTTCTATTTACTTCCGGCCGTTTTGGATCAGTCTCTTGTTCAACTGCAAAATCTGCACCCTGATCCAGACTATTATCCCCAAAATCGCCTATTGGTGACTGGTTTAAGACGCTTATTACCCAAGGTTTCAACCCACTGGTTTGATCAAACGATCGTTCCCTATGCCCTCACCATCGGAATAATTGCGATCGTTGGTTTTGTTGCTTGGTTTCTGGAACAAGAAAGGGGAAAACAGACCCGATTCTCTAAGAATAATTCTCCTTGCCTTGGCATTACGGCTCAGGGTGAAGTGTTATGGTGGTGCCTGACCCTCGGCCTAACGATCGTTATGGTGACGGATTTAGGTGAGCCGATTTATGCCTTACCCGTTTTGGCAAAAATTCAATTTTCCTGGCGATGGCTAAGCCTGAGTGTCGTGCCAGTTTATTTACTCTTGGGGTATAGTCATCAGGTTTTTGGGCGCTTCCTGCAGAGGCGTTTGCTCCAGCCGTTCCCGCAGGGGGGACGACGATCGCCTTTCTCAGCAAAGGTGCTCCGGGGACTGGCTCAAATTTTGCCCCTGAGCCTAAGCGGTCTCCTGGGCATCCTGCTCTTTGTGCAGGGCAATCAGGTATTGGATCAGACGGAATTTAACGCCGAACTCATTCACCAGTTCAACACCCTGTCAGCCCAGAAAAGCTTTCCCGAAGAACCCCACCTTCCGCCCCAATCGCCTTTTTTGAACTGGCATATCCGTTTCCAGGACGGTCTTGGCCTGGGGGATGTTTATGAATATCGTGCCCATGCTGTTCGTCTACCCTTACCGCCCTCGGAAGCCTATCCCCTGGTGCAATGGTCTGATCCAGAGGGTTCCGCCGGTTCGATCACAATTCTGGACTGGGACTATGGCAAACGATCGTTTGAGGTCACTAATCTCACCGACCAAACGCAACCGATCAAATTACGGCTGTTGTATTACCCTGGCTGGCAATTTCATTTCAAAGGCACCCCTTGGCAAACGGTGCTCCCCAGTGCGGAGGGGCTTGCAGAAATTCCCATTCCTCCCGGTCACCAAAACGCGATCGTTGCCTACCGGGGCACGGGTGCAGAGCGCTGGGGAGTCAGATTGAGCCTGTGTAGTGGTGTTTTACTGATCTTGCTACTGATTAGCTCCCCCAAGCTCGGATCGGGGTGAGGGGTTTCCCCTCCCAGGGACTTCAGCCTGTTTACAAGGGATCCCCAAAAATTTTATGCTTTGTAACAAGAACCATCAATATCAATTTCTGCAAATAGCCCATATTGCCTTTATGACAGTTGATGTACTAGACATTGACCGGGGTTATTCAGCCCATATTTTAAGTATGTCATGTAGTAAAGGCAATGGGTTTTTCCGTAAAACTCAGGGTTAATCATGAAACGTCATCCTTATTCACCTCCCCTTACCTGTTTAGCCAGTCCTTTGTCAGAGAGTGATCTTATTGACTCTTTAAGTCCGAGTGCGATGGATCAAATCCTCATCTACCTCGCCTTCACCGCAATGCGAACCGGTGGGCATCGCCATGGCGCTTTTTTGGATGCAGCGGCTACCGCTGCCAAATGTGCGGTCTATACCACCTATCAAGAACAGGAAGGGAATCTCCGGATGACGGGGATGCTGCACCATATTGAGCCGAAACGGGTCAAGGCGATCGTTAAAGAAATTGAGTCAGCGTTACACCAGGGGAATTTGCTGAAACTGCTGGGATCTCAGGAGCCGGGATATTTGATTCAGTTACCCTGTTTGTGGTTAGAGCGCTATCCTTGGCAAACGGGTGAGGTGCGCTTAGCGGGCAGTAGTTTAACCCCGGCGGAAATGTCCCAAATAGAAGCCCAGTGTCCCCCCGATCTGCCCAATGCGAAGATTCTCAACGTCTTCCAGTTTATGGACATGATTGAACTCCTGCACAATCGCAATCAAGAAAGCTTTCCCAGCGATAAACGCACCCCCCTCAGTGAGTCCCTAGCGGAGCATATTCGCCGTCGCCTCATCCATTCCGGCACAGTGTTAACCCTGGAAAATTCCCGAGGGTTACCCTTTTATGTCTTAGCTCGCTCCTCCTATGCCCCAGTGGGGGAAGACGAACGGAACTCCGTCGTGATCGAGGACACGGCCCGCTATTTTCAGTTGATGCGTAGCTGGGCCCAGCAGGAGGAAGGTCAGGAGCAAGATGTGTTGAGAATTTTGGAAGAGTTAGCCATTCCGCCAGAACAAGTGCCCGTCGCCCTTCAGGACTTGGATCACCTCCTACGGAATTGGGCCGATCGCTATCACCAGGAGGGTGGGCAAGGCTTTGCGGTTCACTTGGCGGCTGGGGTGATAGAGCGTTAGGCTCCCGTTGTTCTGAGTAGCGATCGCACTGCTTTGATCAGGGTGTCATCTTGGAAGTTACTTTTGGTGAGATAGAAATTAGCCCCTGCCCTCAGCCCCTGTTGCCGGTCTTCTTCCCGATCGCGGTAGGACACCATAATGACCGGCAGGCTCTGCAATTTGGGATGAGAACGGACTTGGCGCAGTAGATCGAGTCCATTCATCCCCGGCATATCCACATCGGTAATCAGTAAGTCATAGTTATGTTGCAAGAGAGCTTCCCAGGCCTCTACGCCACTTGCGGCTTGGTGAACCTCGTAATGATGTTGCTGGAGGAGGCGGGTTTCCGTCGCCCGTACCGTGGGGGAATCATCCACCACTAAAACGCACTGTCCCTGGGCCAGGACAGGACGGGATTGTAAGGTGACATTGAGGGAGAGGTTCGTCCGCAGATGCTGATCAATGGAGCGCACCAACTCCACACCATCAATAATCAAAACGGGAGAGCCATCCCGGAGTAAGGCCACGGCACTAATGTCTCGGATTCGGCCCAAGCGGGGATCTAGGGGACGCACCACCAGATCCTCTTCCCCGAGGAATTGTTCCACCACCACCCCATAGGAGCGGCCTCCCTCCTGAATGACCACCACCGCCAGTTCTTCACTGGGTACTGGAGTGGGGGGAAGTTCCAACACCAAATGGGCGGGGACGAGGCCAATGTTCTGGTCATCCTTCGTGAAAAAGGGTCGTCCTTCGACCTGATAGATCTCCTGGAGACTAACCTGGACAATTTGATCCACTCGGGCTAGGGGAAAGGCGTAGGTTTCACCACCAATTTGTACCAGCAGTGCCCGCACGACGGACAGGGTGAGGGGCAGTTGAAAATGAAAACGACTGCCTTGCCCTTTTTGAGTGGTGACTTGAACCCGTCCCCCCACCTGCTGTGCCATGGTTTTAGCCACATCGAGTCCCACACCCCGCCCGGAAACCTCGGTCACTTGGGTTGCGGTGGAAAAGCCCGGCAAGAAGAGAAAGTCTAAGAGTTCTGTTTCGGAAAGCTGGGGCCCCATATCCCTGGGGACTAAGCCCCGCGCTTGAACCGTTTGGCGGAGTTCTTCTAAATCAATGCCTTTGCCATCATCACTAATGGTAATGACTAACATTCCTCCCCGGTGCAGTGCTTCCATGCGGACAGTGCCGTAGGGGGGTTTGCCCTGAGCGAGACGATCGTTGACGGGTTCAATGCCGTGATCGACGGCGTTGCGTAAAATGTGGGTGAGGGGGGCTTCCAACTTATTGAGGATGTCCCGATCGACGGCGGTGGCTTTACCCAACACTTCAAAGCGCACTTGCTTGTTAAGTTCGCGGCTGAGATCCCGCACCATACGGGGAAAGCCCTCAATGCCATCACTAAAGGGACGCATGTGGGCATGAATCACTTCTCGGTAGAGGCGATCGGACAGGTTGAGGCTACGGCGGACATACAGTTCCAGTTCCCCTAAACGATCGTCGAGGAGATCGTAGCAATCCTGTTCCTGGCGACGGGCGGTCTGAATTAAGGCTTTCAGTTGCGGAGAAGTCTGCCCCTGCTGGGTTAACTCCCGCTCGAGGTGTTCCAAAATCCGGGAGAGTTCCTGTTGTTGTAATTTCACCAGTCCCAGAGAGTCGGCAAAGGGCTGTAACCAGTTTGCATCGACGAGGGATTCCCCCGCTAACCCAATGATGCGGTGGAGGTTATCGGCACTGACCCGAACAACCCGATCGGCGGCGGTTTCGGCGGTTGTGGTGGTTTCTGAAGCCGCCAGGCTTGAGGGGGAGCGGGGCATCAGCGTAGAGGCTCGGGGGGAATCGCCACCGAGGGCCTGCCAAAGTTGCTGCAGACTATTCTGAAGGGTTGCTAAGACTTCTGCCTGAGTCTCTATCCAGGGCATCACCTGATCGGGGGATCGGCGATGGAGATTATCCAGCCAGTCCACCCCCTGGAAGAGCCGATCGAGATCGGCGGAGTCGATGGCCGTGGACGGGTTTTGCAGGTCACGGGTTTGCAGGTCACGGGTTTGGAGTTCACTATTGATGCAGACAAAACAGCTTTCCATCTGGTGGGCTAAGTCCACAACGGACTGGAGTTCAAGCATTTTAGCTGCGCCCTTGACGGAATGGGCTGCCCGCATCAAGGACTCGATCGCCTGGGGATCATTTTGGCTTTCTAAGGCCAAGAGTCCTTCGTTCAGGACTTTTACCTGTTGTTCTACTTCCTGACAAAAGGTATCCACAAGGGCGGGGTCACGGGAATTTGCCATGAGCGGTTGGGGGGAAATAGGGTCGAGTACCCTGGCTGGGAGGGTGAGGGAGGACGGGGCCGGTTAACCGGCACTTGCGGTGAGCGCATCCTGAAAGGCCCTCAGAATTTGATCACCATTCAGGACATTGACTTTACGATCGTTCCAGTAGGTAATGCCTTGGGTATAGGCCGTGGCTTGGGACACCACAATCGGGGGGGGCTGAAACTGTTGCACCGAAAAACGATGGATGCCATAGATTTCATCAACGGGGGCAACCCAGGGATGCAAGGGATCCCCCATGACCACCCAGCGGGGATGAATGGGATGCACACCCGGATCAGATCGGGACAGGGCCAGGGCAGGGGATGCCTCCGTTTCCGGCGAGATCCCCAATAAGGCGGCCAAGGATACGCAGATCAGAATCTCTCCTCGGATATTGCCCAGCCCTAATAAGATGCCAGGAACCCGATGGGGTAAACGATGAATGGCGGTGGGGGGGGTAATTAATTGCAGCAGGTTCACCGGGAAGGCTAAACATTCAGACCCCAGACGAAAGAGCATGAGGGACTGGGGTTGGGCGGAGGGAACGATCGCTTCCGTGTGATGATCAACTTCCGGCGGGGAAACCTCTGCTAAGACCTGAGTCCACTCTTCCAGGTAGTCCGGTGGGGCTACCCGCTCGAGTAAACTGCGCCCTGCCGCACCATACACCATGCAATTCCGGCAGTGGATGACCTGGCTAAGCAGGGGGCAGGAGCGATCCCCCATGACTCCAATCTGATTCCAGCAGTCCTGTAAGCCCTGATCCCCCAAATCTTTGGTAGGGCCAGGCGAATCAGCCATCGGCGACGTCCCACTCATAGCCCATAGTTCCTCTGAGCTTCATAGTCTTGGCGGCGCTCCACTTGGAAGCGGGAAATTTCCGATCGTAAGCCATTGGAGGCCGATTCCAAGGTCTGGAGGGCAGTATTGGTGGATTGCACCATATTGAGGGTGGTGTTGGAGGCTTGATTGAGGTGATCCATCGCCTGACTAATTTGCTGAGCCCCGAGGGATTGCTCTTGAACGGAATGGCTGACATCCACAAAACGCGGGGTTAACTCTTGGATTTGGGTAATTACCAGGGCGACTTGATCACTAATGTGGGTCACATTGTCCACACTGTGGCTCACGGACTGGTTGAATTTGTCCATTTCCATCACTCCCCCAGACACTGCGGTTTGCATCTCTTTGACCATTTGCTCAATTTCTAGGGTCGCAACGGCGGTTTGATCCGCTAGACGACGAATTTCCCGCGCCACCACCGCAAATCCAGCGCCATACTCTCCCGCTTTTTCCGCTTCGATCGCTGCGTTTAAGGACAAGAGATTGGTTTGATCCGCAACCTTGGTAATGGTGGTAATCACTCGATTAATGTTATTGGCTTTTTCGTTCATCATACTCAACTTCAAGGTGATGGACTTGGTATCCTCCACGAGTTGACGCATGGTGGTCTCCATTTGCTGCAAATTACTTTGGCTCTCACCGGCGGCCTGGGCGGTATTTTGGGACAGATTTTTAACCTCATCCATCGTGGTCACTAAATCCTCTGAGGTATTTGCAATTTGATGGGAGGTTACGGCTACTTCCTGAATGGAAGCGGCCTGCTGGGAAACCGTGGTTTGCAACTCCTGTCCTGCGGCATTAATTTGCTGGGCAGAATAATTAATAGATTGCCCGGCATTTTGAATCCGTTCAATCAGATTATTGAGATCTTTCTGCATGGTGCAAAAGGCATTTTGCAGTTGCCCTAATTCATCGACCTGTTCCGATCGTTCCACCGTGGCTCGTAAATCTCCCTCGGAAATTTTTTGAGCAGCAGCCACCACGCCCGCAATCCGGGTTCCCAAGGGTTTAGCGATCGTATTGCTAAAAAAGGCGCCAAAAATTAGGGCTGTCACGGGACCGAGGAAAATCCCCACGAGGGCCCAAAAGCGACTTTGGGATACATCCTGACCAGATTCCTCAATCACTTTTTGGGCGGCGGATTGGTTGAGGGCAATGAGCTTGAGGAGACCATCAGTGGCGGCCTGAAACTCATCTCGATTTTCATTGGCTTGGTCTTCCATCTGCTTAAACGCCTCCTGAGCCTGACGCAAAGTTTGCAGTTGGTCATTATTCGTTTGTCCTTGGCGCAGTATTTCTACCTCACGGCGGGCCGGTGCTAGCACACCACGACTTTCAAACTCGGCGTTCAGTTGGAGAAATTTTTTGTGGAGATTTTCCCAGGCTGTCCATTTCGCTTGAAAATCTGCATACAGTTCGGGTTCTCCCGGTAAGGAAGGGGCA
This sequence comes from Prochlorotrichaceae cyanobacterium, assembly GCA_049455215.1. Taxonomy (GTDB): domain Bacteria; phylum Cyanobacteriota; class Cyanobacteriia; order Prochlorotrichales; family Prochlorotrichaceae; genus JBEAPM01. The sequence continues at coordinate 8,683 of JBMTZC010000128.1, forward strand.
CTTTCATACTCCTTAAACCCTTCATCAATCTGTTTCCAGGCGTTGTCAATCCGGGTGATTTCAGCCCGACGTTGTTCCGCATCTAAATTAGCTCCTAAGAGGGCCCGTTCTGAGGACTCAATTTGAGTTTGACCTTCGTTAATTTTCCACAATCCATTGATACTCGGAATGGTGTTAATGGATAAGGTGCTAATATGGCTCCCCAGTCGTTCACTGCTACTCCAGCCAACGATCGCCATAATTAAAATTAAAACCCCCATAAAGCCAAAAGCATACTTAAGGCGGGATTCCATAGACTGGTTTTTGAACATCGGATCAGATCCTTAAAAAGACGATTAATGTTAGGGGCTAGAATGGATTCTAGATTCCGCCATCTCCCTGTCTCTATGCTGCAAAGGAGACGGTAAAGTAACTCTGAAAGGCTATTTTTTAAACCTCCTGCTGACCTGGCGAAGTATCGGAGGCGGACAACAGACCCAGCAATGCATGAGATCCTAAATTGGTTACGAGTTTATCCATCCCCAAATATTGAATCATCCCCCGATCGTCCAGCAGCATTCCCCCCAGATAATGACCTTTTTGGGTCGGTAGTGTGGGATCAATAATATCGGAGAGCGATCGCTCTAAAGTTTCGGTAACCTGTTCAGCAATGAGACCGAGGTATTGGACCGTATTCGGTTGAGATTTTTGTTGAACCTGATATTGAATAATCATAATTCGGGTACTGAGGTAGGGCGTGGCCCCTTTTCCCTCTAAAAATGTCCCGAGATCGATGACCGGAATGATAATACCACGATAGTTTAATAACCCGGAAACAAAGGGAGGTGCATTGGGAACTTCCCGGAGATGAACCCGAGGAATCACTTCTACCACTTGAGAAGCTTCCAAGGCATACCATCGAGATCGAACTTGAAAGATAAGTAGAAGCATCGTTACCCCACGATTGCCGCATAGGCAATAATAACAATGTTAAAGAGCGCAAAGGAAATCACAAACACCGGTAAGGAAATTTGTCGATCGAGATGTAGGGCAGCTTGACTTTGCCCTGATTCGGTCAATTTTCGGGAATATAAGGAAATACAAGCAGCGGCAAAAATGTAGACGATCGCCATGACATGGATAAAGTCTGTCAGGGTAAAACTATCCGTTTGTCCTAGGGCCGCATCCGCCACCTGCAAATTGACCACTGCGGCAAAGAGAGTACCGACCAATATGCCTAAGCGATCGGAATAGTCTTGATTGAGTAAAAGAGACATGGCAGACAGGGCCACCGCTGCATAAACCCCCGCCGTTAGCTTCAGAAAACTCACCAAATTCACCCGCTCCAGATCGAGGGAAATGACCAGTTGACTATATTGTCCGGTGCCATCATTGAGACCGGGGTTACCAAAGGTGGTGTCGTATTCTACCGTTTGTTCTTGAATGCTAAAATTTTCGATCTTCCAGCCCGGAATGGGCAGGGATTTCTGATAGCCAGATTGGGCAAAATCTGGTGTATAAATAAACACCTTGGCATCCTGGATCGACTCTTGAATATTGATGGTGAGTTGCTGACGATCGAAGGGATAATTTTTCAGATTCCACCGATAGTAGAGTGTGGCTTTAATTTCACCTTGAGACCAATAGAGGGTCGATCGAGGTGAGAAGCTATTGGATTTATTAGGAACTTCGAGGGTGGTAATATTATTGGTTTCCCATTCGATCGCCCCTACTAGCTTTAAGGTTTCTAAGGGTTTTAATTCTGGAGAAGGGCAAATACTCCACACCTCAAAATCCACGGTAAACGATTGATTGTTAAAGTCAAAACCCCGTAGCCCGGTGACATAAACCCCAACCCGGCAGGTATCCGGGGCCTGGGGCAAGGTAACGGCATCATTGTCCGGCGGGGCAGGCTGAGCCCAGACCATCCCCGGAAAAATACTCCAGGCGATCGTGACCAATAGGACTCCGATCGTGCCCCAGAAGAGTTTGTAGACCTGGTTATAGAACTGGGATGAAAGCGCCATGAATCTAGCATTCTGCTGAATCAATCGATACAGGCTGGTGGTCATCATTGCTCTATATGCGCCCTGTATACCCTGATCCCAAAGTCTGGCTGTGACAAGGGCTGTGACAAGAATTGTGAAGCCACCCAGGCATTCAGATTATTGAACTCCGCTGAAAATGCCCCACTATCATACAGCAATACTTAAAGGGCGCAGCGGTGTGTCCTGGGAGGGGCAGCCTCGATCAATGGTGATGTCCTACTTAGGCTTTCCACTGAAAGCGGAAAAATTTAATGGAAGAGTGGGGGG
>JBMTZC010000129.1:0-10954 GCA_049455215.1 Prochlorotrichaceae cyanobacterium
TTTGCTTCGTAGGCATTCAGGAACTTATCCCACGTTAACTGTTCACTGCCGGGGGGTGCCCCTACGGGAATCTTTAATGAGAATTTCTGCGCTCTTGCGCCTTCAGTTGACAATCATTTTTATTTTGTTCTTATTTATAAAAATAAAGAACACAAAAGTAATTTTAATTGAAAAATAAATCCTGAAAAAACTTTTAGGGGGTTTAGAACTTCCTAGAAATGCTTAGGTTTTATTCACTCCTGTTAGAACCCTTAAATAAAAACGATCGTCCTTCCCATTGCCGTGAACTTCCCCCATAATCCAAACCAAGCAATCGATGAAGCATTTGATTCGGGTCAGGGTTGCGGAGGACGAGCCTCGTTCTCCCACCCAAGCCCTTTATTGAAATCCCTATTTTCAGGAGTAAGACCCCATGAGACTTTCTGTATATGGCAAAGGTGGTATCGGCAAATCCACCACCAGTTGTAATATTTCCGTGGCCCTAGCGCGACGCGGCAAAAAGGTCTTACAAATTGGCTGTGACCCCAAGCACGACAGCACCTTTACCCTCACCGGCTTCTTGATTCCCACCATTATCGATACCCTGCAGGGCAAGCGGTTTCACTATGAAGATGTTTGGGCAGAGGATGTCATTTACAAAGGCTATGGTGGAGTTGATTGTGTAGAAGCAGGCGGCCCCCCGGCTGGAGCTGGTTGTGGCGGTTATGTCGTAGGGGAAACCGTAAAGCTGCTCAAAGAACTGAATGCCTTTGATGAATACGATGTCATTTTGTTTGACGTGTTAGGAGACGTAGTCTGTGGTGGCTTTGCCGCTCCCCTCAACTATTCCGACTATTGCGTAATTGTCACCGACAACGGCTTTGATGCTCTGTTTGCAGCGAACCGTATTGCCGCCTCTGTCCGGGAAAAAGCCCGCACCCATCCCCTCCGCCTAGCGGGTTTAATTGGCAACCGCACCTCCAAGCGGGATTTGATCAATAAGTATGTGGAAGCGGTGCCCATGCCGGTTCTGGAAGTCCTGCCCCTGATTGAAGATATTCGCGTTTCGCGGGTCAAGGGCAAAACCGTCTTTGAAATGGCGGAAACCGATCCCTCTCTAAACTTCATTTGTGATTACTACCTCAGCATTGCCGATCAGATTCTGGCGCGGCCGGAGGGCGTAATTCCTCAGGATGCGGCAGATCGGGAATTATTCAGCCTCTTGTCGGACTTTTATCTCAATCCGCCAACGGAGAAAGCCCCCGCTGCGGCAGAAGAACCCGAACTCATGATGGTGTAATTTCGGAGAAGGATTGACAAAACTAAACCAAGGGATCAGGATTATGCTCGACATTGAACTCCCTGAGACCTATGGCTTTCTTTGAATCTTTTACGGCATCCATTAAGCAAAAATGGCTGGACTACTACCAGGTGAATCGCATCTGGCTAGAACTGCAGATGGAAGGACGATCGGTTCGGACTCCAGATGGGGGCCGCCGTCCTGGTTCTGCCCTCATTCTAGGGGTGGTAAATTCCCTCGAACCGAAGTTGGCTAATTTGATGGTTCCGTTCTTCAAACTCAATGGCGATGAAGATGCCATTATCGAAGTTCTCCAGTTGAACTTTGACCCCGACATTATGCTGGGCAACCGGGCAAGCTCTGCCAGTGGGGGAGAGGTTAATGAACCTGAGTTGGAAGTATCCGGTTTTTTGCCGAATGCGGTACACGATACCAAGCTTTCCGGTTAGAAGCAGGAGTTACAGTTTTAATGCTCAACGTGTTAACTCCTGATCCCTTTTGAATGAGTGGTAAGAACCGCAGCCTACCCGTTAGTTACTGCCCCTTAAAACTCAACCTTCAAAACTCAAAACTTAATCAATCAGGAGTTAATTTCACAATGACAACGATCGCTCCCCAAGCGTCAACCGCTTCCGAAACCGCTCCCTCAGCCCTCAATTTTGACTGTGAAACCGGCAATTACCATACCTTTTGCCCCATTAGCTGTGTGGCCTGGCTTTATCAAAAAATTGAAGATAGCTTCTTCTTGGTCATTGGCACCAAAACCTGTGGCTATTTCCTCCAAAATGCAATGGGGGTGATGATTTTTGCAGAGCCGCGCTACGCTATGGCGGAACTCGAAGAAGGGGATATTTCAGCACAACTCAATGATTATGAGGAACTGAAGCGGTTATGTGATCAGATCAAGCGCGATCGGAATCCCAGTGTCATTGTTTGGATTGGGACCTGTACCACCGAAATCATCAAAATGGATCTAGAGGGACTTGCCCCTAAATTAGAAGCAGAAATTGGCATTCCGATCGTTGTGGCTCGGGCAAACGGCTTAGATTATGCCTTTACCCAAGGGGAAGACACGGTTTTAGCCGCCATGGCCAATCGTTGTCCGGATAAGGTCAGCACTGAAGCTGACAAGGAAGAACGGAATGCCATCCAAAAACTCCTCAACTTTGGCCGGAAAAAAGAAGACATTTCCGCAGAGCACTCTGAATATAAGGATCATGCTCCCCTCGTGCTCTTTGGTTCCCTACCGGATCCAGTAGTCACCCAACTGACCTTGGAACTGAAAAAGCAGGGGGTTCAAATTTCCGGATGGCTGCCCGCCAAGCGCTATACCGAACTCCCTATTCTCGAAGAAGGGTACTACGTTGCCGGGGTGAATCCATTCCTGTCTCGCACCGCAACCACCTTAATGCGCCGTCGCAAGTGTAAGCTCATTGGCGCACCCTTTCCCATTGGCCCGGATGGAACCCGCGCCTGGATCGAAAAAATTTGTTCCGTTTTTGGCATTGAACCCCAGGGATTAGACGAGCGGGAACAGCAAATTTGGGACAGCCTAGAAGATTATCTGGCTTTGATTCGGGGCAAATCCGTCTTCTTTATGGGAGATAACCTTCTCGAAGTGTCTTTAGCCCGTTTTCTAATTCGTTGTGGCATGACCGTCCCTGAAATTGGCATTCCCTACATGGATCGGCGGTACCAAGGGGCCGAGTTAGCGCTGCTGGAAAAAACCTGTAACGATATGCAGGTTCCCCTCCCCAACATTGTCGAAAAACCGGACAACTACAACCAGATCCAACGCATTTATGATCTGCAGCCCGATCTCGTCATTACCGGCATGGCCCATGCCAATCCCCTAGAAGCACGGGGCATTAACACCAAGTGGTCTGTGGAATTTACCTTTGCCCAAATTCACGGCTTTGGGAATGCCCGAGACATCTTGGAACTGGTGACTCGTCCCCTACGCCGCAATACGGCACTGAAGGATTTAGGGTGGGAAAAACTGGTTCAGGAAGAGTTGATCAAGGCGTAGCTTAAGCATTTTGCCAGACACGCAAGAATAGGGATTGTGGCGGGCGGCGTAGCTGTCCGCCACAATTGTTTTGGTTGACTTCCGCTGAGAGAACACCATTTTGCAATCGACTCAGGAGAGTCAAGACAGGAAGATTAACTCTCTAAATTCAGATAAGCGATCGCCGCCTCTAGACGAGAGTTGTAGTGTGTCGAAAATTCATCAAACCAAATCGCTTCCCCAGACAAGGGCTCTAATTGGTTGAGCCACTGTTCCGCTGCTTTGGTGAGGCGGGCTTGCTTTTCCTTGGCCTCTTGTTCTTGGCGTTGGCGTTCTTTTTTGAGGGCTGCTTCCCGTTCCCGGGCTAGGCGTTCTTGTTCTGCCCGTTCTTGAGCCTCTCGTTGTCGCTGCTCTGCTAAAAATTCAGCTTTTAAGGTCTCTAAAACCGGCAAGGTCGATGAAGAGAGGGCGGGTGAAGGCGGATTACTGGATGAGGTGCGGGATGGTGGCGGTAGATTCCGTAAATCGAGAGGCTTGGCTTGAGGGGGCTTGGTGTCCTGGGGAGGAGAGGTGGGGGAAGCCCCCCCTAAGACTGAATCCAGGGCAAACGATCGCTGGGGGGATGGCTCACCCAGTTGCTCCAGTAAGTCATCCACGGAATGGCTCGAAGGCAACGGAGATTGGGCAGAGGCCTGTTTCTGCTGCTCAGGAATGTTTTGAGGAGGAGGGGACTGGTCTTTGTCTGCTTTAATGCTGGCTAATAAGTCCTCAATATTGCCCATCTGTGCTGTTAAACCTCCGTGACTCTATGCGCCTCTAAGCGATCCGCGCCCAAGGGGAAAATCTAACGAGGATGCAACGCGAAACGTCACACTTCCTCGCCTTCCGTGGATAGTCCTCTTTGAGACGATCCCCTTAATCATCGATCGCTTTCATGAGGACTTCTGCCAAGCTCATTTCAGACATTTCATCCATGGTCAAGGTATCGACAATATCGAACTTGGCCCCAACTTTCATGAGCTGATCATCTAAGGCTTTCAGAAATTCTGTGGCGGAAACATCATTACCCACTTGAATGAAGGAGACCGCAAGCTCTTCATCTCGATCCATTTTCTTAGAAGCGTTGATAATGGATTCAATGACTGGACGACGATCGTCGGGTTCGCCATCCGTAATGATCAAAATAGTTTCGCCATTAGCTTTAGTTTGTCCAGCGGTTTTGCGTTGAAAGTAATCCCGAAAGGCATCTTCTAGCACCGAGGCTAAATTCGTTGTACCAATGGGATCATTTTCGAGGAAAATTTGTTCGACCTTATCCGACGTTACATTCTCATACCGCTTAAAGCGACTGGAAAAGGTGTACACCGTTAAGCCATCGGGATCAAACTGTTCACACTTGCGAGCGAGGGCTAGAGTAGACTCCTCAGCCGCCTGCCAGCGGGATTTTCCCGCCGCTTGATCTCGCTTGGACATACTGCCACTTTTGTCCAAAATTAGTGTGTAGTCTCGGTCTTTGATCAAACTCATAACACTTAAACCTATCACTAAACAACGGTTGATCTGTGGTTTGAACCATCGCGATTTCCTTCCAGGAGAGGGATCAAGACTTAATAAGGACCAAACATGCGATTCGCTAAATCTTGAGGATCATTGCTATAGAAGAAATGGTAAATCAAATCCATGACTTCAGAACGATCGAGGAAGCCATCTTGATTTTTATCTAATTTTTGAAAGATATCAGAGGCATAAATCGGGCAGATGTTATAAATGCTAAACAGGTGCTCCCATTCCCCTTGGCAGATTTTGCCGTCGCCATTTTCATCAAAGACCTCAAAAACGAGATCCATGAGGGTATGCAGTTCATCTTTATATTTAGCTTCATCCGCTAAGACCGTCTGGTAATAGGAGAGCCATTCCTTCAGGGAAATTTTATGATCATGGTTAAGATCGGCGTGGGCTTCCAGGGCTTTCCAGGCTCGGCTAAAACGATCTTTTAAGGCAATATATTTCGCGGAACGAATGCCTAGATTTTTAAGATCCGCCAACTTTTTAACAATACTTTGAAAATCCTCTGACACCAGAAAACCATCACAGTTGGTGTCATACATGCTAAAGAACTTAATAATCTTTTGAGTTTGCAGATCAGAAAGCATAGGATAACGCCTCAGTATAATAAGTATAGGTAATTAGACGATCGCTCTAGGAGACGAACCGAGCAACCGGAACGCGAGAACGCACTCTCATTATCCGTCTGAAGTTGATCGATCTGGCAAATTCTAACAAATCTTAGGGAACCTCGAAAGATTCTCTAGGTCGCCCTGCAAACGATGCCTTGGGCGCTTTTGAGGGGGGTCTAAGGATCGGCCAGCCCTAAGTTATCTAGGCAGGGATGCCTAAGAAAAGCTGAGATCTGGTATCTTTAAGAGCAAAATACATTAAATTTCGTTCGCAATGGGTCTTGCATTCGTCCTAGATCGACTGGAGCGCAAAGGAACTTATCGACGAGAGTCGTTCGTTGCAATATAGGGGTTAGAGTTATTTGTGACTTCATCATCTTCGCTGCAAATCGATGGGCAAAACCAAGTTCGGGAGCCTTCTAGCGATCGTCAGTTGCTGAATTTAGCAGAGATTAACCCGGAGGTAGCGCAGTTCAGCGCAAGTGCCCTAGTGGAATGGGGAGCGAAAACCTTTGGAGAGGGGTTAGTCCTCAGTACCAGCTTTGGTATTCAGTCTGCGGTGATGCTACACGTTGTAACCCAGGTGATTCCTCACATTCCTGTGGTCTGGATTGACACGGGCTATTTGCCTGCAGAAACCTATACCTTTGCTGAAGATCTGAGCCAGCGGTTGAACCTCAACTTAAAAGTCTATCAATCCCCCATCAGTCCAGCCCGGATGGAAGCCCTCTATGGTCGTCTCTGGGAGGAGGCTGATGTAGCAGCGCTCAACCGTTACGATCAACTGCGGAAGGTTGAACCGATGCAACGGGCCTTGCAAGAGTTAGGCGCTACCGCATGGTTAAGTGGATTACGCCGAGATCAAACTCGCTTTCGCCAAACCTTAGATCGGGTGAATTTTGATGGTCGCTTGTACAAAATTCTGCCCATTTTAAACTGGAATTCTAAAGATATTTACGATTACCTGATCACCCATGATTTGCCCTATCATCCCTACTTTGATAAGGGCTATGTCACCGTTGGGGATTGGCACTCTAGTCGCCCCTTGATGGCCTCCGACGAAAACGAACGGGATACTCGATTCCAGGGCTTAAAACAAGAATGTGGTCTGCATCTTCCCAAAACGCCCGAAGAAGCTCAAAGTTTAGATTCCAGTAGTCTTTAGGTCCTTTAGGTCAATGCGATCCTGATGACGGCTCAGGTAAGCCTCAACGTTTCGAGCTTGTTTACCCCGACAGTTGGCTAACAGAACTTTCGGTGGAAAGCCAACCCGCACAACCTGGACATTTCCTCGCTAACGGCTCACAATTCCTAGCTCCAGTCTTCCTGATCCCCCTCATTAGAGCGATAAACCTTCCCCCCAACGTGAATGTTTCGGGTGCGCTCAAACAATTCCGCTTCCGACAGTTGCCAGCGACTAATGACTTTATCCAAATCCCCCTGCAGATCCCGGGCTCCGGGAAACCCCTGGTACCGAACCCGCAGCCGAGCACATTCCGCTAAGTTGTAATCCGTCGGTTCAGATTGCAGGAGTTGCAAGACGATCGGATAGTCTCGGTACCAGAGGGGATGTTGCTGTTCGTTTGCACTTTCAGCCATAGCGTTTCAGAGATCGTGGCATTCCTGCCCCTAAAAGAACCAACCATAGCTATGCAACCCTTTGCCCAACAGGTTCACGCCGAGGTAACAAACCCAAACCACCGCAAAGCCAGTGGCCGCTAACCAAGCGGGACGACGACCTTGCCAGCCTCGGGTAATGCGGGCGTGGAGGTAGGCGGCAAAGACAAGCCAGGTAATGAGGGCCCAGGTTTCCTTGGGATCCCAACTCCAGTAAGATCCCCACGCTTCATTGGCCCAGACTGCGCCGGAAATAATCCCGATGGTGAGCAACGGAAAGCCAAGACCAATGATCCGATAACTAATATTGTCTAAGGTGTCCGCCAAGGTGAGGCGTTGAGGGGTCAAGAGCAACGGCTCGGCGACGGCAACGGGGGACTGCAGCACAGCGGTGCCTGCACTCGATCCCGAGTTTACGCTGCCGAGAGGAGTCTCACCCGTGGCAGTGGATTCCGGGGTGTCTAGAGTGGTAACGGCTTTTAAGCGATCGCGGAAACTCCCCGTCCCTACGGAACTACCCCGCAACTCGACTGCTTGACCGCGAGTCACCACCAGAAAGGCAATGGAGATCATGGCTCCCACCATCAAGGTGGCATAGCTGAGCATCATGACACTCACATGCATCATCAACCAGTTGGATTTGAGGGCAGGAACTAAGGGGGCCGAGACTTGCATGTCTGAGGGTAAGGTCAAGGCGGCAAAGGCCACAATGCCCATGGTCAGGGGACTGGTAAAGACCCCAATGAAGCGATTTTGACTCATCTGCTCCGCCACCAAGTGCAGCGTGGTTAACCCCCAGGCCAGGAAAAAGAGGGATTCGTAGAGATTGCTAATGGGAAAATAACCACCCTCAATCCAACGGGCAATCAACAGAGCAGCGATCGTTAAGTTTCCCGTTAACATTCCCACCTGGGAGAGTGGCGCTAGCCCAGGAATGCGGGGAAAGGCTGCCCCACACCAATACACCAACACCGTGAGAAAAAGAATCAAAAACGCGGCGTTATCCAGCAGACTTTCGAGGTGAACAAGGGTCATGGAACTCACATCAGGGGAATAGGAATGGAGGGCTTTTGGAACAGGAGCAACCCTAGGGCGCGTCATCAATTAATTCTAGAAGCCTTGCGGTATAAAGGTTACCGCGCCCGCTCTAGCAAACATAACTAGGGGCTGAAACGATTGCCGTATGAACACTTCAGCGCTAAATGATGACAGCCCCTAGAGTGCCCCACTTCCGCCGCCTTAACGGCGAACCCAATTCAGTGATGAGTCTAACAAAAATCGAGATGGATTCAAAACCTTGGTGCCCATTAGCCCATTAGCCCTCTGAGACTTTGATGCCCATCCCAGAGATTTCCACCAGATTACCCGCTTGGCAATTATCATAGAAGAACTAAAAATTTGGGCGACCAACTTAAGGCGGAAGAGTGCGGCGCTCTTCCATTACATTTCTTGGCTTTCCGCTCAACATGAAAAAAATAGGATGAAAGGGGTTTCTTTGCTTGAGAGCAGGACACTGTTCTCCCAGCCGGCACTCTGCCCTTTCCGTTGATTGCCCCTATTGCCCAATAGTCTTTCGCAGTTCATCTTTGTGGTTTCCTATGGCTGCTCCTCTTGTTTCAGTGCGTCCTCCTGTAGTTCGTCCCCTCCAATATCGAGATTTAGAATATCTTGAACAGTTGTGGGCGAATAAAGCCTCTGCGCTGGGCTGGCAGGAAGATTGGCGACTCGAACAGGAATGGATTTATCGGTGGTATTGGCCCCTCAAGGCCCTCAGTTGGTTTCCCAATCCCTGGCAGCATCGCTCCTGTTTGTACGTGGCGGAAAGTGGAGCGGATCAGAGCCATACCCCTCGTCATCCCCTCGGCTTGATTCATGTGGAACCCTTTAACCGGAGCCTCACGACGTGGCGGGTTCAACGCATCATTACGACGGGGCAACTGTCCGATGGCAATGTCAATTTAGCCAGTGATGTAGGGACTCAGCTATTGCGGTACTGCCTGGAAAAAATTTGGGAGGCCCGCACCTGGATTGCTGATGTGGAAGTGAATGACAAGGCCAAGCTGGGTCTCTATCGCCAAGGGGGATTCCAACCCCTCGCCCAAATTACCCGCTGGGCGATCGCTCCTGAACTGTTGACTCAGTTAGCCCAACGGGAGTCAGAAGTTCCCCATCTCATTCCCGTAAGTAATGCGGATGCTCGCCTCATTTATCAACTAGATACGGTGTCTATGCCACCGCTGCTGCGTCAGGTGTTCGATCGTCATGTCCAGGATTTTCAAGTGAATCCGATGGATAGTGGTCTTAAGCAACTGCAAAATCTAGTGGGGCCCAGCCAATCCATTGCCAAGTTTGTTTTTGAGCCCCAGCGGAAAGCAGCGATCGGGCATTTCCAGTTAACCCTCCATCCCGCTAGCGATCGTCCCCACAAAGCTAAAATGACGGTGCATCCAGCCTATACCTGGCTCTATCCGGAGTTACTGTCCTACATGGCCAAACTCACCCAGGCCTATGCTCCCAACAGCTTAATTCTCAAGTCTGCGGACTATCAACCGGAGCGGGAAGCCTACTTAGAACAGATTCAAGCCGATCGCATTGAGCATCACCTGTTGATGTCCCGATCGGTGTGGCACAAGCTACGGGAACAGCGGACGGTATCCTTTGAAGCCTTACACCTTTCGGATATGTTACAGGGGCTTCAACCCTCCCATAAACCCGTCCCGGGCCGGATGAGTTTTTCTAAGCGTCCCCATGACGAAGAATCGGGACATTTTGGCTCCCATGACACTTAGGATCTAGGATTCTTAATTTTGCTCGTAGCCTGTATCCGGTTCTAAATCTGATCCTTTAGCCGCTGCAACCGCCAGACGATCGCAGCGTTCATTTTCCACATTTCCCGAATGGCCCCTCACCCAATTAAAGGTGACCTGGTGACGATCGCAAAGACTCAGTAAACGCTCCCACAAATCCGGATTCAAAGCCTTTTCATCTTTATTGCGCATCCAACCCTTACTTTGCCAGCGCTTGGCCCACCCCTTGCTGATGGCATTGACCACATACTGAGAGTCCGAATACAACTCCACTTGACAAGGCTCCTTAAGGGCTTCTAACCCCACGATCGCTGCCAAAATTTCCATCCGATTATTGGTCGTATACTGAAATCCGCCAGACAGTTCTTTACGATGTTCGCCGTAGAGAAGCACAACCCCATAACCACCGGGGCCCGGGTTTTTCAAACAGGAACCATCTGTATAAATTGTGATTGGTTTAACCATGCAACGTACTTTTCGCAAATATCATCGTTGGATTGCGCCCATCTTAGCGTTACCCATTTTCCTCACCGTGATCACGGGAATGTTGGCCACGGTAATCCAGGAATGGGATCTGAAGATAGGTCTGAAATGGCAATGGCTCATGCAAATCCACACCGGAGACTTTCTGCATCTGGGGAAGATTTACCCCATTCTCAATGGGTTGGGATTGTTGGTACTCCTGGTGACGGGCTTAGGCATGACCAGGCTGTTCAAACCCAACACACGCAAATCCAGTGCGGGGGAATCCAATGAGCCACCCTCTTCATCACTATAACTATAGCCACTCTAACTCAGCCACATTGAGGACTTGAGAACCCTCCAAGTCCCCCCTGGATCTCCCCATCCCCCAGACGATCAAAAATTCCCCTCCTCTGGAGGGGTGCCCGTAGGGCGGGGTGGTTAATGAATGGAGTACACGAACCACTACCCCGTCAGGCTCCGCCTGCCACCCCTTCAAGGAAGGGGAACAAATTCCCGTAGGGTGGAGTGGTCAATGATCGGTACACAAACCACTACCCCGTCAGGCTCCGCCTGCCACCCCTTCACAGAAGGGGAACAAATT
>JBMTZC010000130.1:0-10914 GCA_049455215.1 Prochlorotrichaceae cyanobacterium
TTTAGCCGAACTTACCAGCCGTAGAAGCGATCAAGAAGGCAGCATAGGTGAGGACGTAACCCACAGAGAAGTGAGCCAGACCAACCACACGAGCCTGAACGATGGACAGTGCAACGGGCTTGTCCTTCCAGCCAACCAAGTTAGCGAGAGGAGTGCGTTGGTGTGCCCAAACGATCGTTTCGATCAATTCTTGCCAGTAACCACGCCAGCTAATCAGGAACATGAAACCAGTAGCCCAGACCAGGTGACCAAAGAGGAACATCCAAGCCCAAACGGAGAGGTTAGAAGTACCGAAGGGGTTGTAGCCATTGATCAACTGTGCAGAGTTGAGCCAGAGGTAATCGCGGAGCCAACCCATCAAGTAGGTAGAGGACTCGTTGAACTGAGCCAAGTTCCCTTGCCAAGCAGACAAGTTCTTCCAGTGCCAGTAGAAGGTAACCCAACCGACGGTGTTCAAAGCCCAGAACACGGCGAGGTAGAAGGCATCCCAAGCAGAGATGTCGCAAGTACCGCCACGACCAGGACCATCGCAGGGGAAGCTGTAGCCGAAGTCTTTCTTATCGGGCATCAGCTTAGAACCACGGGCATCCAAAGCACCTTTCACCAAAATCAGAGTCGTGGTGTGCAGACCCAGAGCGATCGCGTGGTGAACTAAGAAGTCACCAGGACCAATGGGCAAGAAGAGGGCATTGGTGCCAGAGTTGATGGCATCGAGCCAGTTCGGTAACCAAATACCACTAGCAGCAGCAGTCGCTGCGCTGTCAGCATTGGCGAGAAGCACATCAAAGCCATAGAGCGCTTTACCGGAGGCTGCTTGCACAAATTGTGCGAAGACAGGCTCTACCAGGATTTGCTTTTCAGGAGTTCCAAAGGCAACCACTACGTCGTTATGAACATAGAGCCCTAAGGTGTGGAAACCAAGGAACAAGGATACCCAGCTTAAGTGGGAGATGATGGCTTCTTTGTGCTGTAGAACGCGATCGAGCACGTTGCCAGAGTTGGCAGCGGGATCGTAGTCACGCACGAGGAAAATAGCACCGTGGGCAAAGGCACCACACATAATGAAGGTGGCAATGTACTGGTGATGGGTGTACAGAGCCGCTTGAGTGGTGTAGTCCTGAGCCATGAAGGCATAGGGAGGTAGGGCATACATGTGTTGCGCCACCAAGGAGGTCACAACCCCTAAGCAAGCCAGGGCAAGGGCCAACTGGAAGTGCAGAGAGTTGTTGAGGGTATCGTATAGCCCTTCGTGACCTTTACCCAGTGCGCCACCAAAGGGAGTACCTTCGGGAGGACGGTGGGTTTTGAGGATGTCACGAATGTTGTGACCAATCCCAAAGTTGGTGCGGTACATGTGACCAGCAAACACAAAGATCACACCGATCGCTAGGTGGTGGTGGGCCATATCCGTGAGCCAGAGGGACTCAGTTTGGGGATGGAAGCCACCCAGGAAGGTGAGAATTGCGGTGCCAGCGCCTTCGCCCGTACCAAATAAATGGTTAACGGTGTCAGGATTTTGCGCGTACACGCCCCAGTTGCCGGTAAAGAAGGGCAACAAACCTGCGGGGTGAGGCATGGTGGAAAGGAAGTTATCCCAACCAACGTGCTGACCGCGAGATTCGGGGATTGCAACGTGTACCAAGTGACCTGTCCAAGCAATGGAGCTGAAGCCAAACAACCCAGCCAAGTGGTGGTTCAACCGAGATTCCGCATTCTTAAACCAGCTCAGGCTGGGGCGGAACTTGGGCTGAAGGTGTAACCAACCGGCAAACAGGAGGACGGCGGACAGCAGCAGCAGGAAGATGGAGCCTTGGTAAAGGTCACCGTTCGTGCGCATCCCGATGGTGTACCACCAGTGGTAAACACCGGAGTAAGCAATGTTAACGGGAGAGGATGCGCCAGCTTGGGTAAAGGCATCGATCGCACCTTCACCAAAGTGAGGATCCCAAATCGCATGGGCGATGGGACGAACATTGAGGGGATCTTGAACCCACTGTTCAAAGTTGCCTTGCCAAGCAACGTGGAAGAGGTTGCCAGAAACCCAGAGGAAAATGATTGCCAAGTGACCGAAGTGGGAAGCAAAAATCTTTTGGTAAAGATTTTCTTCCGTCATGCCATCGTGCAATTCAAAATCGTGGGCCGTGGCAATCCCGTACCAGATCCGACGAGTAGTGGGATCTTGAGCCAAATCTTGGCTAAATTTAGGGAATTTAGTTGCCATAAGTTCGTTCTCTCTCGCCCTTATCCAACCGAAATAATACGTGCAAGGAAGAAGGACCAGGTGGTCACAATTCCTCCCAAGAGGTAATGAGCCACACCAACAGCACGACCTTGAAGGATGCTGAGGGCGCGGGGCTGAATCGCCGGAGCGACTTTCAGCTTATTGTGGGCCCAAACAATGGATTCGATCAACTCTTGCCAGTAGCCGCGGCCACTAAACAAGAACATTAAGCTGAACGCCCAAATGAAGTGAGCACCGAGGAAGAGCAGACCATACGCAGAGAGGGCACTGCCATAGGAGGTAATCACAGAAGATGCCTGTGCCCAGAGGAAGTCGCGCAACCAGCCGTTGATGGTAATTGCACTATCGGCAAAGTTACCAGCGGACAGAGTAGACACGGAACCATCGGGAGACACATAACCCCAGACATCCGACTGCATCTTCCAGCTAAAGTGGAAAATCACGATGGATAGGGAGTTGTACATCCAGAACAGACCAAGGAAGACATGATCCCAGCCAGAAACTTGGCAGGTACCACCCCGACCGGGGCCATCACAGGGGAAAGCAAACCCAAGCTGAGACTTATCAGGAACCAGACGAGAGTTGCGAGCATACAAAACACCCTTCAGCAGAATCAGCACAGTGACGTGGATCGTGAAGGCATGGATGTGGTGAACCATGAAGTCCGCAGTTCCCAGGGGAATGGCAGCCATGGCGACTTTGCCACCAACCGCAACCACATCACCTTGGAACACAGGGCTAACGCCAGCCAAGGCATTGGGAGCAGTAGAGCCAGCACCAAAGGCAGCGGCATGAATGCTTTGAACCCACTGAGCAAAGATGGGTTGAAGTTGAATCGCCTTATCAGAGAACATGTCCTGAGGACGACCTAAAGCCCGCATGGTGTCATTGTGAATGTAGAGACCAAAGCTATGGAAGCCCAGCCAAATACAAACCCAGTTCAAGTGAGAAATGATGGCATCGCGGGAGCGAATGACACGATCGAGAACGTTATCCACATTCTTAGCCGGATCATAATCGCGAACCATAAAGATGGCACCATGAGCACCAGCCCCCACAATCAGAAAGCCCCCAATCCACATGTGATGAGTAAACAGGGACAACTGAGTCGGATAATCCGTTGCAATGTAGGGATAGGGCGGCATGGCATACATGTGGTGAGCCACCAAAATGGTCAAGGAACCCAAAACTGCCAAGTTAATGGCTAGGTTAGCGTGCCAAGAAGTGGTCAGAACTTCGTATAAACCATCGTGACCTTTGCCACCAAAGAGGATGGGATCGCCTTTGTGACCTTCCAGGATTTCCTTCATGCTGTGACCGATGCCCCAGTTGGTGCGGTACATGTGACCAGCAACAATGAAGAGAACAGCCAAAGCTAAGTGGTGGTGAGCGGTATCCGTCAGCCAAAGTCCACCGGTGAGGGGATTCAGTCCGCCCTTGAAGGTCAGGAAGTCAGAGTACACACCCCAGTTCAGCGTGAAGAAGGGAGTTAACCCTTGGCTAAAGCTGCTGAAGAACTGAGCCATAGTCTCAGTATCAAAAGCGTACTCATGGGGCATAGGGATCGCAGCCGCACTATCGATGAGCTTGCCATTGAAGGTCATAGGCGTGCCAGCATCGATCGCATCCAGCATCTTGTTGACGGGGAGGGACACATGGATTTGGTGTCCAGCCCAAGACAAGCAACCTAAGCCCAAGAGACCAGCCAAGTGGTGGTTCATCATGGATTCCACGTTTTGGAACCACTCCAGCTTAGGAGCCTTCTTGTGGTAGTGGAACCAGCCTGCAAAAAGCATCAGACCGGCCATGACCAACGCGCCAATAGCCGTGGCATAGAGTTGGCTAGTACTGGTGAAGCCGGAAGCCCGCCACAATTGGAACAGACCGGAGGTGATCTGAATCCCGTGGAAGCCGCCACCCACATCACCGTTCAGGATTTCTTGACCAACGATGGGCCAAACAACCTGAGCACTGGGCTTGATGCCCGTGGGATCGGTTAACCAAGCTTCATAGTTGGAAAAGCGAGCGCCATGGAAATAAGCACCGCTCAACCAGATAAAAATGACGGCCAAGTGGCCAAAGTGTGCGCTAAAAATTTTGCGCGAAATGTCTTCTAAATCGCTGGTATGACTATCAAAATCGTGAGCTTTATTATGGAGATTCCAAATCCAGGTGGTGGTTTTGGGACCTCTAGCAAGGGCGCGATCGAAGTGGCCCGGCTTTGCCCACTTCTCGAAAGAAGTAGGAACCGGATCCGTGTCAACCACAACCCTTACCTTCGCCTCACGCTCTGGTGGACTAATGGTCATTGAGACTCTCCTCTCTCTAAACGGAAACGAGACCTCCCCCACCCCATTCATGGATTGATGTATGACACCAATTTTTTGGCTCCCGGAGGAACCATTGAGGCCATCGCCAAGTTTGAGTTTGTTAAGTTCCGTTTTATCGGATGTTTGTTTTGGAGTAGGTTCGCTCTAGAGAATCCCTAGGAACGAACCCACAGGGGTGGAGTTCTTTCAGAGCATTATAGGGGTCAGAGGAAAACCGATCACAAGGCAGTTAACAATAATTCAAACTCCGTTAAGGTTCCAGAAACAACGGCTTGAAGCGCTTTCCCAGGCTAAAAGAAGCACTTGGAACGGGTTTGATTTACAAAACTCAATGGAATTTCCGGGCAAAAACTCATTTATAGCGGGTTAAAAACCGGCTTTTTCCGCTAAATCGAGCGCAAAACTTTACACTTGTTAACAATTCAAGGGGGTGGTGGCGGTTTTGTTGAAGCGATCGTCCTACCGACCAGTCCTTATTTTTTTCTGGGTTCTTCGATGAGTTGGCACCATAGAGGCGATCGTCGCAGCCGATCGCCCCAATCTTTAGGATCAATTAAGTCTGTCCTGGGGAACTTGAGGCAGAAAAACGGTGGGCTAGGAGCCTGCTGAGATCCGAGTCGATCGCCAGATCCACCATCCCGCTGCCATTAAGGTGCAGTTTCCGATCATGGTTAAGCTGGCCTGGAGCAGCACTAACCATTCTAAGGAAGGGGTATTGTCAAAGAAATGCCAAGTACAGGCACACATTGCACTCCCTAGGGAGGGCAGCATGGCCCAGGCTAAGGATCGCCAAGCTAAGTTTTGAATCACGGCGGCATAACGCCAGATCAAGAGAATGCCAAGGAGCCATTCGAGAACGCTGGAAACGTGAATGAGCCAAGTGGGAAGTGATAAGCTATGCATGGAGAGACGTTAAACGTTAAGGAAGTCGGCTTTGAGGGTACCCCCCTCATCCTAGCGTTTCTGGGGCAAGGACACGGCAGAAGCTTGTCCTGTCTTAAGGGAGTAGCTGCTAACGTCGAAGTCTTCAGCAAGCCGTTTTGAATAGCAACAGATTGATCATGCAGGTGAGTGATCTCATTGCCCAGTACCAGACGGGCGAGCGCTTATTTTCCAAGCTGAGTTGGGTGGGAATGTCTTTCAAAGGCGTGACCTTAAAGGATGCTGATTTTCGGGAGTCCAATTTCCAAAATGCGGATCTGAGCCATGTGGATCTCTCCAGTGCGAACTTGCGGGAGGCTAATTTGACCGGGGCAAACTTAAGGTGTGCCAATTTGGCGGAGGCTAATCTTATTGGCACCACTTTGATAGGAGCCGATCTGTCTGGGGCTGTTGTATCTGAAGCCTGTCTGCGGACAGCTAACCTGAGCCAAACGACTTGTCGGGACACTAATTTTCAAGATGCCAACATGGCAGAAGCGAATTTAGAAAAAGCGAATTTAACCCAAGCACAGTTGGTTGGCACCCATCTCAGTCGCGCCAAGCTGGGCTATGCGGTGTTACGTCAAGCCAATTTAACCCAGTGTAATTTAACGAACGCGAGCCTGCCCCATGCCATCTTGGATGGAGCAAAACTGACTCAGGCGATTTTGAGTGGTGCGACGTTACGCAATGCCAGCCTCGTGAATGCCGATCTTTCCCAAGCCATTTTGTTGGGTTCAACCCTCTGTAATGCTGATTTGCGCGGTACAAACCTGCGTAAGGCTAATGTGAACTGGAGTAGTCTGCGAGAAGCGGATCTGACGGAAGCCAATCTCTATAAAGCTTCGTTGCTGTGGTCAAATTTGACGGCGGCCAAACTGGTGGGGGCACTAATGATTGATACCAATCTGAAACGATCGAATGTCCAGAATGCTGACTTTCGAGGGGCTAACTTAAACGGTGCCATTATGCCCAATGGCTGGGTGAATGATGGGACGATCGTCGAACTCTAAGCGGATTCCTGACGGATCTTTGGAGCAGGACGATCGTTTAATACCCCTAAAGGCCAAATGAGTGAACGCAAAATAGTTCAGAAAGCGCCAATTCAAGTATGAAGAGCAACGTTCTACCTGCTTTTGGCTGTCTTGATTTTTACCATTATCATTGCCGCAGTTGGGCTTCTAAGCCATCAAGATCTTCTTTCAATAAGACGACAACTTGACCGTTATAGGGACGGCCTTCCGGGGTCTGTACAATTTCTAGCCAGTAGGCATAGCGATCGCCTAGGCGGAGTTCACCTTGGCGGGCCCGTTGAATCGTTGTGAGTTGCTGTTGTAAGCGATCGAGTTGGAGATCTTGGGGATAACGATAAATGACCCGAGCCCGATCGTAGTCTTGAGCAATATCCACCCCATAAATTACCCGCAGAGATTCTTCTAAGCGGGTTGGGTTGACCCCATTAATCATGTCAAAGAGGGAAATGGATTCGTGGCGAATTACCCGTGAGCCATTGAGGGTTGTGACGGGAAAGGGCGGAAAAATTGAAGCCTCAAATTTAAACCGTTGGGCCGCAGTGTCGGACTTTTGCACGACTAGGGCTTCGCCGCGATCGGGAAGTAGCGTTGGGTGGGCTTTGATCCAGGACTGAACATCTCGTACTGTTTCGCCGGGCAACGCCTGGGCGGGCAGACTGACGCTCAACCCCAAACCGGTTGACAGTAAAAGAACGATCGCTTTCCAGCTAGTGGGGACTCGTTTCAGCACCGAGCCCAGGATTGGGGCTTGAATTGCCAACATGGATGACCTCCGCAGGACAACACTAAGGGGTGAATTAGCGATAGACTAACGCATCTCTGCACGATCTCCCATAAACCGATGTCTAATACGAGTTTGAACCTTCTTGCGATCGTTATTTTTAGTATTACTGTCCTCAGCTTATGCGGGCCACTCTTGCATCTTTCTCCCACGATTCCCGCCCTGACTACGGTGGCCCTCCTCGGTATGGTGACGATCGATACCCTCGCTTGGTCGGGTCAGGGGAGCACCTTAGTGGTGGACTGGTTTGCCCAACGTTCCCCCAGCTACCGCGATCGGATTTTGCACCATGAAGCAGGTCATTTCCTCCTGGCGACCCTCTTGGGAATTCCCGTGGCGGGCTATGCTCTCTCCGCTTGGGAAGCCTTCCAACAAGGTCAGCAGGGGCGCGGGGGTTTACGGTTTGAAGATGAGACCCTACAAGCAGAATTAGCCACGGGGCAATTATCCGAGGCGACGATCGATCGCTATTGTCAGGTTTGGTTAGGGGGCGCAGCGGCAGAACAAATTATTTTCGGGTCGGTAGAAGGAGCCGGAGACGATCGCCAAAAGGTGCAGTGGCTCTTAACCCAATGCCGTTATTCTCGTGATCAACGCAAAAGAAAGGAAACCTGGGCGGCCCTCCAGGCTAAAGGAAAAATTGAACAACACCGCCAAGTCTACGATCGTTTGGTGGAACTATTGCGGGCAAAAGCTAGCATCGCTTGCTGTCAGCAGGTTCTCCAGGAAGTTCTTGAGGGGGACGATCGGGCAACATAATAAAAGCAATCTTGCTGAGGGGCAACCCCTTCTCTACTTGGCTGCTTAGAGCCAAGCGACGACAACTTCAGGGGGGGCAATCTTAAACAAGTCAGGAAAAAGTGTGGAAGATCCCCCGATCGCTTTACACTACTAAGCTGACGCATAGTAAACCGACGAAAGATTAATTATGGCTAAGGTTTTGGTCTCCGATCCCATTGATCAAGTGGGGCTCGACATTCTCTCCCAGGTCGCTCAGGTAGATTTGAGAACTGGTCTCAGCGAAGAAGAGCTAATAGAAATCATTGGTGGGTATGATGCTCTGATGATTCGGTCGGGAACTAAAGTAACAGCCCCCGTCATTGAAGCCGCTCACCAGTTAAAAATTGTAGGACGGGCCGGAGTTGGGGTAGATAATGTTGATCTGGCTGCTTCCACCCGTAAGGGGATCGTGGTCGTTAATTCTCCAGAAGGAAATACGATCGCAGCGGCGGAACATGCTTTGGCGATGATGCTCTCCCTCTCTCGTTATATCCCCGAAGCTCACAAGTCCATGAAGGAAGGCAAATGGGATCGCAAAGCCTTTGTGGGCGCTGAAGTCTACAAGAAAACCTTAGGAGTAGTGGGGCTCGGTAAAATTGGGGCCCACGTTGCCCATGTAGGCAAGGCCATGGGAATGAAATTATTAGCCTACGATCCCTTCATTTCTTCGGAACGGGCGGAACAGTTGGGCTGTCGGTTGGTGGAGCTAGACATTCTCTTCCAGGAGGCAGACTATATTACCCTCCATGTGCCCAAAACCCCGGAAACCGCGAATTTAATTAACGCCGACGCGATCGCTAAGATGAAGCCTACGGTACGGATTATTAACTGTGCTCGAGGGGGAATTATTGATGAAGCGGCTCTAGCAGAAGCATTGCAAAATAACCGCATTGCCGGAGCCGCCCTAGATGTCTTTGACAGTGAGCCCTTAGCCGCCGATTCTCCCCTGCGAGGTTTAGGGAAAAATCTAGTCCTCACCCCTCACCTGGGGGCCTCCACCACCGAAGCCCAAGTCAACGTAGCGATCGATGTGGCGGAGCAAATTCGAGACGTACTACTCGGCTTACCGGCTCGTTCAGCGGTGAATATTCCCGGTTTGCACCCCGATGTTCTCGAAAGTATGCGGCCCTATCTGCAACTGGCGGAGTTGTTGGGGAATACCGTCAGTCAGCTCTCCGGTGGTCGCGTCGAGCAATTGTCAGTGCGCTTGCAGGGGGAACTGGCAGAGCAGCAACCCCAGCCCTTAGTCATTGCCGCCTTAAAGGGACTGTTATCCCAAGCGCTGCGGGAGCGGGTGAATTACGTCAATGCCTCCATCGAAGCCAAAGAGCGGGGCATTCGGGTCATTGAGACCCGGGATCAATCCGTTAAGGATTATTCCGGCGGATCCCTGATGCTGGTGGCCAAAGGTTCCCACGGTGAACACTCCGTCGTTGGGGCCCTCCTGGGGGATGGCGAACTGAGAATTATTAATGTAGATGGGTTCCCCGTCAGCATTCCTCCCACTCGGCACATGTTGTTGACCCGTCACCGGGATATGCCCGGTATTATTGGCAAGATTGGCTCTTTGCTAGGCAGTTTTAATGTCAATATTGCCAGTATGGAAGTGGGCCGCAAAATCGTGCGGGGAGATGCGGTTATGGCTCTCACCTTAGACGATCCCCTCCCGGATGGTATTCTCAGTGAGATTACTCAAATTCCTGGAATTACGGAAGCCTATCCCATTACCTTACAGTCCAGTTGAGTCCATCCTCCCTCAGTGCTGTGTCTCGGCGGATACGATCGATCCGCTTCTGCGGTAAGGCTTCTAGAATGAATGGATAATGCTTAAGCTTGCCGAAGTCTCTACGGTCTTTCAGTTCCAGAGAAAACTTGGATTTTCCCCAGACCTGACTTCAGTTTAAGGTCGGTTTTAGGCTCTCTTGCTGTCCTGTAGGATTTGCGTATGCCTTTACAAATACTGGTAGCTGAAGATGACTTTGGCACTCGTTTGGCGATCCACGATTACTTAGAATACCTAGGCTATGGTGTCTTGACCGCTACTAACGGTCAAGAAGCCCTCAAGCTCATCTACGAATTTCATCCCCATCTGATCATTACGGATGTGATGATGCCGTGGTTAGACGGTTATGCGCTAATTCAGGAAATTCGCAAACAGCCCTCTTTACGCTTGCTACCGGTCATTTTTTTGACGACCCGCGATCAAACCCCCAATCGAGTCAAGGGATACCAGTTAGGGTGTGATGCCTATCTGGGCAAGCCCTTTGAAATGGAAGAGTTGGGCGCGATCGTGCGTAATTTACTAGAACGATCGCAGTTAATCCAATCGGAGCAACAGTTTCGGCCAGGGACACTCGAAGACAGTGATGGCAGTGAGCTTGGGTTTCACTTGAGCGATCGAGAACATCAAGTCTTAGGCTTCCTCAGCCAGGGACTCTCGAACACTCAAATTGGCGAGCAGCTTCATCTCAGCGCCCGCACTGTAGAAAAATACGTGAGTAGTTTACTACGCAAAACGGAAACCATTAATCGGGCTGAATTAGTGCGGTTTGCCCTGCAGCACCATTTAATCCATTAAGGTCAGTTCATTTATTTAACATTGCTGGTCTAAAGTCCACGCCATAGACTGACTTCAGATATACAAGAATTTAATTCTGGTCATACTGTCTTTCGTTTATTTTTGGCGACTTACCCCCCCAGGCTTTTCAGGTGTTCCCCACTCTGTCCAGTAGCCCACCAGACTTATAACCTATAACCATTTTGAGGGCTGCAGCCCTGACTACCCGCAGAGACCCCAGATACACATTGCGTTATTCTAAGAAAAAC
>JBMTZC010000131.1:0-10900 GCA_049455215.1 Prochlorotrichaceae cyanobacterium
GAAGCTGACCAAGCTAACCTTAATTAAAAATCTGGTCTATCAAAGCTGTCAATTACTGGTCTCTTTAGAGTGGCCCCGTCAAGGCAAAATTCAAGGTTTCTCCCTGGCAGAACATCCCGTCTGGCATCTTCAAGATACAAAATATTACTTTGAAGAAGATACCTATGGCTATCATCATCTCATTGGGCTTAAGTTTACGATTCGTCCCGGAATATGGACGAAATACTTTTTAAATAAACAAGACTACCGGCGACACAAAGCCTTTTATCAATATGGCACTCTCCCTCAATCGGTTTTGCTGGAAGTTATGAGCAATTGGCAACAACATGAAGGGGAAGTTCGTTTACTCCTCTGGTTGCTATTTAAACTCCGGTTAGGGGGCGATCAACGGATGAAAGTGCAGACCTTATTGAAAATTGCCTATGGGGAAGATCGGGTGCTTGCCGCAACTACAATCCGGGGCAGCCATAAACAATTACTGAAAACCTTTGAAGGAGACTTGGAAGCCCTTTATCGCTACGGCTTACACCCCCTATTTGATCCGGAGACTTACCCCCCAGACATTCAACCCCTATGGGCCAGAGTTGCAGACATTCCCGACAATGCTGACGATGCCCTGGTCTTTTGGACGGATGACGCTCAACATAATCTCAGTTTGACGAATACGGCCCCTCGGGATAAATGGCAGCGCCTGCTCAATAGTCGGTTTACAGGGTTTGAACTCCCAGAGACCTGGCAACAAACCACGAGACGATCGACCACCAAACGCCGTTCTCCTCGTAAAACCACCCTAGCCGAAGACACCAAAGCCCTAACCCATTCCGCCTTAAAGGCTGCTCGTGAGCGTCTTAAGCTGAGTCAGCGGGCCCTGGCAGACCGCCTAGGCAAGAGCCAGAGCTGGATCCGGGATATTGAAAATGGTCGTTTTAGCCCTGGCAGTGAAGACATGGAACGTCTACAACAAATCCTCAACCTGACCTAGTGCGTCATCCATTCAGTCCAGTCATCCATGCCTTCAGCCACGCCTGTCGGAGTTATACAACTAGGGGTTGGAACAAGCTCGGCATAGTCGGCATAGGTATTTCATTGCTCATGGATGCCAGATTTTAGCAGGGTAGAACAGCCTCTACCTCCTAGAGGATTGTCTGGATTATGCCCTCTTCTGCTCTTCTGTCGAGGTATTTAACCTGAAGCCCAAAAGCCTTGATTACATACTTTTCTGGAATAAACTGTATCTTGCGTAACTTTTTGTAAAGTTTTGCTCCGCTCTGCAATTTCTGAGTTACTGTATAGAGGTATACAGTTTTAGGACAGAAGTTGGGAAAGAGGAAGTCGCCATCACCGTCGTGAGATGCCCACTTTGAACCGCTTCAGTCCCACCCACAACACATTCATAAGTTCGGCAAGTTGCCAGGAGACATTGCAATGGCTGTTATGACTCAAGCTCCCCAAGATCTGAAACTCCACATTACAGAAGATGTAAATGTATTTGAGCGTCTGCACACCGCAAAAACGGTGCTACTCCACAAGGTTCAAGAAGAAGGTTTTGAGTTAGGTGTTCGCTCTGGTTCAAACCTGTCTCACCAAGACTTTCAGCATTTCGAGAACATTAGCCCCATCGCCGTCAATTTAGATGAAGATGCCCTCGAAGATCTCTGGACATTCCTCGATTTCAAAGGTTATCCCCAAACCGCTCGGCTCCACGATCCTGATTTTGTTCACTTATTAGACATCGATGCCAAGAGCCGCATTGTCTTTGCCCAAGCGTGGGTAGATGGTGTGCTCTCCGTGTGGCAAACCCTCAAAGATCAAATGGGAGATGCTCCTCTCCAAGACCCTGCCCTTGCCGATCGTTTAGCCGTAGAAAAGGCTGCACTGCTTCACAAAGTCGAAGAAGAAGGGTTTGAGTTAGGGGTTCGGTCTAGTTCCCATCTATCTCAAAAAGATTTTCAACACTTTGAGAAGGTGAGTCCAATTGCCGCCGATTTAGATGAAGATGCCCTCGAAGCGCTTTGGGCTTTTCTAGATTTCAAAGGCTATCCTCAGGAATCTCGACTCCACAATCCGGACTTTCTGGACTTATTAGCCCTTGATCCCAACAGTCGCATTCGCTTTGCCCAAAGTTGGCTGGAAGGGGTACTGTCGGTATGGCACACGCTGAAACCTGAGCTAGCGGTTCAGTAGTTTCCCTGGGTGCCGCAAGTACGGCAAAGAATGCCGCACTATTCTGTTAAGATTGTTCCGCCCTACGGAGAAATCCGTTGCGAGGAACAAGACAAGTGATTAAGTGAGTTTGGTTTAACAAGTAATTCCCCCACCTACGATCGGGAGTTACTTGTTTTCATTTTTAGGCTACCAACATACAGCGGTTATCGCATCAGAGTGGCGAAATGTTTATATAGTAGGCTTTTCAGACATTGCTTGCGCATCCCACAGTTAGGGGAGCACATGTTGTCCTTAGAGAGGAGAGGCTGAAGGTCGCATCTTCCTTTCTCTTCATGCCGTAAAACAACACGTTTTCGTCTCCCCCAAGCATGATATGCGCCCTAATGCCACACTGGCATAGTGAAATTTAAGCGCCGTCAACTTATGGATTAACTTTTATTTTCTGTTCCACTGCTCCAACTTCTGTTGATATCTTTACTACAGTATCATGATGTAAGCTTTCTGAGTACCAAAAAGGAACTGTTTGCCTAGGTGCAATGGTGTCACCATAGAATCTGATATTGGTGCTCCCCCCTGCACCTACGAACTCTCCAGATTCGATTTTATAGAGTAAAGTAATAGAGTCAATATTGCGATCGCTATTATTAGTCAGACAGCCTATTATCAGGCTCTTTTCCGGATGCAGTGAAAAAGAAAATATATCGGATGGAACTTGATAAAAGTTTAACTTATTTACTTCAATAGTATTGAGAAAACTAGGAGAAACATCTTCACAAAAAGTATTCTCACTTCTGGTACTATTCAAGGGGGAAGGATTGACTGAAAGAGGCGGTCTAAACCAATATTGATCATCAGTATAGTTTGAAGCTACTATCGATTCAATAACTAGATTAGGAGCATTAACTGACATCTTTGGCTTAATACGAAAGGGTGTCGTTTGTCCTGGTAGTAATTCTTCTAAGGGTAAGCTAACATCAACAATACCTAAGTTACCAACCAAAATAAAACCTGATTGTAAAGTTTGCTGGCTATTATTAGTTAGGCACCCAACTAAGTATATTTCAAAATCGAAAGTTTCAGGAGCAGCTTGATACCATCGAGTTTGACTGATGAATACAGGCTCAGACTTCTGTGTAGATTTTGCCTCGTTACAAAAACCGAAGTTCTCGTCATACAACTTCTGACGATTTCTTTTTGCTTCCTTGAAATAGGCTTGATACTCTATCTGTTTATCTTGAGCCTGTTGATATTTAGAATGGGTATCGGGAATCTGCTCTAAGGCTGTTTCTATATCTTGCCAATGTTGGGTGATTTGGTTCCATTGCTTAAGGGTCTGACTGGATTGACTCATTCTGATTGTTTTTTCAGCCAAATCCACCACTTCCTTCCAAACTTGATCATAATTGACGGCTTGAATAGCGTTGGAATTACATTCCACCAATTTCCAGGGAAAACGTGTAAGAGCTCCTTCCTTTTCTTCAAAGAAAATCAGCAATGTCAGTAGTTCATTCTGCCTAAATGGTTTATAAAATTGTCTTTCTTTTGGACAAACCTGCTGAAAGTATTGCTTTCTCAATGACCAAATACTCTTGGGAGTGGACTGATCCTGTTGAATTAAGAACTCTATGGAAAATAGACGCTCAGACAATTGATGACCAATAAGTTCTTGAATCTTGTGGGGATCATCTATAACTTCAACACCACTATAGGACCAGCCTGGATGGGGTAGCGTTAAACTCTGGACATAGGTCTCCAGGTTTTCAAGAATCTTGGTATCCCGTTGTTTTTGCCGATATTCGTTGACCGTTGAACATCCCCATAGAAAAGTGACGGCAAGGAAAATTCCGATGGGTGGCAAAGAAAACATTTTCATTATTTTAGATACCTGTTTAGACTGATATTTTCACGGGAACGCTAAGCCTGGAGAGCTTAATACTCGATCAATGGCGATCCAATGGAATTTTCAACCCTATGGACGGAAGACTCGAGCTAAAAAGCAAGGGGTACTCAGTCCTTTTGAAGAACTCAATGGCTTCCGCTATCATGACAAGTGGTTGCGCAATCTTTTGATTGCTTCCTCGCTCAACGGGCGTAGAGCTAGCCAACACACACTACTACGGAACTAGTCTCTTTTTATGACTATGGGCCAGACCTGGATCTCCTCTTTCCTCTCGATCATGGTGCTTTGGGCTAGTTTGCCGGCCCAAGCTCAAGTTGTGAATTTTTCACCTGAGGTGGTGACGATCGAGGGAACGCGGGATCATGTCTATTTACCGCCCCAAATTCAGGACTTGCCCTTAATGGGGTTAAAGGGACGATCGGTTACCCGTTCAATTTTGCTGGATGCAGACACCACTCTCGAAAACCTGCGCTTTTTAACCTTGGATTTAAGCAGTCCAGATGGGTTAGAAGTTTTACCCGCCGATCGCATTCACTTGACCCTGCAACCCATTTCCGAGGTTGATCCCGATTTAGTGCGAGTAACCATCACCTTAGACCTCAGGGAATCCCCCCAAGCGGGTGAGTTTTCCGGCAAGATTTTATTCCGCTATAGCGGTGGGGAGGAGTCCTTGCCCCTGACGGTACGAGTCCGAGATCCTTGGTTAGTGCCGCTCTCCGTTTTGCTCTTGGGCATTATTTTGGGCACCTCCCTGGCGTGGTATCAAACCCAAGGCCGCCTTCGGGATGAACTCTCCGTCCGGGAGAACCGGTTGCGCCGGCAATTACTCAGTGATGACCAATTGAAGGAGACGTTTTCTCCCTTTTACGACGAGATTAATCGCAAGTTATTACGGCTCACCCAAGCCCTGCAAACCGAGAATCAAGAAATGGCAAAGCAGGCTTTGGTGGAAGGGGAGCAGCTTTGGTTGCATTGGCAGGCCTATGAATCCGATTGGTTAGAGCAGGCCAAATATTACCAAGAATTGAAAAACCTGATTACGACGGAGGAAAGGGAACATCAATCCTGTTTTTTCCTGACGGAGGTCAAGCAACAATTAGATCGAGTCTTTGAATCTGCCCCATTGCAATCGGCAGAAGAGAGTTGGGTGGCATTACAGCAGTGTGGTGAGGCGTTACGCCGCTACAAAACGATCGATGTGACCCTCAATGAAATGCAAACAACCCTGTCGGCGTTAGAGAACAATCCGCAATATCCCCAGTGGGCTCAGACCTTGAAGGATGTCCGTCAACAGCTCAGCAATACCGATCCATTTCCTGCTGAGGACACCTTAGAGGCGGGAATGAAGGCGTTGCATGATCGAATAGAAGCCCTGAGCCAAGCTTTCAATTATCAGTCTCAGACGAAAACCGTAGTCCATCCTCAGGTTTCGGTTCAGGTACCCCAGGTTCCTAAGATGAGAATGACTAAACAGCCCATTACCCTTTTTCCCCAGGGCAAGTTTTTGGGGCGAACTCGGGCAAGGTGGAAGGCCTTTGCAAATGGGGTAGAGGAAGCGATCGCTTGGTTGCGACTGAAGGTCATTTTTCCCTATGCAACCTCGGCGGTCTTTATTGCCTTTTTAGCCAGTTCAGGGTTTCAGGAACTGTATCTGCAAAATCCCACCTTTGGGTCTCGTCCTTTTGCGGATTATTTTGGTCTTTTAGCCTGGGGGTTTGGCGCAGAAGCTTCTCGGGAATCGGTGGGACGGGTGTTAGGAACTAAGAAGGAAGATCCTGAGCCCCAGGCAGAGGAGTGAAGTAACAGGGGTAGGCCTGTAATTCTATGGTTTCCTGAGTCTAGTGAACCAATTGGCTCCCGATCGATCTAGAATAAATCCTCTTATTCTCCAATCCGCTTGGAACTTTTAGGGGCATAATCCTATCCTCGGGATGGTGACGGGTTTTTAACTTATTGGCTACTCAGAAAGGGAGCTAAACCGTAATAGGGAGAGCCAGGATTGTGGCAGGTGGCGAAGCCACACGCCATAATGAATCGAGGTGCCAGATGAGAACCCTTACGGTATCGACATTAGCTGCGCCCGTCCCAGTATTACAGCTTGGGGCTGAAACCAGTACAGTATCGGCATTTATCGCTAACTGATAACCACCCCTAGGGAGGTTGGCTCAGCGAAATCTTTACCCTAATGAACCAAGCGTACCAGCTTCATTATCAAATCCAAAAGACTCCACAGGGCGTGATTCTCAAAATTTGGGAAGCGTTATCAGAAGATGAGACAGCGCGAATGCAGCGCTCCAATGCTTTTTTGTTTCGGTTAAATTTTCGTGTAGATACGATTGAGGCAGCCCATCATTTGTTGAGGCAATACCTCAAATTGATTGGGGTTTCGGACATTCAGGAAATGTTCATGGATGAGGTGCAATTTGTTAAGATTAATCCAGGGGCAACGGAAGAATTTGTTCCGGATGTTGCATTCCCCTACGATCGTGATTTTGGCCGTCAGTTGTAATGTAAGGGATTAGCAACCTTAACCATGCTCTCCCTCGATCGCAAACTCATTCGTGATCTCTTGCACCTCCGGGGACAGGTCATGGCGATCGTTTTGATTGTGGCCTGTGGTATTGCCAGTATGGTCACCATGTTGAGTGCCTACGATTCCCTGCAATTGACCCAGCAGACCTATTACAGCCAGTATCGCTTTGGGGATGTTTTCGTGCAGGTAAAGCGGGCTCCAGAGGATCTGCGACAGCGTATTTTAACGATTCCAGGGGTGCAACAGGTGCAAACGCGGGTGGTGCGGGATGTCATTGTTGATATTCCTGGTCTGCAGGAACCAGCAACGGGACGGTTGATTTCGCTGCCGGAACGATCGGAATCGGGACAACTCTTGCCGTTGTTGAATCGCTTGGCACTGCGGGAAGGGCGTTTTGTCAGACCGGGGCAACGGGATGAGGTGATTCTCAGTGAAACCTTTGCGGCGGCGAATCATTTATCCGTAGGGGACTCCTTGGGAGCGATCGTGAATGGTCGCTGGCAAGCCCTGCGAATTGTCGGCCTTGCCCTCTCTCCGGAATATGTCTACGAAATTCGGGGCACTGACCTCCTGCCGGACAACCAGCGCTTTGGGGTGATGTGGATGGGACGGGAAGCCCTCGGGCTAGCCTTTGATATGGAAGGAGCTTTTAACGATCTTTCCATATCCCTTACGCCCAATGCCAGCGAACCGGAGGTGCTGTTTCAACTCGATCGCCTCCTGGAAGAGTATGGAGGGCTAGGAGCCTACGGGCGGAAGGATCAGATCTCCCATCGTTTTCTCTCCGATGAAATTACCAGTTTGCAAGCTACTGCGGTGGTCATGCCGATCATTTTTTTGGGCATTGCGGCCTTTTTGCTGAATCTTCTCCTGGGGCGCTTGGTCAGTACCCAACGGGATCAAATTGCGGTGCTCAAAGCCTTTGGCTACAGCAACGGGGAAGTGGGGCTGCATTACCTCAAACTCGTGACCTTAGTGGTGATGCTCGGTGGCTTGCTGGGGTTAGGGTTGGGGCTCTGGATGGGGGAAGCCGTTACCCGCAACTATGCGAACTACTACCACTTCCCGGTGCTCACCTTTGCGGTGGAGCCGAGTCTAGTCATCATCTCCCTCGGTGTTAGTTTTCTGGCGGCAATCCTGGGTGCTGTTCTGGCGGTGCAGCAGGCGATCCAGTTACCGCCGGCGGAGGCCATGCGTCCCGAACCCCCGAAGGTCTTTCGCCCTACCTTGGTGGAACAGTTCGGGCTACAGCGGTTCTTTTCTCCGGCGGGACGCATCATTCTCCGCAATGTGGAGCGTCAGCCCATCAAAGCCGGGTTGAATATTCTGGGGGTGGCCCTCGCCGTGGCGATTTTGGTGGTGGGTCACTCCTTTGAGGATGCCATCAGTTATCTAATCCGCGTCCAGTTTCAGGAGATTCAGCAACAGGACATCACCCTGTCCTTTACGGAACCCCTCTCCCACCGTGCCCAGTTTGACCTGCTGCACCTCCCCGGGGTAATCCGCGCAGAACCTTTTCGGGTGGTCCCGGCTCGTCTCCGCTTTCAGCAGCGCACCTATCGGGGGGGACTCACGGGGCTCCCCAGGGATAGTCAGTTACGGCGCTTAATGGATCGTGATTTAAACTTAGTCCATCTCCCCCCTCAGGGCATTCTCTTAACGGATAAACTCGCCACCCTCCTCGGCGTAACCCCCGGGGACATCCTGACGATCGAAGTGCTGGAGGGATCACGACCCACGCGATCGGTGCGGGTGGAGGGACTGGTTCAGGAATGGATTGGGGTTGCGGCTTACATGGATCTTTCGGCTCTGAGTCAACTGCTGCGGGAGGATACGACCCTGTCGGGGGCCTATTTGAAGGTGGAACCCCAAGCCCTCGAGGCTATTTACCAACGGCTCAAGGAAACTCCGGCGATTGCCAGTGTGGCCCTGCGAAAAACCAGTGTCGATCGTTTTCAAGAAATTATTATGGGGAACCTCCAGATTTTTACCAGTGTTCTGGTGATCTTTTCCACCGTGATTGCCTTTGGCGTGGTCTACAATGCCGCCCGGATTGCGCTATCCGAGCGGGGGCGGGAATTAGCCACCCTGCGGATTATGGGGTTCACCCGGGCAGAGGTGGGTTTTATCCTTTTGGGAGAGCAGGCCTTACTGATGGGGGTGGCTATTCCGCTGGGGTGCTGGATTGGTTTTGGCTTGGCCGCTTTAATGAGCTTTTTTTACGATACGGAGTTGTATCGTTGGCCCTTGGTGGTGACCCCCCTCACCTATGGGATGGCGATCGCTGTCATCACGATCGCTGCTGTGATCTCCGGTTGGCTAATTCTGCGACAAGTCAACCAACTTGACCTGGTGACCGTCATGAAAACCCGCGAGTAGGAGCAACCCGATGACCCACGATCTCAAGCTGCCCCAGCCACCGGAGGAATCCGCCCCCCTCGATCGTTCCCCCCTTGACCAGTCCACGCCGCCAAAAACCTCCGCCCGATTCCCGCTGGGCATACCGCCCTGGGGACGGGGTTGGCTCTATGGGTTAGGGGCTGTCACCCTGGTGGGAATCGGGGTTTGGTCACTGCGTCCCAGTCCGAAACGGGTGGATTTGATCACCGTCCCAGCGGGTTCCCTGGAGGTCACGGTGGAGGCGGAGGGACGCACCCGAGTCCGCGATCGTTTCATTGTTTCCGCTCCGGTCGATGGTCGTTTAAGCCGCATTGACCTAGCAGTGGGGGATCGGGTGACCGCCAATGAGCAGATTGCCCAGATTGATCCCCTGCCACTGAACAGTGCTGTCCAAGCCAGCCAAGCCCGGATCCAGGAACTACAAGCGCAGATTCGGGGAGTGGAAACCCTACGCCCCAAAGCGGCGGCCCTGCAACAGGCTCAAAGCCGCATTACCGCCGCTCAAGCGGAGCAGAAACGAGTGGAAGCGGCAGTGGCCAGTGCCGCAGCCCGCTTACAGCAGGCCCGTCACGATCGCGATCGGGCCACTGATCTGGCGACCCAAGGTGCCATTTCCGAACAGGCCCGAGAGGCGGCGCAGTTAAGCTTTACGGCCCGAGAGCAGGAGCACAAAGCCGCTCAACAGGAACTTCAGAGTGCCATCGCCGCCATGGCTGAGGCTCAACAGTCCTTAGCGCTGCTGCGGGCAGAGCAGCAAGACCCGGACTATCTCCTGTCCGCCTATCGGGCCGAGATTGCCCAGACGGAAGCCGAACTCGATCGTCTAGCGGATGAGGCCCGCCGCACCGCCATTACCGCTCCCACTACGGGGCAAGTGCTGCGAATTCTCGAAGAAAGTGCCCGCTATGTTACGGCGGGTTCACCCCTCCTGGAACTGGGAGATCCCCACCAGTTAGAAATTGTCATTGATGTACTGTCGCGGGATGCGGTGAAAATTGAGCCCGGCGATCGCATTTACATTGATCAGTGGGGCGGCGACGATCGCTTAGGGGCAGCAGTGACGACGGTGGAACCCAGTGCCTTTACGAAAATTTCCGCCTTGGGGGTGGAGGAGCAGCGGGTTAATGTGATTGCTCACTTTACTGACCCTGAGGTGCCCTTGGGAGATAACTACCGGGTAGATAGTCAAATTGTGATCGATGCAATTGCCGAGGCTCCGATCGTTCCCCTGAGTGCCCTCTTTCCCTGCGCATCGGAGACCTGTGTCTTTGTGGTGAAGCAGAACCGCGCCAAGCAAACTCCTGTCCAAATTGGTCTACGCAATACCTTTGATGCCGCCGTGACCAAGGGACTGAAGGCCGGAGAGACGGTGATTGCCTATCCCGAAACCGTCGCCGCAGGCGATCGGGTTCAACCTCGCTAAGGCTGGATTGCCCTTATGGATCTCTTTGCCCACCACGCCCAACAACGCCGCCAACGCCAAGCCCCCCTCGCGGATCGGATGCGGCCCCGCAGCCTAGAGGACTTTGTGGGTCAGGAACACATCATTGCCCCCGGCCGACTGCTACGCCGGGCCATTACCCTGGATCAGCTTTCCTCCTTAATTTTCCATGGCCCACCGGGTACGGGCAAAACCACCCTGGCCCGCATCATTGCCCAGACCACCCAATCCCATTTCCTCAGCTTGAATGCAGTGCTGGCGGGCATTAAAGACATCCGCGAAGCGATCGCTACGGCGCAGGAGCAGTTTAATTACTACCAAAAAACTACCTTACTCTTTATTGATGAAGTTCACCGCTTTAACAAATCCCAGCAGGATGCCCTCTTACCCTGGGTGGAGAATGGTACGGTTATTCTCATTGGAGCGACCACAGAAAATCCCTACTTTGAAGTGAATAAGG
>JBMTZC010000132.1:0-10845 GCA_049455215.1 Prochlorotrichaceae cyanobacterium
TTTTGATTTATACATAGGGAGGGCTGTACCAGCGTACCGCGAATCCTCCCCCCCCCAAGTATGAGATGCGCCCATCTCTAGGGGTGAATAAATTCCAATCTGACCATAACCATTCAGTCTGTTCACCGCATTATATTTTGGAATCGACGAACCTTGAGCCAAGGTCTGCATCCTGTGGCACACTTAAAAGCGCTGTCTGGTGAAAATATCTATGACCCCGGAACCCCTCAATCTCCCCTCTCAATACGAACCCAAGGAAGCAGAAAGCCGCTGGCAGCACCTTTGGGAAACCCAGCACGCTTTTACGGCAGATGTAAACTCCGAAGCGCCGGTTTATTGCGTGGTGATTCCGCCACCGAATGTGACGGGCAGTTTGCACATGGGCCACGCTTTTGAGAGTGCGTTGATTGATGTGCTGGTGCGCTATCACCGTATGATTGGCTGCAATACCCTCTGGTTGCCGGGGACGGATCACGCCAGTATTGCGGTGCAGACGATTCTGGAAAAGGAACTGAAAGCTCAGGGGAAAACCCGCCAAGATGTGGGCCGGGAAAAGTTTTTGGAACGGGCTTGGCAGTGGAAGGAGGAGTCCGGCGGGACGATCGTTAATCAGCAGCGGCGGTTGGGGGTCTCGGTGGACTGGAGCCGAGAGCGCTTCACGATGGATGAGGGGCTATCCCAGGCGGTGTTAACGGCGTTTAATCGGCTGTATGAGGAGGGGCTGATTTATCGGGGCAATTACCTGGTGAACTGGTGCCCCGCCAGTCAGTCGGCGGTGTCGGATCTGGAGGTGGAGCCGAAGGAGGTGGATGGTCATCTCTGGCATTTCCGCTATCCCTTGACGGATGGGTCGGGCTATCTGGAGGTGGCGACGACACGGCCGGAGACGATGTTGGGAGATACGGGGGTGGCGGTGAATCCGGAGGACGATCGCTATCGCCACTTCATTGGGAAGACTTTGACTTTACCCTTGGTGGGGCGGGAAATTCCCGTGATTGCGGATGAGTTGGTGGATCGGGAGTTTGGCACGGGCTGTGTGAAGGTGACTCCGGCCCACGATCCCAATGACTTTGAGATGGGTAAACGTCACAATCTGCCCTTCATCAATGTCATGAACAAAGATGGTAGCATGAATGAGAATGCGGGGGCGTTCGCCGGACTCGATCGCTATGATGCCCGGAAAGCCGTGGTACAGGCTTTGGAGGAGCAGGGTTTTCTGGTCAAAATTGAGGACTATCGCCACACCGTCCCCTACAGCGATCGGGGTAAAGTGCCCGTTGAACCCCTGATTTCGACCCAGTGGTTTGTCAAAATTAAGCCGCTAGCAGAAGATACCCTCTCCTGGTTAGACGATCGCTCTTCCCCTCGGTTTGTGCCGGAGCGCTGGACGAAGGTGTACCGGGATTGGTTGGTGAACCTCAAGGACTGGTGTATTTCGCGGCAGTTGTGGTGGGGGCATCAAATTCCCGCCTGGTATGCGGTGAGTGAAACGGAGGGAGAAATTCGGGACAATACGCCTTTTGTGGTGGCTCTGGATGAAACAGAAGCCCAGACCAAAGCGGCAGCGCTGTTTGGGGCAGGGGTGCAACTGGAGCGGGATCCGGATGTCCTGGATACCTGGTTCTCGTCGGGACTGTGGCCCTTTTCCACCATGGGCTGGCCGGCGGAAACGGCGGATTTAGCTCGGTATTATCCCACCACCACTCTGGTGACGGGGTTTGACATCATTTTCTTCTGGGTGGCTCGCATGACCTTAATGGCGGGGCACTTCACGAAACAAATGCCCTTTAAGGATGTATATATTCACGGGCTAGTCAGGGATGAAAATAATAAGAAAATGTCCAAATCGGCGGGCAATGGCATTGATCCCCTGTTGCTGATTGAGAAATATGGGACGGATGCGCTGCGCTATACCTTAATCAAAGAAGTGGCGGGAGCGGGGCAAGATATTCGTCTGGAATACGATCGGAAAACCGATGAGTCCATTTCCGTGCAGGCGAGTCGTAATTTTGCCAATAAACTGTGGAATGCTTCGCGGTTTGTTTTGATGAATTTAGCAGGAGAAACCCCGGAGAGTTTAGGTCAGCTTTCGGTGGAACAACGGGAGACTTTAGACCTAAGCGATCGCTGGATTTTGTCTCGCTATTACTACACGGTGCAACAAACCCGATCCCAAATTGAAACCTATGGTCTGGGAGAAGCGGCGAAGGGGTTATACGAATTTATCTGGGGTGACTTTTGCGATTGGTATATTGAATTGGCAAAATCTCGCCTCTGGGCCGGTGGCGAAGAAAAGCGATCGGTGCAACCCATTCTGGCGACGGTGCTGGAGGGAATTTTAAAGCTGCTGCATCCCTTTATGCCCCATATCACGGAGGAAATTTGGCATACCCTTACCCAGCGATCGGATACCGAATTTTTAGCGCGACAAGCTTACCCTGAAGTGGTTTCAGAGTGGCTAGATCCGGATCTGGAGCAAACCTTTGAACTGTTAACAAACACGATTCGGATTATCAGAAACCTGCGGGCAGAAGCACAGGTGAAACCCGCCCTTAAAGTGAATGCCATTTGCCACAGTGAGAATGCCCAGGAACGGGAAATTTTAACGATCGGCTCTCGCTATATCCAAGATTTGGCGAAGGTTGAAAATCTAGCGATCGTTACCGATGTCACTGAAATTCCTCAACAAAGTTTAGTGGGGGTCACGGGCACCGTCCAGATTGCCTTGCCCTTAGCGGGGGTCGTGGATCTGGAGAGCTTTAAAGCCAAGCTACAAAAAGAACTGACGAAACTGGATAAAGATATTGTGGGGTTTGAGAACCGCTTAAATAACCCTGGTTTTGTCAACAAAGCTCCAGAGGAGCTGATTGCTAATACACGGGCACTGTTGGCAGAAGCCCAGACCCAAGCAGCCATCATCCGCGATCGCTTGCAGCGGTTGTAGATCCATTCATGTTTGTTCACCGCCAAACGCTTCTGGTGATCTTTTGGACCCTGCTCGGCTTCCTACTCCGATTTCAGGGGTTGACCCTGAAGCCCATCTGGGGAGATGAGTGGTCTACCTTAGTCTTCAGTTTGGGGAATGGGTATCAACAGATTCCTTTCGATCTCACCATGCCCATCGCAACGCTCCTCAGCCCACTCCAACCGCCGGAGGGTCTGCAGTTCGCGGCAGTTATCGATCGTCTCCACCAGGAAAGCAACCACCCGCCCTTGTTTTTTTTGTTGCTGCATCTGTGGTTGCACCTCTTCCCCCCTAGCACAAATGGCTGGGTTTCCATCAGCGCAGCGCGGCTTTTCAGTGTCTGTTTTGGGGTTTTGGCCATTCCCTTCACCTATGCCCTTATCCGACAGTGGACTCGGACTCAGGCGTTTTCCCTGTGGGCCAGTCAAGCCTGTACGGCACTCATGGCGCTCTCTCCCTTCGGGGTGTATCTGTCCCAGGAAGCACGCCACTATACCCTCAGTGTCCTCTGGATCTTAGCTCTGCTCTACTGTTTGGAACGATCGCTTCAACCCCGGCCGCTACCCTGGTGGTTGGTTTTTGCCTGGATTGTTGTCAATAGTTTAGGCTTAGCCACCCATTTCTTTTACGGGATCGATCTCCTGGCCGCCGCCGTTCTTCTGATCATTTCCCTCGGGTTTGGAGTTCGGGGGTCTCCCAATCCGGAACAGAGTCCGGGACAACTTTGGGCAAGGGGACAGCGATTGAGTGTGGTCGCCCTGGGCACGATCGCCACTGCCCTACTGTGGTTGCCCACCTGGCAAGGCATTGGGGGCACCAGTTTAACCACCTGGCTGGAAAGACGGGAATTGTTTGCGCCCCTCGGACGGTTGCTGCTCTGGGTGTTAACGGCCATCCTGCTCTTACCCGTAGAAGGCGTACCCGGTGGAGTCGCGATCGCCTCTGGGATTATCGTCCTGGGGGCATTTTTCTATAGTCTCCGGTTTCTATGGCAGGCTTGGTGGGACAAAACCCCGTTTCTGGGAATGTTGCTGCAGTTTGTTGGGGTGAATGGCTTAATTTTTCTGGGCTTAATTTATGGACTCAATAGCGATTTGAGTGTTGCGCCTCGTTATCAGTTTGTTTACTTTCCCGCCTTAATTTTAGGCTTTGGTTTAGCGTTTGCCTGGCAAGGTTTTCAATATCCTCAGTCTCGCAAGACCCTGATTAGCTTATATGTGATTGCCCTCTTGGGAAGTTTCAGTGTCTCCACAAATCTGGCCTTTCAGAAATCGGAACAAAGCGATCGTTTTCTCGCTAATCTGATCGAGCAATACCCCCCATCCTCCGCCCAAACACTCTCTGCCCAAACGCTGCCCCTCATTTTCACCACACCCTACGAAAATCATGGGGATACAGGCTATTTGATGAGTTTAGCGTGGCAATGGCAACACGATCGTCAAGCGCCTGGGTTTCCCTTTACCGCTGAACCTCAATTTCTTTTACTGTCTGATCAAAGTGCCGAAAACGATCGATTAGCAACGATTTTAGAGCAACGGCAAGAGCCTTACCTCTTGGGGTTGATTAACTTTGCCGCACCCTCCTCGGTTGAGGCTTTAGGCTGTGTTGCCCAAGTCCAGGTCAAAGCACCGGGCTACGGGTCTAACTTTTACTATTGTCAACCGGGCCAACAGAATTAGAGTGCTGGTACTAGAATCTAATTCCTGAACCAATAGTTCAGCATAAGTAGTACAAGAAACTTACTTATGTAACGAAATCCACCAAATTATCCCCTCTTTTTTGGCTTGTATTTGGGGTAACTTCTGTTTTGACAAAGCATCGATGAATCGTTGATTAGTTGCGCTCATGCTTGCTTTATTAATGGGTACTTGATAAGTTTTGAAAAAAGCACTCGCAAGCTCATTGAGATTAATAGGTCTTTCTGATTTAGAATTTTGAATAAGAGATTCTATAATTTTCACAATTTTTTGTTGAAATATCTCAACTGTATTATCAAGTTTATTTTCTTCAGAAGATATGTTTTTAGCATCTAAATTTGTCTCTTTTAACGTGTCAGATGCTTGGAATAGCATCACATGAATATCTAACTCCTCTTCATTGACAATATGCACTACAAAATGTTTTGGATAATGTTTTAAGAATTCAAGCAGGGAATTATACTTATCTCTATCTTGTAAGTCTTCCTTAAATGAATGCCCATGCTCCTGCACATACGACTCTTCAATCACGCTGATCAAGATCCAAGCATTAGATTTTTGTCTGATGATATTTTTGACTCGCTCTAGTAAATGAGCGATCGGTACTAAGGGTTGAATTTTCCAGGACTCAACTCCATCTAGGCTTTTGACATGGACTTCAGAACCAATTTGATTAACCGTATAGGATTGCAAATTAAGCTCTGTCAGGCGCATTGCTAAAGAGGTGAAAATTGTATCATTAGAACAAATGAAGAGACAATTTACATCAGGGTAGTGATGTCGAACTGAAGATCCAAACATCATCATTCCACCATCTGCTTTATCTCTACCACTCGGTAAATGAATCAATAAGTAGTGACGCTCATGTAAAGAACGATCATTGTTTTTATTTTTCCAATTAGCAAATGCTATACGATATAGAATTTTACAATTTGCTCGTTTTTCTAACTGTATTTCCGTATCTCGATCAAGGCTGAGTTGATCCGCATCTAGTAAAATCATTCCTGTTGATAGATGAGAAGATCTGGAAGTATTATCTAGATTAGATTGAATCAAAGCAATTAATTCAGAATGAGACGAAGAAGTTAAGAATTTATCTGAAAAAAGCTTACTAATGAGTCGTTTACTATTGTCTAAGATAATTGACTCATTTTCCCCTTCGATAAGTTTCCTAATATTATTTTTAATGTCTTCTGAATCTAATCGTGAAGCATTATTCAGTTTTTGGATCGCTAATGTAGACCAACCTTCTTTATCTTTTTGTGATTTTAAGGCTTGAATAATGACTTCAACAACCTTTTTTATTTTATCTTCTAGTTCATTCATAAATTTTTACCATCCGTTTGCCAAAAATCTTGTATATAAGATAGAAAACATTTACTAAGGAACTTGGGGCTTGGCATGAGACTTTCTTTTTATCTTAGGCTTCTATTTTTATAGTTATATTGATGCCTAAAACTTAGGACGTTGCCGATAGTTGAAGACTGAT
Source organism: Prochlorotrichaceae cyanobacterium (assembly GCA_049455215.1). Lineage (GTDB taxonomy): Bacteria > Cyanobacteriota > Cyanobacteriia > Prochlorotrichales > Prochlorotrichaceae > JBEAPM01. The sequence goes on from JBMTZC010000132.1 coordinate 6,152, forward strand.
TCCACAATCCCGATCGCAATGAAGTTGGTCAGCAACGCCGATCGTCCATAACTGATCCAGGGCAAAGGAATTCCCGTGACCGGAGCCAGACCAATATTCATGCCAATATTCACCATCACCTGAAAAACAATCATGGCTAACACCCCGATCGCTAAGAGGGAGCCAAAGTTGTCCTTGGCGTTTTGGGCAATAATCACGAGCCGTAAGCAGAGGAGCCAATAGATAAAAATTAAGAGCCCTGCCCCCACAAACCCGAGTTCTTCTCCGATCGCCGAAAAAATGAAGTCCGTATGTTGCTCTGGAATGAAATTTAGCTGGGTTTGGCTGCCCTGGTAGAGCCCCTGCCCCCACAACTGCCCTGAACCGATGGCAATGCGGGACTGAATGAGGTGATAACCTCCCCCGAGGGGATCTTTACTGGGATCTAAAAAGAGAATGAGACGATCGCGCTGGTAATCTTTTAATAAATTGAACCAAAACCAGTTCCCCAAGCCGCCACAGAGCAAATTAGCAATTAAGGTAATCAGGGGTGCAATGCGCCATTCCGGCAGGCTGAGGTAGGTGATAATGACAATCAAGATGAGCCAGCCAAACCAACCCGGTAGCCACACGCCAAATAAAATGGCGGAAATTAACGGGGACAGCATTAAGACGAGCCAGCCCCAGTGGGCCTCCGCCCAGTAGAGCATGACGAAGGTAATGGCTCCAAAGACAAGGGAGGTTCCCAGGTCAGGCTGAAGAAAGACCAGCCCCCAAGGTACGGAAATAATCAGTAAAGTCCGAAAAACTGCCTCTAGGCTGGAGGCGGTGGTGACGCTCAGGTTGGCGGCAAGGATAATAATGGCCCCAATTTTGGCAAATTCTGAGGGTTGAATGTGAAACCCACCAATGCTAATCCAGCGCTGCGCCCCCAGGGCGGAAGTACCCACAAACCGAACCGCTAAGAGGGACAGACAGGTGAAGCCATAAATCCACCATTGCCATCGCAGTAAATGTTCGTAGCGCATCCGCGCCAGAGACAATGCCGCGAGGAGGCTCACCCCTCCCATCAGCCAATGTTGCCACCAATCCGTCCACCCAAAGTTCAATTCGGTGCTGCGAATCATCACGCCGCCAAAGCCCGTGAGCCCCACCGTCAGAATCAGCAAAAACCAATCCATTTCTTGCCATGGGGCAATTAAGGTAGACCACGGAGAAGCTTTGCGGGGACGTTTAATGTTAACCACAGGGGTAAAAAGAGGGGCTTGGAATAGAGCAGGTCAGTTTTAACCCATTTTAAGGGGTTTGTTCCCTCAGTCTGCAAGGTGAGTTGCCTGGGAGGTGGGGCTTAAGGAGGGGGCGTAGCTGGCAATCAGTCCCAGGTTAAACCACCACAGGGTACTAATTTGGGGACGATACCACACCGTATCGACGAGACCATGCCCCAGCATTCCTGCGATCGTGGCCATGCTCCCTAAGAGCCAATAGATTTGTGCGGGGGGGAGAGTACTGAGCCCCTGCCGAGCCTGGTTCAGATACCGTCCTGCTTGGGCCAAGGTGGTAAAAAGGAGCCAACTAAAACAGAGCAGGCCGATCGCTCCGGTTTCGACGGCAAGTTCTAAAAAGATGGAATAGGCACTGAGGGCGGTAAACCGAGGACGCTGATAGAGGGGATAAATCTTATTGAAGGCGCTATTACCGGGGCCAATGCCCAGCCAGGGTCGATCGCGGATCATTTCGATAACGGCGGCCCACACGTTAATACGAAAATTATTACTACTATCTTCCCGCCCCGCAAAGATACTGAGGACTCTGACCCGCAACGGCTCTAAGGCCAGAACCGCCAGGGCAATGCCCACACTTAAGCCCAACAAGACGAGGGGGACGGCCCAGGTTTGCCAAAAGACGCTCCAGCGCTGGCTAAACCAATAGAGCAAGAGGACGGACAACAACAACAGGGCAATGACACAGCCAATCCAGCCCCCGCGACTGTAGGTCAGCACTAAGGCGGAAAGGTTAAGGACACTCATCCCCACCGCCAAAGCTTTACAGCCCCAGCCTTGCCAGGCAAAACAGGCGGCAATGCTAAAGCAGACCGCTGGAATTAAGTATCCCGCCAACAGGTTGGGGTTCCCCAGGTAGCTGTAGACCCGGACAGTGTCCGCGAGGGGAGAGGTCGGATCAACCCAGGTGGCCAGGGAACGGGCCCCTAAAAAGGCTTGACGAATGCCGTAAGCGCTAACCACCATCGCGGTGAGGAGATAGACCGTCATGATGCGATTGCGCCAAGGGGGTTGCCGCAGAATCCGAACGGCGAGGGCAAAAAAGAGAATATAAAGGGTGAGTTTCAATAAGCCGGATAACGCGGCGGTGGGCACAGGGGAAAAGACCGTGGCGATCGTCGCAATGCCCCAGTAGAGGGTGACCAAAAGTTGAGTGGGGGTGATGCCCTGGCCCACGGGGGTCGTAAAGGTAAGAACACCCCAAAAGGCGGCCACCGCCAGCAAAAAGATTGCGGTGAGGCTATTGGGCACAAAGGGGACTAACAGCAGGACAAGGCTGATTAGAACGGCCCCAATCCCATCGCTCCACTGCAACAGCCAACTCCCCTGTCGCCAGGCGGCAAAGTACCCTAAGGTGCGAAATAAAAAGCTGCGGCGATACCATTCGGACAAGGGAATCCAAGAGAAGGTTAAGGTGCTCCAAACCGAGGTAAGGATCATGATTCCACCTCAGCAGAGCGATGAGACGGGGCTGCGGCGGCAGAGGGGACAAAGGATAAACCACAGGCGCAGAGACCCTGGACGGGAGGATTTTGGAAGCGAAAACTGCCCCCCATTAAATCTTCCGCGTAGTCTAGCGTTGCGCCGTGCAGGGCGGTCACAGCCTCCGGGGCGATCGCAATCTGGAGGTCGTTGGCGGCGGGGGTTCCGGAATAAGACCAATCGCTGCTCTGAATCACCCCTGGGGCAAAATCAAGGGTGTAGTGATAGCCTTGACAGCCACCCGGGGCAATATTTAAACGAATTTGAGCAGTTGTGTAGCCCCGCTGGCGACAAAACCGCCGAATTTCAGCGATCGCTGCGGGACTAAACTGAAGGGGCAAATCAGGACTGGTTTCGGGCATAGTCATCCTGGAATCGAACGATGTCATCTTCTCCTAAGTATTCTCCATTTTGTACCTCAATAAGAACCAGAGGTAAAACCCCAGGATTTTCGAGGCGATGGCTGGTGCAGGGGGGCACATAGGTGGATTGATTGCTGGAGAGCAACATTTCGGCTTCTCCACAAACCACCCGAGCCGTACCGGAGACGACAATCCAATGCTCACTGCGGTGGTGGTGCATTTGTAGGCTAAGACGATGACCGGGCTTCACTTCAATCCGCTTAATTTTATAGCCCCGACCTTCTTCGAGAATGGTAAAGGAACCCCAAGGACGCAATTCGGTTGCCGCCACACTACCGGGAGCGGCGACGAGGGGCAAGGAGAGATTAGAGACATCTACGCGGGTCTGTACTTGAGTCATGATCTTTTTCCTGAAGAATATTTCTAAACAATAGGGCATCCCGAACAAGGCAAACCTGGGTGGGCAGCGCAGCCACCCGCCATCATTCCTCGAGGTACCCCATCGGATTCCTTTACCCTAACAAATCAACAGACCCGAGCAAGAGAGCCAGGTCACTTTTGCCAGGGGATTCCCCTCAATCTGGGCGGTCATGGATCTAGGGTTGGAGACCTAAGTCTGCAAATAATTGTCGATCGCTTTGACAATCGGGGTTGCCGGTCGTCAGTAATTTGTCGCCATAGAATACGGAATTGGCTCCCGCTAAAAAACAAAGAATTTGGGCCTCTCGGTTCAGTTGCGATCGTCCGGCACTGAGGCGAACCCTGGCGCGGGGCATCAAAATCCGTGCCGTGGCACACATCCGCACTAAATCTAAGGAATCCACCGGGGGCTGCTCTTGGAGTGGGGTTCCGGGGACGGGCACCAAAACGTTAATGGGCACGCTTTCGGGATGGGGATCGAGATTGGCTAAAACCTGCAGAAGCCCGACCCGATCCTCTAGGGTTTCTCCCAGACCAATAATGCCGCCGGAACATACCGTTAAACCGGCATTGCGCACACAATGGAGGGTGTTTAAGCGATCGTCATAGGTGCGGGTGCCAATGATTTCGCCATAGAACTCTGGACTGGTATCTAAATTGTGGTTATAGGCCGTCAACCCTGCCGCCGCTAGGCGATCGGCTTGGGATTGATTGAGCATTCCCGCCGTGACACAGGCCTCCATATCCAGGTCGCGCACCTGCCGAACCATCTCCAGCATGGCTTCAAAATCTTGTCCTTCACGAATTTCTCGCCAGGCCCAGCCCATACAGAAACGGCTTGCCCCTGCTGCCTTGGCCTGTTCAGCTTTCTCCCGCACCATGTCCACACTTAAACTGCGGTGGCTCGACACCTCTGTCTCATAATGAGCCGATTGAGGACAGTAGGCGCAGTCTTCGGCACATCCCCCCGTTTTGACGCTGAGGAGGGTAGCCCGTTGAATATCGTTAGAGGCGTGGTACTGGTGATGCACCTGTTGGGCTTGATACACCAGGTCTAGTAAGGGGGTTTGCAAAAGTTGCTTAATTTCAGCAGGAGTCCAGTTGTGGCGTAGAGAGGGAAGCGATCGTTCCGCAAGGGATGAAATCATAAAATAACGTTTAATCAGGG
>JBMTZC010000133.1:0-10810 GCA_049455215.1 Prochlorotrichaceae cyanobacterium
TAATCTCCGTTTTGGCTGCCGGTTCGGGGACAACACCATTGTCAGACTGGGGCGTTTCGGTAGACACTACCGGTTGTTCACTGGAGGCTAAAGCGGCAGGGGGTTGGACAGTGTTTTCCGTTTTCGAGGAATTTTCAAGATCTGCCACCCCTTTCTTAATTTCCTGCTCAAATTCTTTAGAGGCTTCCTGAAAACCCCGCAAGGTTTTCCCTAAGCTACGCCCAATTTCTGGCAACTTTTTGGGACCAAAAATTAAAAGTGCTAAAACAAAGATGACTACCATTTCCGGCAGTCCAACACCAAAAATATTCATACCTAGAATTTCCTCTACCAGTTCGCTCCTACCAGAGTAATCCCTCTTGCTGCAAATCTTCAATCATCTGCAAGGCTCGGGAATCCCCTAATTTGAGTAAAGAAGTTTTGGCATCCTCCCGCACACTCATGTCTTCATCTTCCACCAAGGCCTCAATTAAGGCGTCCACACTGGTGGCATACACAACGTTGGCCGGCAAGGCTTGGCAAATTTGACCAATAGCCCAAGCACAATTACTCCGCACCACGGCAATGGGATCCTGGCGTAATACCTTCACTAAGGCGGGAATCGATCGCAGGATGGTTTCATAGCGAACATGGGCCAGTTGTCCCAAGGAACTCGCCGCCCAGAGCCGCACCGCCGCAATATCCTGGGTCAACACGTCCAGCAACGGATCAATGCCCCGATCGTCTCCACAATTACCCAGGGCCCACACCAACCCCTTACGCACATAACCATTCCAATCCACCCGCAGTTGCGCAATGACGGGATCCACCACTTCCACTTTGGCGTTGTGCCCCAGAGCATAGGCCACACTGACCCGTAGCAACGGACAAGGATCTGCCAAAAAATCCAGCAGCAAAGGTACGGCCCGTTCATCTTGGATTTGACAAAAGGTGCGAGCTGCTAAAATCCGTTCCTGGGGAGTACTGGTTTCTCGGTTTAGGAGGGGGAGAACCATATCGGGATCGGGAGGAGGCTCAGGTTCTTGTTCTTCCCAGCGATCGAGAGGACTGGTTAATTCAAGTTCTTCCTCTAGGATCGACAGATCATCTTGAGTCATGGGACGAAAGGATATGATGGGGGCAGGGCCGGGCGGAAGTCCGATAGAGTATTATACACTTCTGGAGAAGACGGCTCACGTTAACATCGGGAGCCAAATCACGCTAAGGCCGCAGAGGAGCGAGTTCGTGACTATTTGGGAATTATTTGAGAAGGGTGGGCCTGCCATGTGGCCCTTATTTATCCTCTCGATTGTGGCATTGAGCATTACGGTGGAACGGTTATGGTTCTGGGTCAATGTCCTAAACCGAGAAACAGAAATTGTTAAACAAGTGCTAGAAGCTGCCTATTACGACTGGAATGGCGCAATGTCAGCGGCTCGACGGTTTAATAATCAACCCATTGGTCGCCTCTTGTATGCTCCACTCCGCCTAGCGAACCCGGATCCAGAAGTCTTTCGTTTAGCCTTAGAAGCCGCTGCAGATGAAGAATTAGCCGGTATGCGTCGGGGCGAAAAATTTTTAGAAGCGGTCATTGCCCTTGCTCCGTTACTGGGACTCTTAGGTACGGTGTTGGGGTTGATTCGTTCCTTGGGCAACATTCGCCTTGGGGACTTGGGCACTGCCTCTACGGAAGGAGTCACCCTAGGGATCGGCGAAGCCTTGATTAGTACTGCGGCAGGGCTAGTGGTAGCGATCGTGAGTTTAGCGTTTTATCGCCTCTTTCAAGTGTTTCTCTTTACCCAAGCAAAAGTTTTTCGGCGTGCCGGAAGTGAGCTAGAACTCCTCTATCGTCAATCCTGGGCCCTTACCTATGGTCCTAACGCTACCCCAGAAGAACCGGCTCCCACAAAGCTTGAATCGGAAAACGTCTCCGAAGCAAATCCCCCCTCTAAAAGCATTCCGTTGCTGACCAAGCCTTTAGATCTTCCACCACCGCCCCCAGAGCCGCCGTCAAAGTCGGAAAACTCCCCTTTACCTGCGCCAGAAGAGCCTTAAATCAACGTCGGCTTTATCACACTCGCTTAGGAACTCCCATCAGGAATAGACCTGGGGGACTAAGGGGCTGTCATCCATTGGCAATGAATGTCTATGCTGTGATGGTTTCAGCCCTTTGCTGTTCTTTGAAATAAAGCTTCTGTTGAGGACAGGGGCTTTGCCACGCCGTCGTAAAATTTTCTCGGTTCCAGGAACCCCAAGTTAATCTTCTTTGCGACTGTCTTCTAGCAACTCCGAACCCAACAGAGGCTCATCTGTTAACACGGTGGTGGGCAAGGTGGGAATACTGTTTCCTTTGCCATTGCGTTGCAAACTATCGAGGGTGTTCACAAAGTTGCTATGGCTGGCAAAACAGGGAAGAATTTCGCGGCTAAAGGCTTCCGCCGCCTTGGATCGATAGCGATTGGGGTTATAAATGACCAGTAAGGCCCGACGCACCACCACATCTTGAATACGGGCACGGTGCAGTAACCCGTGCTTCAATTCCTTCTCAATGGCAGAGACGGAAACAAACGCTGCCCCCAGCCCAGATTGCACGGCATTTTTAATGGCTTCAATGGAGTTCAACTCCATCTCTACTTTTAAGCGGGTCGTTTCGATGCTGTGACGGCTCAGGACTTGATCAATAACTTTGCGGATGGTGGATTGCGCATCTAGGCTGATAAATTGCAACTTATATAAATCATCCCGATCGATCGTTTCCGTCTGGGCTAGGGCATGGGACGGCGGCAAAATAAGCACCAATTCATCGTCAGCGTAGGGAACGGAAACTAAAGCATCATGCAGTTCCGCTGGCACTTCTCCCCCAATCACTGCCAGATCAACTTGGCCATTGGCCACACTCCAAGCAGTGCGGCGAGTGGAGTGAACGTGGAGTTGTACCGCGACATCCGGATATTTTGAGCGAAACATCCCAATCATCCGGGGCAAGAGGTAGGTTCCAGTGGTTTGGCTGGCTCCGACGATCAGCGTCCCCCCTTGCAAATTCTGGAGATCTTCGATCGCTCGGCAGGTTTCTTCACACAAATTGAGAATTTTCTCACCATAGCTGAGCAGGAGATGTCCGGCTTCCGTCAACTGAGCCCGTCGCCCCCCCCGATCGAACAAGGGAACAGCCACCTGTCGCTCTAGGTTTTGCACCTGTAAACTTACCGCAGGCTGAGATACATATAAGCTGTCCGCAGCCCGCTTAAAACTACCTTCTGTAGCGATCGCTTTAAGAATTCGTAGTTGATCTAAGGTAAAAGGAAGATCCGACATAAGCCATCGTTGTGGAAGGAGAGAATAGAGAAACAGAACAAAACGCGCTTAACCATCAGCCACTAAGGTATTAGGATAGATAATACCTTAGGACTCGCCCTATTGAACCCATTGAAAATGTTTGAGATGAGTTCAAGTCACGCCGGAACCTTCAGGATACTCCTAATTTTTCGCAAAAAGTTCATTCTCTGGAACCCTGAGAGACCTCTGCCCTCAACAGGGCACCCAGATTTATCGCCGTTAGTCTAGGCGCTTTGCCCCTGCTCTACAAAAAGATATATGTTTCACAAACCTGAAAACCGTTATATTTGCTGTAATAAGAAGTTAACCTGTGCAAACCTGCACTGTATTCTGGGTCGAGTATGGGTCGAGATTGACCTGATTGCAGGTGAAGTCGCTAGAATCTCTTCTATAAGGTGACATCTAGGTAGCAATAGTCACTTTCTATTGCATGAGGTACCACCCTTAGAGTAGGCTTTGCGCCGTACATCGGCGTTTCTCCGGTCAATTCCCTCCGGGACTGATGTTATTCCGGATCCTCTGTCTCTATCTGTTGAGAAGCCTGTAGCGATCGTTTACAGGGTGAGGAAGGCTTACCTTCTGAGCAGCGTTCTCGTCCAGTATTTATTTAAGGTGTATAGGCTCTAACAAGATTATGAAGCGGGAGGTTGTTCAAGAATTTCTAGCGTTACCCAGCATTGTCGGACTGGCATTAATGGATGGACGGTCTCGGCCCTGTTTCTATGGGGTGAGTGAGCGCCTAAATTTGCAGCAAAGAGAAGCCTTAGCCCAGGGACTTTGTCAAGTTCTGGAGACTACACCCTCTTCCTTTAAAACCTTTGAGTTCCAATTCTCTGGCGTTCGCGCCTATGTTTACAAATTAACCGATGGCTTAGTCCTGCTCGTGGTGGTGGAAAATGCCTTATCCGTTGCGGAGTATCGGGAAGTCTTTAAGACCTTTAAGCAAACCCTCGAAGATAATGTCGGGAGTGCAATTTCAACCTTACGTTACTTGGCCGGCGCACAAAGCTCTTCTAATCGTGCCCGTTCCACTGGGGGAACCTCCACTAAGGAAAATTCTACTCGCAACCTTGGGCTGGCCACAGGGGAATCTATACCTCCCGCTGACACCTCTGCCCCGATCGCTAGCGGTCTTGCTTCTGTGGGGGGGCGGAGTCGCCAGTCATCAACCCAATCGAGCCAGGAGCAGGTTGTCGAAGTCGGCATCCTGAAAGAATATCTCCTTGGCATTAACCAGCTAAGTTCTTTCGCTAAAAAATATTTAGGCACAGCGGTGATTGTCAATTACTGGAAATCGAGTCGCCCTCAGGTGAAGTGGTTAGAAGGGTTCCAAATCGATCGCTCTGGCAATGTGACGTGTTTAGCAGAAAATACCCAACTGATTCAACAACCAGTGAGTACGCAACAACAGGAATGGTTAAGGGATTGGGTGCAATCGTTTATTAAGCGCTGCTCCACGGTGATTCGGGATTTCCCCACCCTCGCGGAGACCGAAGCCTTTGCCCCAGAACAAAAGCGCCTCTTTCCGTTTAAATAATGTACAGCAATGTACAGCCTCTTTTTCCCCAGAAATCGCCATGTCTTCAACCGCAATCTGTTTGCAGGTTGGCTCTATCCAGTTCTAGAAATTCCGGTGCCACGCATGGATACGATCGATACTATAGAGGTAAAGCAACTCCCGCCCGTGGATGCCGCCACTGCTCAACCCCTGACTGATTTACCCACCGCTGGATCTCTAGAAACAGTGGCTGAATTGCGCTAAGACTTGGACTCGATCCAGTAGCGATGACAGCATCTAGCGAAAAGAAGCGATTATCCCATCAAATACCCCTGAGCGTTTCAAGGGTTTTAAATCTTTGGTTTTTCCGATGTTTGTAACGTAATGACTTGTCCTGGTGTTGACTAGCATTAGTCAAAATGAGAATTACTGATCGCCACCCCAATTCATCAAGGTTCCCCCAGGAATACGGTATGCTTAACGGCATTATTGAACCGACTGAATCGTTTGGGAGGGAAGTCTATGAGTCAAGCTGCTGGATCTAAAGTCGCTGTAGGGATTGTAGGAGCCTCTGGGTATGGCGGGGTGCAACTGGTGCGCATCCTGCAGGATCATCCCCAAGTTGAAATTGCCTATTTAGGTGGCGATAGTAGTGCCGGAAAAAACTATGCCAGTCTCTATCCTCATCTCAGTCAACGGGTCAATTTACGGGTTGAAGCGATCGATTTGGAGGTGATTGCCGAGCGCTGTCAGGTGGTTTTTCTCTCCCTACCCAACGGTTTAGCCTATGATATGGCTCCGAAGTTATTGGAAAAAGGGTGTAAGGTTTTAGACCTCTCGGCGGATTATCGCTTTTTTGATTTAGAGACCTACAATGCCTGGTATGGGGGCGATCGTCAGGATGCAGCGATCGCTAAACAGGCAGTCTATGGTCTTCCTGAACTCTACCGCGATCGCATTGCAACGGCTTCCTTAATTGGTTGTCCGGGTTGTTATCCCACGGCAACTTTATTGGGGTTAGCCCCCCTGGTACGTCAAGGTTTAGTGGATCTGGAAAGCATTGTTGTGGATGCTAAATCCGGCACCTCTGGGGGCGGTCGTCATGCCAAAACGGGAATGCTCTTGGCAGAAGCAGATAGCTCCATTGGGGCCTACGGCGTAGCCCGACACCGCCATACCCCAGAAATTGAACAAATTTGTAGCGATTTGTCGGGACAACCGGTGACCTTGCAATTCACGCCCCACCTGATGCCCATGGTGCGGGGAATCCTGTCCACGATTTATGCCAAATTGCGGGATCCGGGTTTGGTGCGAGAGGATCTGGTCACCATTTATGAAGCGTTTTATCGCAATGCCACCTGGGTGGAGATTTTAAGTGATGGAGGCTATCCCCAAACCAAGTGGGCCTGTGGTACCAATCTCTGTTATCTGGGCATCGAGGTGGATAATCGCACCAATCGCGTCATTGTTTTGTCGGCGATCGATAACTTAATTAAGGGTCAAGCGGGACAAGCGGTGCAATGTCTCAATTTGATGATGGGATGGGCAGAAAATTTGGGACTTCCCAAACTCTGTTTTTATCCTTAGGACTAGGGCGCGTCATCAATTCAGTCCAGTTCAGTCCAGAACCGTTACGGTATTAACATTTGGCGACCCACTTAAGACGGAAGAGTGCGACGCGGAGTGCCGCACTCTTCCCTTAAATTTTTCCGCTTTCAGTGGAAAACCAACATTGTATCCTCATTGATGACAACCCCGAGTACTCACGCCAGAATAAGGGTTGTGTAGTGTATGCCTTCCAGGCAGATACTACACAACGATTTCAGCAGTCTAGTCCTTACAACTGATTTAGGATCGCTGTAACTGACTGCGGATTGCTATCTATCAGAAATCAGGTCTTATGAGTATTGCATTTTCTACCTATGCCGATCGGGAATGCTCGCAATCAACTTAAAACCTGGGGATTGAAATTCATTTCCCCCTTCCTGCAACCATCGAGAACCGTCAAGCTTAGAACCGCTTTAGTTGTTCCCTTTGTTTTTCAAATTACCCTAACCGGCGGTATTCTAATTTTTCTCTCCTTTCGCCAAGGAGACCAAAATGTTCAAGAGCTAAGTCATAAGCTGCTCGTCGAAATTAACTATCGCATTGAACAAGAAGTTCATCGCTATTTAAGTATTCCTCGGTATATTCAAAAGGTCAATTTACAGGCGATCGAGGCGGGACTTTTACAACCTGAGAATTTTGATCGATCGTCTCAGGTCTTTTGGCATCAAGTTTCAACCTTTGATTTATTAGATATTGGCTATGGCAGTATCATTGATGAGGATTTGGAGATCCGCGAATATGTAAGTGCGGGGTATTCGGAAGGTCAGCCCGATATTTCTATGCTGAGACGGGAGAATCCCCGGCAATGGTATTCTGTTATTCCGGATGAACTAGGACAAACGAAAGAAGTCTTACCCCCTTCAGAAGAAGATGCCCAAGAAGTTTTTGAAGAACTTTGGTACACAGAGGCGATCGATAAGAAGCAAACAACTTGGACTAAACCCTATCAATGGAGAAGTGAAACCGATCAGATTTCCATTGACTTAACGACCCCTTTATATTGTCGGAATACCCGTTCCATACTACCCAAGTATTGTCAATCTCCTGATCAAATTCGTGGGATCTTAGCCACCTCCGTGGGTCTGGAAAAATTGAGTGAATTTTTACGAGGTTTAAAGATCGAACAGACGGGTAAAGCCTTTATTTTAGAGAAGTCGGGAAGACTCATCGCCCATTCTGTGCCCAGTTTACCTTATCGTATTGGCGATTCAGGGGCAACTCAAATTAAAGCCATTGAGAGTGATGATCCTGTCATTGCAGCAGCAGCCCACTATTTAAGCCAACCCTCTGATCCAGGTCAATCTTCACCTTCAATGCTTGAGGCCATAACGGATACTAATGAGTTTAGCATTGGTTATGATCATGAACGTTTTTTTATTTTAGCCAGTCCTTACCGCATTGAGGAGGATAAGTGCAATACCCCTCCGCCAGATTCACCCCTGATTAATATTGCCCAAATTGATTGCTCCTATCCCGAAGACTGGGTCATTGTTACGATCGTTCCGTCCAGTGATTTTCTCGAAAATATTGAAGCGACAACCCAGAACACCTTAATCTTTTCCTGCGTTTCTTTGATAGCGGTTATTAGCATTGGTTTAATTACAGCCCGCTGGATTAATCAGGGAATGTTGCGTCTATCTGAAGCTGCAGAAAATTTTGCCCAGGGAAACTTGAGCCATTCTATTATCTTAGATCAGCCCATTCAGGTTATCGAGTTGGAAAACCTCAGTGAAAGCTTAAATAGCATGGCTGCACAATTAGATAAATTCTTTAACTCTTTGACCCGTCAACGTGAAGCCTTTGCGCGATTTTTTCCCTCCGAATTTTTTGAATTTTTAGAGAAAACAAAGATTCAAGATATTAATTTAGGGGATTATGTGAGTCGTGAAATGAGTATTACTTTTTCAGATATTCGATCCTTTACGGATTTATCTGAGCGGATGACTCCCCAGGAAAATTTTGATTTTATTAACCGGTACTTAGGGCTTGTGAGTCCAACGATTCGTGAACATCAGGGCTTTGTTGTTAAATTTATTGGCGATGGTATTATGGCCATTTTTCCAACGGGAACCGATGCTGCAGTGGCTGCGGGGGTTGCCCAATTTCGGCAGTTACAAGCCTTTAATGAGGATTACCAAGCCCCGAATTTTGCACCGATCGCTATTGGGATGGGGATTCATACGGGGCAGGTGATGTTGGGGATGTTAGGAGAACCGTACCGTTTGCAGGGGGATGCGATCTCAGCCCAGGTCAATTTTGCAGCCCGCTTAGAAGGATTAACAAAATATTTTGGGGCTCCTTTATTAATTTCTGAAACCACTCGTCAAAATCTGCAAACTCCCGATCGCTATAGTCTGCGCTATTTAGGCCAGGTTCGGGTTAAAGGGTTTCAGCAACCCACGGCAATTTATGAGGTATTGGATGCAATTTTAGATCCAGAAGAACGGCAGAAGAAAGAACAATCCTGTTCTCCCCTAGCCGAAGCGATCGAGCGTTTACAGCGGGGACAATTTCAGGATGCTCAGCAAATTTTCCAACGCTTACATCGGCTCAATCCTGAAGATTTGACCTATTCCCTATACCTGGAAGAACTCGATCGCTATCAGCAAACCCAACAAGCTTGGGATGGGGTGATTAATTTCCGTCAAAAATAGCTTTGATGTGCAGGGCTGCGCCAACCAAACCTACTTTAGGATTCAACACCACCGCAATGGGAACTTGATCTAACACGCCACTGACCCGACCTTTGGCTTTTAAGATCTGCAAAAAGCGATCGTTCTGGAACCAGCTTAAATTTTTAGCAGCAATGCCCCCCGCCAAGTACAGACCGCCGTAGGGCAGTAATTTCAGGGCTAAATTGCCCGCTTCCACAGCATAGGCATCCATAAACAGTTGAACGGTATCCCGACAGAGGGAATCTTCCTCAACGGATCCGGCAATTAATCCTCCCGGCATTAAGTCCGGTCGCTCTCCCCTTTCCCAGGCACGAATTTTGGAGCCGATCGCTTCTGATTCGGTGTATTTTCCCGTTTCCCGTAGAAATTGGTAAATGGTGACAATTCCTTGACCCGACACCACCCGTTCAACGGAAACACGATTCGTACTCGCTCGATTCAAGATAAATTGATAGAGATCAAATTCTAGGGGCGATCGGGGTGCAAAATCCGTATGACCACCTTCTGTCGCATAGGCCTGATAAGTTCCATGGCCTAAGGGAGCCAGGAAACATTCCCCTAACCCCGTTCCAGCCCCTAACACCCCAATGGGAGCGGTGGGATCGGCGGGAACCGACTGTAAATAAAATAAATCCTGAGGCTCTAGCCCCAAAACCCCAAACCCCACGGCCACAAAGTCATTAATCAGGGTAACCCTTTGTAAATTCAATTCCTGGGCTAAGCGATCGCTGCTCAAGTTCCAACTCAGATTCGTTAACTGACAGGTTTGTCCCACCACCGGCCCAGCCAGGGCAAAACATGCTGCTTGGGGATGAGGCGTAAGGTGAGCATAATCCTGTAAAAACTGCTGCACGAGGGGAACTAAGTCAGGATAGGCAGGACTAGAATATTCCGCCTCCGCTAAGATCCCTGTCGCGATCGTTTGATCCCCATCGAATAGTCGTAGGATCGTTTTGGTGCCACCAATATCACCGGCCAGGAGTTGAACCATAGGACTTGACTTCTTGAACGGGTTGTCTATTTACCATCAAACACGATTAACCGGGACGTAGAACTGCATCCCACGCCCCGGTCTATAGGGTGTTGCCCAAACTAGGGGCTGTCATCAATTAGTAATGCAATGGCTACGCCGCGCTTGTTTCAGCCCCTCGCTGTAAAACAGGGACTAGCGCGCTCATGTCTGTACCGTAAGGGTTCTGGACTGAATTGATGACACGCCCTAGTTTAAGCGTTACGGTTATTTAACATACGCTGAAATTGAGCGATCGCGGCCGAGGCAATATTAAAGAGAGCCCAGCTTCCCGCAAGTACGATCGGAGCTAAAACAGCAACCAGTCGCCAATCAATCATTGTGAAATCCTCCCAACAGAATCTTAAGTAAAATTTGATATTCTCTATTCTCTCAAAAGTCGGAACCTTTGGCGAGTATTCTTCTGAGTCAGGGTTTTCCCTCAAACCTCCCCCCTACTTCTGTTCGACGCTTTCCACACGTCTGGGGCTTTTTCAGATGAGTCCGCGATTTCTTGGCGGATAGTTTAGCGGTTGGACTGATTCACCTGATCTACAGAAAACCCTAAAGCTTCTGCAACTTGCTCCACACTTAAACCCAACTTCAATAAGCGATCGATCGCACTATAGCGGGCTTGGGCTTCTTGTTCTGCCCGCTGGGCTTCTTGCTGCGCCCGCTGGGCTTCTTGCTGCGCTCGCTGGGCTT
>JBMTZC010000134.1:0-10793 GCA_049455215.1 Prochlorotrichaceae cyanobacterium
CAAGTTCGTCCCCTTCCATCTCTATTCCATGAAACAGGCGATCGAGGAAGGCTTCATCCTGGATGTGCTGGCAAACTACACCACCTACCGCAGTTACTACGAAATCCAAAAATCCATCGAAGACAATCCCCTGTTCGACACCGCCAAAGCCCAACGGAAGCTACGGGAAAAGGTAGAAGGACACTACCAAACCATCAGCACCAAAGCGGATGTCATGGTGAACCATTTCTTGGAGAGCGTCTGGAAACCTAAAAAACTCAAAGGTCATGCCAAAGCAATGGTTGTAACCCGCAACATCGAATCTGCGATCCGCTACTTCTTCGCCATCCGCGAGATTTTGAAACGGGAGAACGCCCCCTTTGGAGCGATCGTCGCCTTCTCTGGCAAAAAGACCATCGACGGTAACGAGTACACCGAAGACATTCTCAATGGCTTCCCTGGCAAAGACATCCCCGACAAATTCAAAACCGACGAGTACAGAATCCTGGTGGTTGCTAACAAATTCCTTACCGGATTCGATGAACCCCTGCTCCACACCATGTATGTGGATAAGAAGCTGCAATCGGTGTTAGCCGTCCAGACCCTCTCGCGCCTCAACCGCTGCAACAACAAGATGGGCAAAGCCGATACCTTTATCCTCGATTTCTACAACACTATTGAGGAAATCAAAACCGCTTTCGATCCCTTCTATACTGCAACCTCACTGAGCCAAGCCACGGATGTTAACGTCCTCCACGATCTCAAAGAGAGCCTAGACGAGGTAGGGGTTTATGAATGGGACGAAGTGGAAATCTTCAACGATCGCTTCTTCAGTAGTGCTCCCGCAGATCAACTCAGCCCCATCATTGACGTTGCCGCCAACCGCTTCAACAAAGAACTCGAACTTGAAGAAGAAATCAAAATCGACTTCAAGATTAAAGCCAAGCAGTTCGTCAAAATCTACGGGCAGATGGCTTGCATCATGCCCTTCAATAATATCCACTGGGAAAAGCTCCACTGGTTCCTCAAATTCCTCATCCCCAAACTGTTAGTCAAAGATCCAGACCAGGATCAACTAGATGAACTACTCAACAGCGTTGATCTTTCTACTTATGGTTTGGAACGGGTAAGGCTAAATGAAGCGATCGCCCTCGAAGATCAGGAGTCTGAAGTTGATCCGCCAAACCCTAACATGCGAGGCTATCGCAGTGATGAACCGCAACGAGATCCCCTCGATGAGATTATCGCCGCCTTCAACGATCGCTTCTTCTCCGGTTGGGATGTCACCCCCGAAGAACAGCGAGTCAAAATCCTCAGCATTGCCCGATATGTGCGAGAAAATCCCAAATTTAAGGAGCAATTCCAAAACAACCCAGATGAGCAAAACCGTACAATTGCCATGAAGGAGTTTATCAAACAAGCCTTGATCCAACGTCGTAGACAAGACCTAGAACTCTACAGAATGTATGCTTCTGATACTGATTTTGAGCGCACCTTTGATGCTGGCATTATTAACCTATTTTCCCGCCTCACCCCCGATCAATTGGATGACCTGTTGAGTGCGTAACTAAGTGAAGACTAAAGTATGTTGATCCAACTATAGCGATCGCTTCACGGGTTAGCTTTAGTTTTCTTGATCGCCAAGAGAGTGGGGTGCAACATCCTTTGGCAGATCTCCCTTCTATCAATACGCCCAGGGGCACGGTATGATAGTCCATTGAACTCTTGCTTTGTACCATTCATCCATGACTGCTTCCCCTTCCCCTGAATCTTCCGTTCCTGAAACGTCGGTCGATCCGGTTGTAACAGAGACTGCTGTGCCTGAATACGGGACAGCGCTGACGGAAAGCGATCGTGAAGACGATCGTCCTGTTGGGGAAAATCCACCTCCCCCGTCTCCTGAGCTAGCCGAACCGATCGTGCTGACGGAGGTTTTACCGGACAGTGAACCTGAAGCAGAAACAGCGGAGATCCAAACAGAATTAACCCGGCTCACGGAGCAAAAAGAGGCTCTAGAGGCGGAAGTTGCAGCCCTGCAAAGCCAACGGGATGGTCTGGCCCAAGAGATTCAAGACCTTCAGTCTCAACTAGGGCGCATGGTACGGATTGCCTTGGAGGAATTGCAGGATCGCAAACGGGACTTGAGACAAGCGATCGAGCAACTAGAACAACGTCAGGAACGTATCCAGACGGAAATGCGCCAGAATTTTGCCGGTGTATCCCAGGACTTAGCTATTCGCGTCAAAAGCTTCAAAGATTACTTGGTGGGCAGTCTACAGGAACTGGTGGTGGCGGCAGAAGATTTGAACTTAGTGCCCCCCGCTCCCGTGATTGAACCGGTAGAAGCTGCGGAACCCCCGAAAAAAGCAGCGAAACCGGCCGCTGGAAGTGACGAAGGCTTTAAGGCACAGGCACGGGACATTCGTCGTTTGTTAGATCAATATCGCACCAGTCCCGACTATTACGGCCCCGCCTGGCAACTGCGCCGCACTTTTGAGCCCATTCATGCCGAACGGGTGAACAATTGGTTTTTTGAACAGGGGGGACGGGGAGCCATTCGGGGGCTGGGCACCCGATCGCAAAATATTCTTGTGGCCTCCGCCATTATTTCCGTCTTAACGGAATTTTATGGTGAGCAATTGGTCACCCTCGTGCTAGCCAACACCCCAGAATCCCTGGGAGAATGGCGACGAGGTTTGCAGGACTGCTTGGGGATTTCTCGCGCAGACTTTGGCCCCAACCAAGGTATTGCCCTCTACGAAGATCCCGATCCCTTAGTGCAAAAGGCCGATCAGTTAATGCAGGCCAGAGACTTTCCCCTCGTCATTATTGATGAAGCCGAAGCCCTCATTGATCTGTCCCTGCTCCAATTTCCCCTCTGGTTAGCCTTTGTTTCAGATCCCCGCCGACAAAGCCAGTGGGTTTAGCCTCTTCAGCACCGCCCTGATACTCTCCTGGATGCCATGGCTTTTTCTCCCCTTTCTCGATCGCTTCCGCCTCTGTTCCTGATCTTGCCCTTCTTTTTCTGGGGAACGGCGATGGTGGCCATGAAAGGAACCCTGGCCCACACCACGCCCTTTTTTCTGGCCACCACCCGCCTCCTACCCGCAGGCATTTTAGTTTTGCTGGCGGCCTCTGTGATGAAACGATCGCAACCTACAAGCTGGCAAGGCTGGCTCTGGATTATCGGTTTTGCGGGGGTAGATGGCACCTTATTTCAAGGGTTTTTAGCCCAGGGTCTAACCCAAACCAGTGCTGGATTAGGGTCTGTGATGATTGATTCCCAGCCCTTAGCGGTAGCCATTCTTGCCGCCTGGTTTTTTGGCGAATCCTTGGGACTGTGGGGGTGGCTGGGTCTCGGGGGAGGGCTGGTGGGCATTAGTTTTTTAGGCGTGCCCCAACACTGGTTTTCCGAGGGGATTTCCCTCTCTACCTTTCTGGAAGGACAGACCATTGGACAACTGTGGATGTTAGCGGCTGCTCTCGCCATGGCGGTCGGCACCGTGATGAGTCGTTGGGTCAGTGAATGGGTGGATCCGATCGTCGCCACCGGATGGCACATGATTTTAGGAGCGATTCCCCTAGCGATCGGTGCCCTTTGGGAAGGACGCAACGCCTGGCAATTTTTAACCCTAGGGGATTATGCCGCCCTGGGATACAGTACCGTCTTGGGCAGTGCGGTTGCCTATGCTCTTTTCTTTTACTTTGCAGCTCAGGGAAATCTCACCAGTCTCAGTTCCTTAACCTTTCTCACACCGGTTTTTGCCCTCACTTTTGGGGTGACTTTTTTAGGAGAAACCTTAAGTCCCTGGCAGTTCTTAGGTGTTTTTTTAACTCTGATCAGTGTTTATATCGTGAACCAGCGAGAACAGCTGAGTCGGCTCTGGCGCAGTGAGGCAGAATCCCTCTCTGCCCCAGATCTAGAGGAACCTTAAGGGACAATACCCTACTGGAAATTAGCACGCTTGAAACGCTCAGAAGCAACACCGATCGAGTTTCCCCGGGTTAGGATGGCACTGAGGAAACTAAACCCTGCAGTTCACCAGACTGGACTTCTAGGGTAATCACCTGGGCTTGCCAGCGAGGGGTTTGTTCAGGATTGTCCCCTGTACCAGGATTGAGGGTATAGGCGGGGAAACTGGAGGCACTGAAGCTGAGGCGCAGACATTCCCCCACCGCGATCGTTCGGCAGGTGGCTTGCAGTTCCAGGATGACGGTGATCCTTTCTCCAGGAGTGTTTTGGGCAATACGACGGTAGCCCTGACTAAAGTTAAACACCCCGGCCCCTTGCACGACGGATAAGACGGCACACAGGTCAAAGCTGGGGTTGGGGCTTTGGACGGAGATCTGCAGGGTCAGGTCTCCCCACAGGCACAGAGGGGTTGTCAACGGAGCACTGGTATAGGTTAAAACATCAGCGCGATCGTCTAAGGCTTGGCGATTAAAACTGCCCCCCGGCATTACGGCATGGCCTCCCAGAGCGGGAACAGGTCGCCAAGGATCGTGAACGAATAAGTCCGAAAAGTCTTCAGGATCTTGAGAGGAAGTGGCGATGAGTTGTCCTGCCGTGGTGCCCATAGCGGCTAACCCAGTGCTGATCAGGGTCCAGTGTTGCGGTTGCGCTGCGGTGGGGGGATAGGTTTGCGCCTCCCGCCAGGTGGTCTGCCCCAGGTCAAAGCAGTGAACCGGATTTTCCGTCAGCAGTCCCGTATCTTTGCCCTTGAGGAACTGATCAAACCAGCGCAGTTGTAAGCGATCGATGGGGGTTTGGGCATCTTGGCCAAAATGAACGGCTCCCGCTTGCTGTCCCCAGGGTAAATGGGGCCAGGGGCCAACCCAGAGGTGTTGAGGCTGTTGGCTCTGGGCTTTCATCTGCTGGTAGAGCTTCAGGGTTCCCCGCAGGTAGGGGTCAAACCAGCCGCCAATGTGGAGCATAGGCAGATCCAGACCTGTGACATCGGGGTTTAAGGTTTGCCAGTAGGGAGCGTTGGCTTGGGGATTATTCACCCAATCAAAATAAAAGGAATCGGGGGCATAGCGTTGCAGGACTTCCGGCAACGCAGGCGCACCAGGCTGGTCTACAGGTAACTGGCGGGAGGCTTGGAATAAGGCGGCAAAGGCTTCGGAATCCCCCGATCGTCTTGCGGTTTCGGCGGCCAACTGGATCGCCCACGCTAAATTAAGCTGAAAACAAAAAGCTCCCCCTTCGTAGGCCCAGTCCCGGTGTAAATCTGTGGCCAACATGGCGGGACAGAGGGTTTTCAGGGCGGGGGATTGTCCCCTGGCGGCATAGAGTTGGGTCATGCCCTGGTAGGAAAAGCCATACATGCCCACGGCTCCACTACTGCCGGGTAATTCTGCGGCCCAGTTTACCGTTAGCTGACCATCCTCAACTTCGTGGGCAAAGAGGTGAAACTCCCCCTGGGACGTGCCCCGGCCGCGTACATCCTGAATCACGACAATGTAGCCCTGCTGAGCATACCAGCGGGGATGGGCATAGACTACGGTAGAAGCGATCGTCCTGCCGTAGGGTTGGCGCATCAATAAAACCGGGAATTCCCCCAGACCTTGGGGAAAATAGACATCGGCATCGAGGCGAATGCCATCGGGGGTAAGGAGCGATCGGGTTTCCAGTTCAACGGAGTACATATACCGTAAGGGGTCTGGATGGCAGGGATGATGTACTCTAGTTGGCGAGAATGCGTAAGCGTTGCGTAACCAAGGTCATGCCCCCTTTGCGGATAATGACAGCGGAAATCCAACGATTGTCTGGCTGAGATGGCGCTTGACCAACCTTAAAAATGCCGCCAGAGACCAGGGGCTGAAACTCAGGGATGGCGGGGGATAAATAGTGATCGCTACTAATGGGTTCATCGACGATCGCCCCTAACACTAAATCTTCCTTGACCGGCTCTTCGATGATGACATCAAAGTTAAAGCGTTCGTTCACCTGAACCGTTTCCGGCAAATGCACCGAAATGCTGGGAGGAGCGTCCCCACTGGTGACCGTATTGCGCTCTGCTAGGATTTCTTGGTAAATCAGTTGGTTATTTTGCCAGATTTGACGCGCCCGAATTTCACTCTCTAGGTATAGGGAGCGATCGTCTGACACTTCTGTGCCTTTAATGCGGAGAGTGGTTTCCAAAACCCACCCCTGGGGCGTTTCGCTGGCGGATAAAATCGAGGTGGTGTAGGTCAAATCCTGATAACGGTTCCAAAAATCCGAGAGGATCGTCTCCCAGGATTCGCGGTTGAGTCCATCCCCATCGGTAAACTCAGAACTGTAGTATTGCAACACCCCCGGCAGATTTTCTTGACTTGCCACCTGATCCAAACTCGCCAATGCTTCCTGCAGTTGGGTTGGAACTGCCGTTGATCTTGAATTTCCCCCTGATCCGGATGGCGATTGGGCCAAAGCTACCTGCCCTCCCATGACCACTAGCCCCAGTAACACCCCGGTGGATTGGCAAGCCCGGCACAGGGTATTTTTCCAAGACCATGTTTTCCAGGACAATGAACGAACTTGAGCAGGAGAAATGCGGTGCATAGATCAGGGGGTTAGACGAAGGGAATGAACCAACCAAGCTGGGTCAGCATTATTGTAATCAAATTACGTCGGGTTACACCGGATTTTTTAGGTTCTCAGCATGATTGAGGCAGAGACTAAACCGTTTCTAATTCCTGCACCAAGAGCGATCGAATCAAGCGGGCGAGGGCTTTTTGTACCAGATCACTGGCCACCTGTTGCCCCATGGATTGGAGTTCGGGACGGCTGACGAGTTTAGGCACCGATTGCAAGATCCGCCAGGGATCAAATCCTTGACTACTTCTGAGGATTTCACTAATTCGCTCAAAGCGTTCTAAACTATCCTGCTCTTCCGGGGTAATGGTGACCTGCTCCGAGAGGGGTAAGCCCATCCGGGTTTGCAAAACATGGCGGATATTTTGCAGCGTACTCCGCCCCATCAAATCAATTCCCGTAACCAATTCATCCACTAAACGATCGCGGATAAATTCCCCCCGTTCTGAGAAGAGAAAATCGAGGGTTTGATCTAACACCCGATCGATATCGTAATCATCACTTTGTCTGGCGTTACGCAGTAAATTCTCTAAGCGATTCCAGCGGAAATCACCATCCTTAAAGAGCAATTCCCGTAGACTGGTACGCAGTTCTAGGGAGGGATCCGTCAGTAAACGTTTGGCAATATAGGGATAGGCTTTACTCAACACCTTAAAGTTGGGGTCAACATTAATGGCAATCCCCTCTAAAGTGACCAGGGAGCGGATAATCAGGGCATAGTAAGCCGGTACCCGAAACGGATACTCATACATAATGTTGGAAAGTTCATCCGTAATGCTCTTAAAATTGAGTTCCGCAACGCTGGCCCCGAGGGCATTGTTAAAGACCTCTGCGAGGGCAGGGGTTAACTCCGTTAAGTCTGTATCGGGGGTGAGAAACTCCAGCTTAATGTAATCCTGGGCAAGACCATCAAAGTCCCGGTTGACTAAGTGAACCACCGCCTCAATTAAGCCGTAGCGTTGATAGGTTTTCACTTCACTCATCATGCCAAAATCCAGGTAGGCAAGCTTACCTTCTGGAGTGGCCAGCAAATTTCCCGGATGGGGATCGGCATGGAAAAAGCCATGTTCCAATAACTGCCGCAGAGAGCACTGTACGCCAACTTCAATTAAGTACCGAACATCAATGCCTTGAGCTTGAACCTCTTCGAGCTTAGTTAATTTAGTCCCTGCCACCCAATCCATCGTTAAGACATGGCGACTGGTATAATCCCAATGAATATTAGGGACATAAATATCCTTTAAGTGACCATATAATTCGGCAAAGCGTTCAGCATTTTTTCCCTCTTGGGTATAGTCCATTTCATCAAAAATGCGGCTACCAAACTCATCCATAATCGCAACGAGATCGCTCCGGACAATTTTGGTATTTTGCATAACCCACTGGGCTAGGTTTCGGAGGATATAGAGATCCAGGGTGATTTGTTCTTCTAAGCCAGGACGTTGAACTTTCACCGCCACGGCATGACCATTTTTGAGGCGAGCTTTGTAGACTTGACCCAGGGAAGCCGCAGCAACAGGATCAGTACTAAATTCTGCATATAAGTCCTGGGGCGGTTCACCCAGTTCCCGTTCAATGAGGTGATAGGCAATACTGTTGGGGAAAGGCGGCAATTGATCCTGCAATTTGGCCATTTCCTGTAGGTAAATGGCGGACAATAAATCGGGACGGGTAGATAGAGCTTGTCCCACTTTGATGAAGGCTGGACCTAACTTTGTAATGGTTTTCCGCAGTTGAATGGCCCGCTTCTGCTCCTGTTTAGGGCCAGTATTCCCCAGTTTTTTATCACACCAGACTCCGAAAAAGAAAGCAAACAAGGGCAAAACAATATTCAATAAACGTTTCCAGACCAGCCCCCAACGATTTCGGTAGCGATCGTTAATGACGGCTGGATCGTAGATGTGGACAACGTGGTGAACATCCTTGCGGGCAGCATTTAAATAAGCGAGTTGCGGTTCATAAAATTCTGGCATTTGGGAACGGGGCACCATCCCAGAGGGAGAAGCCTGGGGAGCAGGAGTGGGATAATGATGTTCCAAGGCCCGATGACCTTCGGCAGTGCGTACAGCACGATCGCTAGAGCGGGAGGACTGGTACATAAACGAACCCCAAACATTAAGTTTGCTCAGAAAGTTATAAGCATTTTGTAAAATATTGTAACAATTCTTGTCCTCCTGGGGTAGCACTAGGGGATTTATAACCCTTGACTGCGCTGCTCGATCGCTTTTGCAAGTTTCTCCAACACTTCACCAACCGTTAAGGAACCGAGATCCCCAGCCCCACGGGTGCGAATACTGAGGGCTTGGGCTTCCACTTCCTTGGCACCAATGACCGCCATGATCGGAATTTTGGCTTTTTCTGCATTGCGAATCATTTTGCCTAAACGATCGCCGCCCTTATCTACTTCCACCCGAATGCCGATCGCTCTCATTTGTTGAGCCGTAGCGTCGGCAAAGGGCAGAAATTCTTCCGTAACCGGCAGTAGGCGCACTTGCACGGGCGCTAACCAGAGGGGGAAGTCCCCCGCATATTCTTCAATTAAAATGCCAATTAATCGCTCTAGGGAACCAAAGGGAGCCCGGTGAATCATCACCGGACGTTGGCGGCTGCCGTCTTCGGCAACATATTCCAAGTCAAAACGTTCCGGGAGATTGTAGTCTACCTGCACCGTTCCCAACTGCCATTCCCGCTCTAGGGCATCCCGAAAAATGAAGTCTAATTTTGGCCCATAAAAAGCGGCTTCCCCAATGCCCTCAAAGTACTCCATGCCCAGGGTTTCCACCGCACGGCGAATGGCGGCTTCTGCCTTGTCCCAGGCTTCTGGAGAGCCAATATACTTATCCGCAGCGGGATCCCGGAAGCTGAGGCGGGCCCGGAAGTTCTTCAGGTTTAAGCTTTGGAAGACCGATAAAATCAAATCCACCACACTGAGGAACTCTGCATCCAACTGTTGGGGGGTGACAAACAGGTGAGAATCATCCACAGTAAAACCTCGCACCCGGGTCAGTCCACCTAATTCTCCGGATTGCTCGTAGCGGTAAACCGTGCCAAATTCCGCTAAACGCATGGGTAAATCCCGATACGATCGCAGTTCATTTTTGTAGATTTGAATATGGAAGGGGCAGTTCATGGGTTTGAGGACAAAGCCCTGCTCCTCCAGTTTGGCGGTTTCAGTCTCCGCCATCATGGGAAACATATCTTCTTGATATTTTTGCCAGTGGCCTGAGGTCTTAAAGAGATCCACCCGGGCAATGTGGGGGCTGACGACGGGTAAATAGCCCCGTTTAACCTGCTCCTGCTTGAGAAAATCTTCCAGGGTGCCCCGCAATATCGTTCCCTTAGGAGTCCACAGGGGTAAGCCTGGCCCCACCGGATCCGCAAACAAAAATAGTCCTAATTCCCGACCGAGACGGCGGTGATCCCGCTTGAGAGCTTCTTCCTTGCGTCGCTGATATTCTGCCAGTTGTTCCGGGGTTTCCCAGGCCGTACCGTAGATGCGCTGTAACTGCGCTTTGGTCTCATCCCCCCGCCAATAGGCCCCGGCAACGGTTTCCAAGGCGATCGCTTTAGGGTCAAGCTCCGTCGTGTTGTCCACATGGGGCCCCGCACAGAGATCCCACCATTGATCCCCTAAGTGATAGAGGGTGATGGGTTCCTGGATCGAGTCTAGAATTTCTAGTTTGTAGGGTTCCCCCAAATTCGTGATGCGGCGATGGGCTTCTTCGCGGCTGACCTCCTCCCGCTCCATAGGCAGACCTTTGCGGATAATCTTATCCATCTCCTTTTTAATGGCTTTGAGATCCGCTTCTGTAAAGGGCTCTGGAACATCAAAATCGTAGTAAAACCCGGTCTCTGTCCAAGGACCGATCGTCACCTGAGCCTTGGGAAAGAGCCGTTGTACCGCCATGGCCATCACATGGGATGTGGTATGGCGAATCCGTTTGAGGCGATCGGACTCACTGGTTTTGGGCAGATGGATGGCTTGAACAGAAGGTTCCGAGGCTGACATGATAATTGGGGGTTAAAGGGTAAAGCGATCGCTCTTGAACGATCGCTTTTCAGTTACAGTTCGTAATTTTAGCCTGAAGGTGGGATGCTTGCTAGACTTCGTTCACACAGCACTTGTCATTTAGAACTTGTGTACCAATACCTCTAAAAAATAGTGTGTTGTTTAACCCGATCCTTATATTTCTGGGGTATCAACTTAAGGCGGAAGAGTGGGGGGGGGGGGGGG
>JBMTZC010000135.1:0-10720 GCA_049455215.1 Prochlorotrichaceae cyanobacterium
TAACTCCTCCCCGGAGGAGAACCGAGCCTTCCTTATTCCCCTCTTGGGAGGGGGTTGGGGGTGGGTCAGATCTGGCGGAAAACAGCCAACCCACCTCTAACTCCTCCCCGGAGGAGAACCGAGCCTTCCTTATTCCCCTCTTGGGAGGGGGTCAAATCTTTTTTAGGGATTTCCGCAAAAAGCAGAATATGATCAACAACAGGGATCCTCGAAACCTCGAAACGGGTTTCTCTTGCTCTATGAGTACGTAAGCAGAGGGATTGTGGCGGGCCGCTGTGCCGATCGCCGCAATAATCGAGGGCACCTACAGCAAAGCTTTTTTAATCAATTTCCACAAAGGCGAGGTTTATGTCGCTGAAACGCCGCGAATTTCTGTATTTTATGGGGGCTACGGTGGGTGCCCTGGGGGCTGGGTGTTGGGGAAAAGAAAGTTCCTCCGTTTCAAGTTCTGTGCCAGACCCTTTATCGTCCCTGAAGTTTCAACCGGTTTCAGTGCCCTTACCCTTGCCGGTGAATGGTCTTACGGCAGCGGAGCAACAACAGCAATTCAGCACCTATAGCATCGTCGATGATCTGGTGTTACCGGAAGGCTATACCTACGATGTGGTGGCCACCTGGGGCGATCCGGTGGGTTCCTCCCGCTTCGGCTATAACAATGATTATGTCTCCTTTGTGGAAACGGCTCCTGGCGAAGGGTTTCTGACGGTCAATTTTGAATCCAGCGGGAGTAAAACCTGGTTAGACACCTATCCCCTGGTGCTGGGCAACCCCTTAGAAATCGAGAGACTCATTGCTGCGGCTAAACCCACTAATGGCGCTTTAACTCTGGTGCAAATTGAGGCGGATGCCGATCGTCTCGCTGCAGCCAATCGCCTGGCCCGGGAACTGCTGCTGGATCAGGGTCTGGGGGTCATCAGTGTACGGCGGGAAGCGGATGGTCGCTGGATTCGCACCTTTTCTGAGGCCGATCGCCGCATTTCTGGCATTAGTGGCTTAGAGAACGATCGCTATCTGGGCTGTACCGGCCCCGCCGCTGCCATCTTTCGTAAAACCGATCGCCTCGGCTATGACGATCGTCTGGGCGATCGAATTCTGGGCACCTTCCAAAACTGTGCAGGCGGCACCACCCCCTGGGGCACAGTGTTAAGCGCCGAAGAAAATTTTCAAAGTGAAGTGATTGAATACGTTTGGTCTGACGGATCTGCCATTGATCCTCAGCAACAACCCTTTTACGTCACCGCCACGGGGGCCGGCAGTTCTGGGGTAATCTTTGGTCTGGCGGGCAACAAATACGGCTGGGTGGTGGAAGTAGATCCCCGCAATCCAGCCGACTACGGCACCAAACACACCTGGTTTGGCCGTTATCGCCATGAAGCCTTGGCGGTGTGGGCAGTGGCAGGTAAACCCCTCGCCGTCTATTCCGGCTGCGATCGTCGTGGGGGGCATGTCTACAAATTCGTGAGCCAAGGCCGCGTTGCAGACCCCGCCAACCCTGAAAACTCTAAACTCTTCGAGACGGGCATGCTCTACGGGGCAAAATTTGAGCCCGATGGTACTGGCACTTGGATTCCCCTCGCCCCCGATACCCCCGTTAATCCTCTGCGGCCCAGCCACTTACTGGGCCAACAATCGGGGCAAAATGGCATTGTCTTACTGCCCAATCCCAACCCGAAAGCCCCGAGTTACGTTGCCATTGAGGACGATACCCAAGCGGAAACCTACCAAAACAGCTTTGCCACCCTTGGAGATCTCTACCTGGGCAATACCCCCGCCGAAAAACAAGGCGTGATCCTCATTGATGCTCATTTTGCCGCCAATGCAGCGGGAGTGACCGCCACCGCCCGTCCTGAAGATACGCAAATGGATTCCCAAAGCGGCACTCTCTACATCGCCTTTACCTCCGGCTTTCCCGGTAACGATGGCAGTCCCGATCGCCGCATCTTTCAGGGGTCTCAAGGGGAAACCCCCTATGATCCCGGCTGGATTATGAAGCTGCAAGATCTCAACAATGACCCCAGCGCTCTCAGCTTTCGCTGGGAAATGCTAGCCCTAGGGGGCTCCCCCGATCAAGGGGGTACAGGATTCTCTAACCCCGATAACCTGGACGTGGATGCCCAGGGCAATGTCTGGGTCGTCACGGATATGGGTAGCCGAGGGCTTAATCAGGGTCAAGGAAACCTGGGACGCTATGGCAACAATGCGGCTTGGATTATTCCCACCCAGGGCGATCGGGCCGGAGAAGCCATTCCCTTTGCCACAGGTCCCATGGAATGCGAAATCTGCGGCATCTTCATGACCCCGGATCAAAAAACCCTCTTCCTGGCCCCGCAACATCCCGGTGAAGTCAACGGCATGCGCCAAGCTGGAGCGCTGGAAAACCGCGAAATTTCCCTCCGTACCACCACGGGAGAGCCCTTTGTCCAAATGCGATCGGTTCCCCTCGGGTCTAACTGGCCCGGCAAAGGGGAAAACGATCCCCCCAAGCCCTCCGTGGTTGCGGTTCGTCGTCTAGATGGAGAAACGATCGTTTAGGTGAAACTCTAATCTCTACAATCTCGACTTTCCACCCGTCACAGCCAATGGTGCTAAAAAGCACTGGAGGCGATCGCCGATGAATGGAAAAACCCGCACTGTAGACATAGCCTCAGCGCGGGTCATTTACGAGCAGGTCATCCAGTGATCAGGTATCAGATTTACCTTTAACGGCTTGTTTGCTCTTTTTCCGACCGGGGCGGCTCGATTTGCCAGAGGCCGGAGCGGGTTCAGAGTGGAGATAATCTTCTGGAGGAGCAGGCACAACGAGGAGTTCGCGCCGCGCTACTTTTTGCAGCAACCCAGAAATCCAGGGCTTATCTCCATAGAAGCATCCATAGTAACCCGCCAAAGCTTCTAGGGCTGCCTTCGTTTCCGCAGACATGCGCATAGAGACTTGTTCGTGGTCTAGTTTGGGCCGTCTGCCGCGATTGAGAAGTAAGTGCTCGATTTTAGGATTTGGGTTAGCCATAGGTACTCTTTAACAGATAAAGGCAGTTTAACTTATAGATTTCTCTATCTTGTCCTTTCTTCATTAAAACTTTAGGAATCTGAGAGATCTCTCTTCCCAGTATAAACACTGATGGGATCCCATGGGATCCCCATTATAATCAATTTCTCAAAAAGACAAACCGCTATAACCCACTGATAACGAACGCTAAGATGAAACATCAAAAATGGTGACGTACTCGTCGGGCTGTCCACCGCCTCAATGTGAGAGGATACTAACAGCAGAGGTTTCTTCCCTCGTATCCTGACGCAAAGAGGAACTGTTTTATGACTGAAATCCCCTCCCAAAGTCTGCCCCGTGATCTTCAAGTGGCTGGAGTTGGTGCTGATACCCAGGTTTTTCGGTGTCGCAGTTGGAATCGTCTCCGCTTTGAGGTGGAATATGCGCTGGAACGAGGCACCACCGCCAATAGCTATTTAATTGAGGGCAGTGAGAAGCTAGCTTTGATTGATCCGCCCGGGGAATCCTTTACGGAATTGTTTTGGCAACACTTAGAGCCAGCCTTAGCGGCCCGAGGCAAAACGATCGATTACATTATCCTGGGACACATTAACCCTAACCGCGCTGTAACCTTAAAATTTCTCCTGCAGCAATTCCCCCAGGTCACGATCGTTTGCTCGAATCCAGCTAGCAAGATCCTGGAGAGCTTTTATGAAGAAACGTTTCAAGAGGTCTTACAGGGCGCTCCCCTACCGTTACAAGTTGTGCGGGGTGAAGATACCCTCGCCTTAGGGGGGAGTCATGACCTCTCGTTTTTAATTATCCCCACCCCCCGCTGGCCCGGGGGTTTAGTGACCTACGATCCCGGCTCTCGGCTACTCTTCACAGATAAATTTTTTGCCATTCATCACTGCAATGATGCGGTACTGGATCAGGGATGGACTCAGTATTTAGAAGACCATCGTTATTATTTTGATTGTTTGATGGCTCCCCAGGTGCGGCAGGTGCTCAGTGCCCTCGATCGCTTCCAGACCTACCAACCCCTGGCCTATGCGCCGGGCCACGGGCCCATTGTGCGGTATGCCCAGCGGGAAATTATGACCGCTTACCGGCAGTGGAGCCAAGCCCAGCAACAACAATCCCTCTCGGCGGTGCTGCTCTATGCCTCCGCCTACGGCAGTACCGGTACCCTTGCCCAAGCGATCGCTCAAGGCATTGTCAAGTCGGGAGTGCGGGTGGATATTCTCAACTGTGAAATAGCCAGTACCGAAGAAATCCGGGCAGCGGTAGAGCGCTGTGATGGCGTAGTGGTTGGCTCCCCAACCCTCGGCGGTCACGCCCCCACACCCATTCAAACGGCTCTGGGGATCGTCTTAGCCACCCTGCCCCAAGATAAACTAACGGGGGTGTTTGGCTCCTTTGGCTGGAGTGGCGAAGCCATTGATCTGATCGAAGGTAAATTTCGGGATGCGGGTTATACCCAGGGCATGGAAACGATTCGGGTGAAATTTAAGCCGGACGATCGCGTTCTCAAAACCTGTGAAGAAGCGGGGACAGATTTTGCCCAATCCCTGAAAAAAGTGAAGAAACGCCTCGATCGTCAGACCAGTGGGGGGCTCAGCGATGCCCAAATGGCGGGAACAGAGCAAGCCATGGGGCGGGTTCTCGGTTCGTTGTGTATCCTGACCGCCCAAAAAGGCGAGGTCAACAGCGGTATGCTGGCTTCCTGGGTCTCTCAGGCAAGCTTTAATCCCCCCGGAATCACCGTTGCCGTGGCCAAAGATCGGGCGGTGGAAACCCTCACCTATCGTGGCGATTACTTTGTTTTGAATATTCTGGAGCAGGGCCAGGATCTTCCCCTGCAGAAACATTTCCTCAAGCCCTTTGCCCCCGGAGCCGATCGCTTTGAAGGGCTAGAGATTGAACGATCGTCCCATAATGTCCCCATCCTCAAGGATGCCCTGGCCTATTTAGAATGTCGTGTTCAGGATCGCTTGGAGTGTCCTGATCATTGGATTGTCTACGGCACGATCGAAACGGGACAAGTGTTCCGCGAAGATGGACGGACTGCGGTTCATCACCGTAAAACCGGTAGCCGCTATTAAATGGTCAATCTGCAGGGGTAAACCTCCAGGGGACACCCCGCTTTAGTGAAGTCCCTATTTCGACCTCCTCGTCTATGCCGGCCCAAGTGTTTGAACAGCGGATCCAGATCCAAGCCCCTGCCCAGGTGGTAGAGCAGTGTTTAACGGAGCGATCGTTAATGCACCAATGGCTCAACCCGGCTCTGCGCTGCGATCCGGTGGGGGAGTGGTCGGTGGCACTGGGGGCAAAAAGTCGCTTTATCTTAAACATTCCCATCTGGGAACCCGCTTTAGAAAATGAAGTGGTCGAACGTCGGCCGGGACTAATTGTCTGGCAATTTAGGGGCTTTTTTACCGGAACCGATCGCTGGGAGTGTTTGCCCCAGGGGGAGGACAAAACCGAACTCCTCAACCGATTTGAATTCCAAATTCCCAATCCGCTGGTAAACGTTGGCTTTCAGGTCTTTGCGGCCCACTGGACCCAGCGAGATATGCAGGCTCAGTTAAAGCGCATTCAACAGCTTGCGGAAACCCTCTCCCCTTAATTTCTTGATCCCAGGTACAAGTAGATTTAAATTGCTCCTGTTATACATTTGCTAACGCTTGGAGAGGGTCATGCACCTCAAGCTTACAGACGAAGAAATGCAAGAGGTTCAAACCATCTCTGCAAGTTGCACTGAAAGTGTAGGAAGGCTATACCAACGCCTAGAAATGCTGACCTGGAGAGACGGACTCTTAGAATTTAGAATGCAAGCCAGTGTCGGGATCTTGCCCTGGATGGAACAACTCCAGGTCTTAAGCGATCGGGTTAACCTTCGACTGCAACAGTCCGGTATTCCCCTCGGCCCCAGCTTAGAGGTCTATGAAAAGTGGTTGGCGAGGCAAAATAAACCTGAAATCTAGGGCGCGTCGGGCGCGTCATCATTTAAGTCCAGAACCCTTACGGTATCAACATTAGCCGCGCCCGTTCAGTTTTACAGCTAGGGGCTGAAAGAATGACAGCATAGCCACTTCATCCCTAACGAATGACAGCCCCTGGTGGATTATTCCCCTTTCGCCATGCCTTCCCGGCGTAAATCTGCGCCCCCTTCCAGTCCCTCCGGGGTGACCACAATGGCATGGAGACCACTGTTCTGCTCTTGGAGCTTGACCTCATAGCCAAAGGCTTCGAGTTCCGTGGCTAAGGCTTCAGTGGTGTCGGCGGGTTCCAGATCGTAGGTGCCAAAACGATTCATGCGATGGGGAAAGTCGATCGCTTCTTGGATATTCAGTCCCCAATCTAGATGGGCAACGATCGTTTTGACCACGTAGCCAATAATGCGACTGCCCCCCGGTGATCCAACCACCATCCGCAGTTGGCCATCCTGCAACACCAGGGTGGGAGCCATGGAGGATCGGGGACGTTTGCCCGGTGCCACCCGATTAGCCACTAAAACCCCATCCTGCTCCGGTGCAAAGGAAAAGTCGGTGAGTTGGTTGTTGAGGAGAAATCCCCGCACCATTAACCGGGAGCCAAACTGGTTTTCTATGGAACTGGTCAAAGACACCGCATTGCCTGCTGCGTCCACAATAGAGATGTGGGTGGTGGATGGTTGTTCTAGGCTCTGCCCTTGGGACTGATCGGGGAAGATTCCAGAGGGGGTTCCGGCTTTGACGGTTTCTAAGGCCACAAAATCAGGAGAAATGAGTTGCGATCGTTCCTGCAAGTAAGACTCAGCCAGTAACCCCTGCACCGGAACGGGCACAAAGTCAGAATCCGCTAAATAGAGGGCACGATCGGCATAGGCGAGGCGGGTGGCTTCGCCGAGTAAAAACCAAGAGCGAGGGTCTGCTGCCCCTAAGGCGGGCAAGTCAAAGGCATTGAGGATACCAAGAATCTGGCCCACTGCAACTCCACCGGAACTCGGGGGCCCCATGCCACACACCTCATAAAGGCGATAGACCACGCACACCGGCTCCCGTTCCACCACTTGATAACTCGCCAAATCCGCCAGACTGAGCAGACCGGGATTATCCGGTACCGTTTGCACCGCCTGGGTGAGATCGGCGGCAATGTCGCCCCGATAAAAGACTTCAGAACCGGATTGGGCAATCAGGCGAAGGGTTTCCGCAAATTCTGGATTCCGTAAGCGCTGTCCTGCCTGTAAGGGGGTGCCATCCCCATTGAAAAAGTACGCCCGGGTGCTGGGATAGCGGGATAAGCGCTCCGCATCTTCGGCAATCTGTTCTGCCAGTTGCGGTGAAACGATAAAGCCATCCGTCGCTAAGGCGATCGCAGGAGCAAAAAGGTCTGCCCAGGGAAGACTCCCTTGACGATCGTGAACCGTTTCCAAGAGCTTGAGGGTGCCCGGTACCCCAACGGAACGGCCGCCCACCACTGCATCAAAAAAATCTAAGGGCTGGCCCGCTTCATCCAAAAATAGATCCTCAGTGGCCTGCAGTGGAGCAGTTTCCCGTCCATCAAAGGTTTGCATCTGGCGAGTTGCAGCGTCAAAGTAGACCAGAAAAGCACCGCCCCCAATCCCCGAGTATTGAGGTTCCACCAGATTCAGCACCAGTTGTACCGCCACCAAGGCATCAATACTGTTGCCCCCAGCCTTGAGGATTTGGTAGCCCGCCTCCACCGCATAGGGGTTCGCAGCAGCCACCATAAAGGACTTGCTTTTCACCGGGACAGCCGGTGTGGTGAGACTTGAGCCAATTTCTTCGGCGGTGGTGACCTCCGCCGCCGCACCATACCCCCACGTGAGGAGCCCGAGGATTGCTAACAAAATAGAGCGCTTGATCACGATTATTTACCTTGTAAAGCCCGTTGTAAATCCAATAACTTTTGTCGAACCTGTCCCGATCGCAACAGGTCTGCCGTCAGGGTCATCCCTGCTTCTAAGCTCTCGGTCACACCGCTACGCCAGAGGTAAAAGCCCCCATTCCAGCGCACACTGTCGTACAGTTCCCCGGTTGCCTCGGAGTGGTCTAGGATTTTCTCTACCCGGCCCGTCCAGTCCACGACATCGCTGAAGGGTTGATCGGTAAATTTAATGCCGTAGTGTTCAGGGTTCAGGGGTAACCGTTCCAGGGCATGGGGCGCATCGTAGCTTTGCACGATCGCGGGACGATTTCCCGGTAAATCCACACTGCCTTCCCAGCCTTTGACCATCAAGAAATGCTCCACGCCCCGGGTTTGCAAGGCATCCACAATGAGTTGCTCCGTTGGGGGATGGACATAGCCCACCGCAAGCCTGGCGGGTCCGGCATAGGGAGACCACATCAGTTCCAAGGTGGCCACGGGGGGACGCTTGCCCAATTCTTCTCGGTAGCCAATTAAACTCAAACTGACGGGAAAGTGGCGAGGCTGATACACCAAGGCCAAAGACTGACTTTCCAGGGTCTCTTGGATCTGTTCGAGGGAGAGACCCGTCCAATCGACCCCCAGACCTTGCCAGAGTTCCACCAGGGATACGCCATACTTGGGGGGAATTCGATCGCCTCCATGCAAAATGACAGGACAGCCAGCACTGGCCAAAATTAAGGCCGTGAGGGGCACTAAGGGAAAAGTCCGTTTGCGTCCATCGTAGGGACAGCCCAGCACTAAGGGTAAATAGGCAGAATCGATCGCTTTGAGTTGGCAACCTAAGCGATCGTAAGTATCCAGCATTCCCGCTAACTCCACCCCTGTGGGGCGTTTCATCCGATGGGCAATCAGAAAAGCTCCAATTTGGGCGGGGGTGGCTTGATCCGTGAGCATTTGCGCGAGGGCCAGGGCCGCTTCTTCGCGGCTGAGATCCTTACTGGTGTGGGGACCACCGGCAATTTTTTTGAGCAGATCTCGAAATGTGGGGGTCGTGAGAGGTGAAGCGATCGTCATCGGGAGTTAGGGAACCAGGGGAAAGGTTGGCAAAGAGGAACATCTCGATTGATGGGGGTGGACGCTGCCACAATCCCCATTTTTCAATGGCATTATTGACTATAAAACACCAGCGGGGGTTGATTCGATCGTCCCTCTGGATCTGGGGTTAGGCGCTCTGCTAGCCAGGGTGAGTAGGATCCTAACTCCAGGGTGAGGGAGCCATCCGCTGCAACCGTATAGTCCCAGTTTGTGCCGGGACAAATTTGAGAGGTTAAATTCGGTAAGGTCTGGGGCCATGCGCCCTCTTGGGCTGCTAATGCTTTCGCCTTCAGCACCTGTTCCGTTAGCTCTAAATTCAAACCCCGTTGTAAGCCCTTGAGGGGTTGGGTCAAAAACGCAGGAACGGCCATCTGTCCCAGAATATTCCACCAGCCAATTTGCTCGCCCCCTGATGTTTCTAAGGAC
Source organism: Prochlorotrichaceae cyanobacterium (assembly GCA_049455215.1). Taxonomy (GTDB): domain Bacteria; phylum Cyanobacteriota; class Cyanobacteriia; order Prochlorotrichales; family Prochlorotrichaceae; genus JBEAPM01. The sequence continues at coordinate 9,380 of JBMTZC010000135.1, forward strand.
TCCACTTGAAAATTAGGATCACAAATATTGGGCGGATTGGCTCGAAATGCCGTCAGGTTGGCCATGGAATACTCTAAAGAGTCGATCGCTGAAAAAATGAAATAAGGGCGGAAAAACAGATCGACGGGCCAAAAAAGCTGCTCCGGCACACTGGCATACCGCACCGGGGAACGGTCTGCTCCACTCACTTGAGAAAACACCGTCAAATCCCGAAACCGTAGACCACTCATCCCCGCATACTGAAATCCTAAAAACTCATACTCCAAGCTGTTGAGGATACCCGCCTCAGTGGGATCCACGACCCAGTTTTCCGGTAGTTGCAGGGGCACCTGATCCACCTTGCGAAGAATGCCAGCGGTGAGGTTTTCATTAATAACCTGGACTAACTCTGCAATGAGGGTCAGCCCGGTGGTGGAGGAACCTGCGAGCTTCCAACTGGCTTCAGCCCCCCGATTCACCTCTGCCGTCAGACCTGCTTGGTTATCTTGAATGAGTTGCAGGAGTAAGACCCGGTTGAGTTGAACCTGATTGAAGAAACTCGGTAATGCAACACTGGAAATTAAGCCAATATCCCGGGACTCAAAGACGGTAATGACGGACTCGGGTAAATACCAGGTCGGCGCGGGTTGAGTGGCTAAGTGGCTTTGGATCTCACGAATCTGGGTTTGATGTTGCCCTAAAAAGGTGGTTAAGGTATCGGGAATGGCCGTAAAGCCATCCTGGGGATTGCTGAGTTGAGTTTGGATATATTGATTCAGTTCTTCTTGAATGGCTTCAAAGGCTTGGGACTGCTCTGCATAGTTGGGGTTTTGAGCCTGCAAGTCTTGAGTGAGCTGTTTTTCTGTTTCCGTATCAATGCCACTGGCCACATCTATGCCCATACCAATGCCCAGTTCTCGCAGTCGCAGGGCTGACTCATTGTAATCGGGGCGTTTTGCCAAACTGTCTGCAATGAAAGCGGCTAACTGAGCATCGGGTTTTCGTTTCATTTGTGTTGCTGCCAAGTTGCCTACGGTAACCCAGAGCAACAGGAGGGCAAAGATGCCGCCTGCGCCATATTTTGCAAACTTGAGAAGGGAGTTCATGGCGTTTGAGGACAGTGGAGCAATACGCAAGGGCAACGTTGACCGCTCCTAGCGTGGCAGTGCAAAGCAAGCCTTCCGGTTATTTTACCTGAGTTCGGATTGCCCCGTGAACCGGCCGCTTCGGGTAAAACCTCGGAATCCACCACCCCGCCCTACGGGCACCCCTCCAGGGGAGGGGAATTTACGTGCTTCTATTTCCTTTCTGTGCAGGGGCGGCAGGTATAGCCTGACGGGGTAGTAAGTCATGGCTGTGAGG
>JBMTZC010000136.1:0-10580 GCA_049455215.1 Prochlorotrichaceae cyanobacterium
GATACTTCACATCTAATATTTTTGGGTGAACCCAGACCGTAGGGGGCTTAACCGGAAAAGATCTGTCCTAAAAACCCGGTCATCACTTCTAGTCCCCGATGACTGACTTCGTGACCCGCTTCCATTTCTTCGTAGGTCAGGGCAAGGGGGAGAGGGGCATTTTGCAAAAACTGATGAATTTCCCGGGCCGCTTTAATGGGGACGATCGTATCCTGACGACCGTGGACAATCAAAATCTCTGGAGGCGGTTCAGCGATCGTGTTGACTTCCAGGGACGGATGTAAATAACCACTTAAGATCATCAAGCCCCCCAAGGGCAAGGATAAGCCCACATCCAGAGCCATGGCAGCCCCCTGGGAAAATCCACCCAATACGGTGCGACTGAGGGGAATACCGGACTTGGCTTCCAGATCGGAGACCCACTCCAACACCACTTGCCGACTTTCTGCCAAGCCGTCCCAGTCTGGATTCTCTAGGTCATACCACATCCAGCCCTCGGGGGCATGGGGATGGGAAAAAATTCCATTAAGGCAATATAAGTTCCAGCCCTGAGGCGTAAAGTACTCTTGCAGGGCCGCTAAATCCCGGGCATTGGAACCCCAGCCATGAAGCAGGATCAGATTTTTGCCCAAAGCCGGATCCGAGGGCTCGGGCAGGGCCGGTATGGAAATGACACCTAATGTAGAAGCGATCATGGGGACTTTTGGATGGGGCTTAACGCTGGAACCTCGCCAGGGACGATCGCCCCACGTCTCGGTTTAATCCAATCTGGGGGTAATCCAGATCAGGAAGAACCTCAGATTATTTGAGCTTTTGTTTAACAAACTGTAACACCTGGGCAAGCTGTTGCTTGAGTTTACTTACCTCTGCTTCCAGATGTTCGACTCGGGCACTGAGGGCTGCAATGCTTTCAGACTGGTCGCTAGCGGCTCCTGGAGGTGCAGGGGGAGGAGAGGTCGCAGGGATGGCGGTGGGTCGCTTACGAGCTTTCTGCATGGCGGATTTAATCGCAGCCATGAGATCACTCTTCTCAAAGGGTTTCTCAATAAATTCAAAAAATTCAAAGGGTTCAGAAAGTTTTTCGGTAACTTCTTCTTTCCGCCCCGACATGACCACTAAGGGAATGCGCTGCAGTACGTCATCGGCTTGAACGTGTTGGAAAACTTCCCACCCACTCATCTTTGGCAGGATGAAGTCCAGCATGATCAGGTTGGGATGCTCTTTTTTAATTAAGTTGAGCCCTTCTACCCCATCTTTAGCTTCTAGCAGCTCAAAGTCACCTTTCGGTAACATTTCATTGACTCGCATCCGAATCACTCGGCTGTCATCAATAACCAAAATCTTATGGGCTGACACGACTGAACTCCTCAATACCGAGTTTTGCTAATCCTAGGAAATCTGTGACCCTGAGGATGGAAGACAATGGCTGAAGAATCAGAAAGCAGCACAGACTGTACTGCTCAGCTCCTGACCTACGCGCCGGATACAAAATACTACATTGCCTGTGAAGTTTAACTCGTTTTACCTCGATCGGCTAGAGATTGCAAGGGACTTTCCCAAAGTTCTGAAGCTTGTCAAAGTTGCTTTCAGTGGAGGCGCTTGATCTCAAGGGTTTCCTAGCAGTACCGTATTGAATAAGTCTTGGTGCATTAAGCTCCGATCTCTGAGGGAAAGGATTTGATCGGCGGAGAGGGGGCTGCCGTATTCCAATTCGTATTTGAGTTGTTGGGCAATCTGGGCGGCGTTGACGGGGAGATCCGCTAGTGCCCACCCCGGTAAACACAATTCTTCCATCAACCGAGAGACTTTGGGATCGTAGCTGAGACCATAACAGCGGCTACCGGCGGCGGCCGCCATAATCAAACCGTGGAGGCGCATGGATAGAGTCAGGTCAATGAATTGAAAAACTCCTTTTAATTGTTGAGGATGCTGTAGGTCTAAGAGTTGGGTGGCTCCCGGGAGGGCATCGAGGACGGAGATGGCCAACTCACGATCGTCATGGTGATGGAAGGGAATGGCGACAATTCCGGCATTGAGTGACTGTTGCACCTGTCCTAGGGCTTCAATTAACAGGGCCAAGCGATCGTCCGTGAGCAGGGGATGGGGCCGCAAACACAGGGCAATGCGGGGGTGGGGCAGGGTGATCGGATCGGCGACCTCAAGGGGGGCAAGCCCCCACACTGGATCGGGAGCCACCATACAGTTCATCTGCCGCTGGGATAACCAACGGGCGGAGGCTCCATCCCGGACACTAATGGCGGTACAGTGCTGCAAGACTTGAGCGGCTAACCATTGGGACAGGGGCCGGTTCAACGGGCCGATGCCTTGACCCCAGGCGATCGTTTTTAGACCCATGGCTTGGGCTAAGGCGGTTAGTCCGACGTAATAGACCAGGCTGAATAAACTAGTGCTGTCTTGGAGCAAGCTCCCGCCCCCTAAAACAAAGACATCTGCCGATCGCAGGGCAGACCACACGCTCCAGGCGGAAAAGCGATCGTAGGCTTCCACTTCATAGCAACTGCGGGTTTCGCGGGGATTACCGGACAGGACAACCGGTTGCACTAATTCCGGTAACATTTGTAACAGTGTGGCTAGTAGCGCTTCATCACCAGCATTTCCTTTACCGTAATAGCCACATAAAACTGCTCGCATAGGATGGGAAAAAGTTAAAGTTCAGACAATCTCAGACCGGACATTGGAGTACCGAAACTACCTTAACTTAAAATCAGCTTTGACCTGTCAGGGTTGGGGGGATTGGCTGTAGGGAGAGCCGTTGTAGGGGACGATCGTTTACTCTAAGGGATCCCACCGGGTGTGATGCAGTTCACGATAATCACGCTAATATTGTCTGGCTCGATCATAAAGTGCCATCTTTAGGGCAGTGGAACTGCTTCAGAGCCTCAGGCGCATCAGCCCTAATGCGACCTTCATTGACCAGTCCTGAACACCAGGTTTTAATGTCATCTCCGCACCGTCCCCCATTGTTCATGCTTCGATCCAATTTGCCGCCTCTGGAACGCTGGATTTTAACCACGATCGGTGTCTTAACGGCGTTGATTATTCTCGTTTTGCTCTGGGGAGATCAAACCGTCCCCCGAGTCCGATCGTTTAACTGGGACAATCAAGTGGTGGGGAGCCAGGATCAGGGGCTGATCTTAACCTTTAATCGCCCCATGAATCGGCAGAGTGTCGAAGCCAATCTAGAAATTACTCCCCCTCTGGCGGGGAAGTTTAGCTGGGCCGGACGGCGCATGGCCTATACCTTGGAGGATCCCATTCCCTATGGTCAAACCTTTACGGTGAAATTGGCCCAAGCACAGGATCAATTTCAACAACGATCGATTCCGGTGGAGGAGCCCTTTCTCTCCCAATTTAAAAGTCGCGATCAAGCCTTTCTCTACCTAGGGGTGGGGGAAGAAGAAAATCGTCTCATTCTCTACAACTTAACCCTTCAGGAAAAGCAAGTGCTCACCCCCCCAGATCTAGTGGTGGTGGATTTTGAGCCCTATCCCGATAGCGATCGTATTCTCTTTTCGGCGGCGGATCGGGTGCAGTATGAGCAGGGAAATTTTGATTTGCAAATTTACAGCGTCACCACTGGGTTGTCCTACCGTAAGCCATCCTCCCAGCCTCAAGGAAAGGCTGTCGGGGGGCAGGTCAAGCTCTTGGTGCCCAGCGATCGGTATCAAAACCTCAAGTTTGATCTCTCTCCCGATGGCAAGACGATCGTTGTCCAACGGGCCAATAAAGAAAATCCTGGGGTGGACTTTGGCCTCTGGATTTTGCGGGAAGGAAAGCCTTTGGAACCCTTAGAAACTGAGCCTGGCGGTGAATTTTTAATTACCCCGGATAGTAAATCGATGATTATGGCCCAAGGGCAAGGGCTGGCGGTACTGCCTCTGGAATCCGGAGCCGATCCCTTAGATTTTCTGCCCCAGTTTGGGCGGGTGATGGGGTTGTCTCCCGATGGCCGACAGGCAGCAATGGTTCGCTTTAATTCCGACTATACCCGCTCCCTCTTTTTAGTGACCAATCAAGGGGATCCCATTGAACTGTGGCGAACCAATGGCTCAATCCTCAAGGTGATGTTTTCCCCGGATCGTGAGACTTTATATTGTCTGGGATCCCAACTGTTACCCAGTGAAACTTACGAAGAAGAACCCTTTCTCTTAGCGATCGATTTAACCGCCATTCCCCAAGTACCGGCGGCGGCAACAGAATCCACGGCGGTAGAGCCCACCGTCGAATCGGACGCAGAATCAGAGACGGACGCAGAATTAGATCCTGATGAAGAGACGACTCCCCCTGAAACCGTTGAAAACACCCTCCCCCCCGAGGCCTTAACGCCCCTCTTAAAATTGCCCATTCAACGCAATATTTCCATGAGTCTGTCCCCCGATGGCATTGCCTTATTGTTTGATCAGGTCAATGAAAATGACTCCAGTGCCGGTGTGGCTGCGCCGGCTACCGAGACGGCCCGCCTCTGGATTTTGCCCCTTTTGCCCAATGGCGCAGAAGAGGCGAAGACTCCCCTGCCCAGCCCGGAAGTGTTGCCCCTCGCAGGCTTACATCCCCAATGGCTGCCTTAGATCACCTTGGGCTGCATGGGTTTGGGCTAATTTTTCGTACTCCTCTGCGTGGTGAATCAGCCCGGCCGCTTCCGCTGCCTCTACCGATCGCACTACCTTACCGGGAACCCCCATCACTAAGGAGCGCGGCGGAACCGACTTGGTGACCACTGCCCCCGCCCCAATGATGCTGCCCTCCCCAATGCGAACCCCGTTGAGGACGATCGCTCCGATGCCAATTAAACAGCCCTGCTCGATGTAGGCGGAATGAATGACGGCACGATGACCCACCGTGACATAGGCTTCTAAAATCAGAGGCTCCCCTGGATCACAATGGAGAACGGCCCCATCCTGAATATTGCTATGGGCTCCCACTTGGATGCGCTCCAGATCTCCCCGCAGCACCGCCCCGTACCAAATACTGGATCCGGGCAATAGTTCCACCTGACCCAGCACCGTTGCGCCAGGGGCAACAAAGGCCGCAGCGTTCAGATCGGGTTGGGGCCAGGGACAGTCCGTTAGATTGCCTGAAATCGATACCATAAATAAAAACAGTCGGAAATAGATCGAAAAGCGCCATAGAGTGGGATAGGCTAGGTGAGGATACTCATCTTGGTTGCAATCCCTTCTATGCTTGATTTGGCTTTACAGTACCCGATCTTCGGGCCGGAAATCCATTGCCCCCATTGTCAACAAGTGATTCCTGCCCTTACCCTAACGGACACCTATCTTTGCAATTATCATGGGCCCTTTGAAGCCAATCCCCGGACCCAGGATTTAGTCCATCTTCATTCAGGACGAGCCTGGCGGCGCTGGGACGGTAAATGGTATCACCAACATCGCCATCCCGACGGTTTGCGCTTTGAAATTCATGAAGCCCTGGATCAACTCTATACCGAGGGATACCGTGCTATTCAAATTGTGGTTGCCGATCGCTATCGATCGTTGCTGTTACCTTACTTTAAGCGCACCCTGGGCATTTCCCAGGAAGATGACAAGTCTCCCCCCCGTTTATATGGCTTGCCCGTCACCTTTAGCATGGAAGAAGATCCCCGCTGGAGCGTGATTAATTTTCGTCTGAAGACCACCCGCGAACCCTTAAGAAGCCTCGTTTAAGGTTTTATTGCGGCGGGAGACCAGGACGAGACTCTGGCACACCCTCCTTAAGATTTGAATATTTGGCATTTCCTCTATAGCTTCACGGCGAACTTCACGGAATTTCCAGGGAATGGGGATCGGCCCCATGTTAAAATGCTCAGCGGTGTTTTCTGGCCAGCAAGCCCCGGAACATCCCTCGTCATTCCCAGCCATTTTTGGAGGATAGAACCCTGGTTACTCGCGTTATTCTGGTTCGCCACGGACAAAGTACCTACAACGCTCAAAGCCGTATTCAGGGGCGTTCTGATCACTCTAGCCTCACCGAAGAAGGGGTGCAAATGGCCCATCTGGCCGGGGAAGCCCTCAAAGGTATTCATTTTGATGCCGTTTATACTAGCCCCCTACAGCGGGCTCACTCCACCGCTGCCACGATCGTTTCTCATTTAGCCGCTCCCGCTCCCCTTCATCCGGAGCCCACCTTGATGGAAATTAACCTGCCCCTCTGGGAAGGGCTCACCCGTGCGGAGGTGAAAGCCCAGTATGCTGAAGCCTATCGCCTCTGGCAAGAGCACCCTGATGACTTTTTTATGGATGTGCCGGATGCGGAAACGACGCAACGCATTTATCCCGTCAGAGATTTATATGAGCAGGCGGGGGAATTCTGGCAAAAGATTATTCCCCAACATCAGGGCAAAACTATTCTGGTGGTGGCCCACAATGGCATTCTCCGATCGCTCCTGAGTGTGGCCCTGGGCATTCGTCCCGACCATTACACCGTTGTCCGGCAGTCTAACTGTGGCATTTCCGTCCTCAATTTCTCTGGTCTACTGGGGGATGGGGTGCAATTAGAATCCCTGAACCTTACGGATCCTGTGGGGGAAAAACTCCCCGATCGCCGCGATCGTTCTGGGGTGAGATTGCTCCTGGTGCGTCATGGCGAAACTCAATGGAATCGAGAGCAGCGCTTTCAAGGCCAAATTGATGTGCCCCTCAACGACAATGGCCTCGCCCAAGCGGACAAGGTGGCTCAATTTTTGCAGGATGTCCCCCTCGACTTTGCCATTACTAGCCCCCTGCTGCGCCCCAAACAAACCGCCGAAGCGATCGTTGCCCATCATCCCGGTGTTGAACTGACGGATGAGCCAGGTCTCAAGGAAATTGGCCATGGGCTCTGGGAAGGCAAGTTAGAGTCAGAGATTGTTGCGGAGTATGGAGACCTGCTGGCGGACTGGAAAGCCCACCCCGAGACGGTACAAATGCCCGAAGGGGAAAATTTGCAACAGGTGTGGGATCGGTCTGTGGCGGCCTGGGAAAAGATCGTGGAAACGGCCCCCGCCGGGAGTACCGGACTGGTAGTGGCCCACGATGCCGTCAATAAAGTAATTCTCTGCTCGGTGTTGGGCCTTGCCCCCAAAGACATTTGGGCCATTAAACAGGGCAATGGTGGCGTAACCATTGTGGACTACTCCGGCAAACCTAATAGTAAACCCGTTCTCCAAGCCATGAACATCACCACTCACTTTGGTGGGGGGGTGTTGGATCAAACGGCGGCCGGTGCTCTATAGTGAGCAGTCCTGCTCAGTAGAACAAAAGTTTTAGCGCTTTTCTGTCCGGTTAATGCGGTGGTTTAAAGACCCACTCAACCCTCAACCTCTAGAACAAAATGCAATGAAGTGGGAGCTTTTACAGCAAGTTACGCTGCTCGATTGGAGTGAAGGATCGGCCTCAGAACGGGTCGTGGACGTGTTGCTGCAACAGGTTCCGAAGCCTGGGGGAACGGCCTTAACCTGGTGCTTGGATCGCATTGCTCCCCAACTGGAGGAGATTCCCAGTGATACCCTCATTTACGATGCCCAAGGGTGGTTTTTAGGCCCGAGTTTTGTGGATTTGTATAGCCACTCCGGTGAACCCGGATTTGAAGAACGGGAAACTTTGTTATCCCTGAGCCAAGCAGCTCAGGCTGGGGGGTTTTCTCAGGTGCATCTGTTGCCCCAGACTAACCCGCCTTTAGATACTCCGGCCCTCATTGCCCAGATTGAAGGCGGGAATCTAGAGCGATCGGTGCAACTCCACTGTTGGGGATCCCTCAGTCAGCAGTGCCAAGGGCAGCGGATGACGGAATTTGGGGAACTGTTGGCGGCGGGCTGTGCGGGATTGACTGAGGCTCGCCCCATTCAAGACTGGACGCTCTTACAACGATCGCTAGAGTACCTTAAGCCGGTTCAGTGCCCCATTGCCCTCTGGCCCAGTCACCCTCAGTTTCCCGGGACGGGCAAAGCCCGAGAGGGGTATCTTGCCTTACAACTGGGTCTGCCGTCCCTCTCTCCCCTCAGTGAAACTTTAGCTTTAACGGGAATTTTGGAATGTGTTGCGGCGACGAGAACGCCCGTACATCTCATGCGTATTGCCACTGCGCGGGGCGTAGAGCTGATTCGCCAGGCCAAAGCCAACGGACTCCCGATTAGTGCCAGTGTGACTTGGATGCATTTGCTGCACAATACAACGGACTTAGCGACCTACGATCCTGCCCTGAGCTTAAACCCACCCGTGGGCAATCCCGAGGATCAAGAAGCCCTTCTTCAAGGTCTAGAGCAGGGAATCCTGGATGCGATCGCGGTAGATCATCGGCCCTATACCTATGAAGAAAAACACATCGGCTTTGGAGAATGTCCCCCCGGAGCGATCGGGTTGGAATTAGCCTTTCCCCTGCTCTGGCAACAGTTAGTTACTCCGGGCCGTTGGAGCCCTGCGGCACTCTGGGAAAAACTCAGCTTAGCTCCCCTGCGCTGCCTCAACCGATCGCTTCCCCGCCTCAGTCCAGGGCAGAGCGTTGCACTCACCCTCTTTGCACCAGAGCAAACCTGGGTAGTGGAAGCCAGTAGCCTCAAATCGAAATCCAGTAATACCCCCTGGATGGGGGAAACCGTCTGTGGTCAAGTTCAAAAATTGTATGCCTAGAGCGCTTCATTCACTTATGTAGATCCGCTAACCAATTGACAATCTTCTCATCAAAATCATTGCCCCCTCTGAGTGATTCAGTCGGCAATTGTTGTGTGTATGATTCTGCTGAAAATTATAAGGTTCTGTTTACTGCATCCTGCTCATCTTCATGCCGAATACTCTGGAAAGAAAGCGGTATTTGATCTTGAAGGCAATATAATTAAGGGCAATCTTGGATCAAAAACAGCAACTAAACTTGTGCGAGAGTGGATAGACTTGCACGTTTCTGAGCTTGAAGAAGATTGGCGGTTGGCTAAAAATAATGAAGACATGAAAAAAATTGATCCATTACCTTGAGGTACTAATGATGTGGGACATGAATGATGTGATCGACATTAAATATCAGGGTGACTATGCCTATTTTGTTACATTTGATAATGGCTTATCTGGAAATATCGATTTTTCAGAATATTTAACCACAGGGCCAATATTTCAGCCTCTACAGGATCAGGATTTATTTAAACAAGCAACTCTAGAAGGAGGCACAATTTCCTGGCCCAATGGTGCTGATATTGCACCAGAAACACTGTACGAAAAAATACTTATTCAGAGCAACCTAAACACAGAGCAAACGATCGAATCTGAGGTTGTGTTCAGAGGGGACGATCGTGCCTACAAAACGATCGTCTAGAGTTTATGGAAATGATCGCCCCTAAAACGATCGAGATTATTATTTTTTCCCCTCTCCAAAGCAGAAGACTTACTATCCTTACTCTCCTGCGAATCCCTACCCGGTGTTGGTGGCGATAAGCTGATCAGCATCTAAATTGCATTGACTAAATTTCCCTTGTTTTTAATATTCCGACTCCAGTTGATGATCAACTCTCCTTCATTAATTAGATTATTCAATAAAGATTCAAGCTCTTCAATCGAACTAAAAAGTCGATTTGCGATAAATTCTTTAGCTGAATGCCACACAAGCTCTATTAAGTTATAATCTGGGCTATACTCAGGCAAGAACTCTAAAACTAAGTTGGGCATTTCTTTATTTATCCTCTCTAAAAATTCCTTAGTCTTGTGGATGCTTGCATTATCTATTACTAGAACAATTTTACAACCACTTTCATCAAAATTCTCTCCATATTTCTTTTCGTTTTCCCATTCATATTTTAAATATCTATAAAATTCTTTCAACACATTAAAGAAGCTCCGTCCAGTTCCTTTTTTTAAAAAATCAACATAACTTTTTTTGTCAGACAAGCGTAATCCACCCATGACATTGATTCGACCTTTTCTCCGTTTTCCTGACACTTTTCTACGACGACCTTTCTTTGTCCAATTTTTGCCTCTAATCGGTTTCAAATTAAACCCAGATTCGTCCCAAAACCATATCTGGAGAAGATTTGGCGACTTTTCAGATATTTTGATATACTCAGCTAATTTTTCCTTAAATAATGTCCTCTTGACTGGATCTTGCTTATCTTCTAAGCTATATTTTGACCAAATATAAACGAACTTGTTTTTTTTAGAATCCTTGTGACCTGACTAGAACTTAAGCTTATTCCTGTCTCTTTTTCTAAATGAGTAGCTAGACGTTTTGCTGTCCAACGTCCAAACTCATAACCGAATTCTTTAGGTTCTTTGTCTATAAGTTCGGTTAATAGTTTAATATATTCAGGTGTTGCTTTGTGAAAATTTCCTTTCATCCTTTCGTCAACAAGACTCTCCAGGTTGTTAGGATCTCCGTGGGTACACCAATACGCGACTTTTCGCAATGAGCACCCTAAAAAATCTGCTATTTCTTGATAACCTTTACCATCATTTCTTAATAAAAGCATTAAAATTCTTTCTCGAATATCCGGGTTGTCATGATACTTCAGCTCATGCTGGAGTGTCTGATGTTCTTCGTCAGTCAGATAATTTTTAATATTCATATAGATTCAGTATTAATTTTGTACTATTATATGTGATTTA
>JBMTZC010000137.1:0-10535 GCA_049455215.1 Prochlorotrichaceae cyanobacterium
AAGATGTTCGCTTTAGGTTAGATCATAGCCTCGATCGCCGTCCTGACTCTATACCGTAGTACGGTTAGGCATAAATCAGTTCCCCCCTTAATCCCCTTTTGGAAAAGCTACCGTGTACACACATCTTAGCTGGATCCCCCTAAATCCCCCTTATTAAGGGGGACTTTCGAGCCGTTTCTTCCGGTTCCCCCCTTTTTTAAGCCTTTTTCAAGGGGGCTAGGGGGATCCACTCAAGTTTTGCGATTGCAACGAGACTTATGTGTACGCAGTAGCTTACAAAGGGAAAGCTAGAAGGGGTTTAACGATCAGTGAACTTAAGCCAAGGAGTACTATTACCGGGGAATCTTCACGATTTAAAGCAAGGAATTCTCCTCTCATCGAAGTTCTCTAATCTCCCTAATCTTTGATCCTACTTCGCATTGAATTCTGCACTTAATAGCCGCATTACAAAATGGAAACAAACGCCTTAGAACCGCTACAACAATTCCTGCCTCAGGTTTGGTTTTTTATTTTAGGAATTTTTCTCTTTCTCTATGTTTTGTTAGATGGCTTTGATCTGGGTGTGGGTATTTTATCCTTAACCGCATCCTCTGAAGAACGTCGCAGCATTTTAATGACCAGCTTAGGTAATGTTTGGGACGCGAATGAAACCTGGCTCGTGTTAATGGGGGGATCTCTATTTGGTGCTTTTCCCCTTGCCTATGCCACTATTCTCAATGCCCTGTATTTACCCCTTGTGGTGATGGTGGTCGGGCTGATTTTAAGAGCCGTTTCCTTTGAATTTCGGGAAAATGCTGATAATAAACTTGTCTGGAATATCACCTTTGGTGTGGGTAGCTTTCTCGCTGCCCTAGGACAGGGATTTGCCTTAGGAAGTGTATTTGAAGGAATACAAGTCGATGCCCAGGGGCACTTTGCCGGTGGGGTTTGGGACTGGTTAACCTGGCGATCGATTCTGGTCGCTTTAACTTTGATTCAAGGATACGTTCTCATTGGCTCAACCTATCTCATCTGGAAAACCACGGGTGAACTCCAAAATACTCACTACCGGACAGCGACCCTAGCCACTTGGACAACGCTAATAGGGGCTTTATTTATTACCATTAGCACGCCCATTATTTCAGAACAAGCTCGATCTTTGCTGTTCACGGTCCCCTTAATTTACATCTTTGGGCTTATCCCCATTATTGGACTTATTTTTGTTACTTTACTAATCCGAAGCCTCAAAAATCGAGAAGAAGCCACACCGCTGATTTATACTTTCTTGATTTTTTCCCTTTCTTTCATTGGCTTAGGTTTTATGGTATTTCCAAATATTATTCCCCCCAGTGTTACCATTTATCAAGCTGCAGCAGCCCCAAGTTCTTTAGTGTTTATGCTCACCTTTGTCGGGTTTCTCATTCCTATTCTGCTGGCATATAACATTTATAACTATCTGGTTTTTCGGGGCAAAATTAGTGATGAAGCAGAGGAGGACCATGGATCATCCTCTTGAGACAAACTCCTGACCCCCAAGAATAGGGATTGTAGTGGTTGGCTGCGCCACCCGCCACAGTTCATTGAAACTTTCCTCCTCCTTATAAACTCTATTAACCCTATCAACTATGATCTCCCCTTTTTGTGACTTCAAAACCCCTTGGTTTCGTTTAATTGGGGAACACTTAGAAGGCGATCGGGGTGAACGTTTAGACTACTGGCGAGTGGAGCGATCGGATTCTGTGATCATCTTGCCTTTGCACCATCAAACCTGGGTACTCCCCCCTCCCATCCTGCGCCCTGGAGCCGGTTGTGATACCTGGGACTTTCCGGGCGGGCGGGCTCTGGACGATCGTTCCCGAGCAGAAGCAGCCCTCGCCATTTTGGAACGAGAGCTACTTATTCCCCCCGATCGAGTGCAAACCTGTACCCCAATCAACCCTGAGGGATGGTGGGTCAATAGTTCCTTTTCTAATCAGAAGCTCTATGGCTTTGTTGCAGAAATTGACGCAACCTATGGGATCCCGGAAGCCGCGATCGGTGCCGCTTATCCCCTGGATGAAAGTCATCGGCTGCTGGAAAAACTAGACTGTTTACAGTGTCGATCGCTCTTGCAACAGTGGCTCTTAAGCAGGTCGTGAGGGCTTTAGCCCCTTTAGCCCTCGTAGGCGAAGGACAGTCTAAGCAGTCTAAGCCTAACCCTTGAGTCTGTCGATCGCTACGCCTCGGATAAAAACGATCGAAGAGATAGGGGATGATAGCCCCTCAATGAGAACAGATCTATCCGAAGATTTGTGACGTTTTCCAACTATTTATAACGCAAAGGCCCTCAATCTTCTAGTACCTGTGATATGACTGAGAAGGGGTTTCTTGAGGACATTTAGATTGAGAAATCTCCTAATATTTGTCTATTTGCGAGATGTTTATCTATGAAATCAAGGCGACATTTCCTAAATCCTATCCTCGCTGGTTTACCACTGTTAGCATTGGTGATCGGTGCTCCCAGTTTTGCAGAAGAGCAAGAGTTACATTGGAACTATGGCGGCTCCCATAATCCCACCCATTGGGGAGACATTAGCGAAGAGTTTTATCTCTGTGCAGAGGGTCAAGCCCAATCTCCCATTGATCTCGTCAATGCGATCGACTCTACCCCCGCAACCCTAGATTTTAACTATCAGCCCGTCCCCCTGGTGATGATGAATAATGGCCACACTATTGAGGCGATTTATGGGGAAGGGAGTGGCATTCGTTTTGATGGGGAAACCTATCGGCTTTTGCAATTCCATTTCCACACCCCCAGTGAACACACGATCGAGGGAAAAGCAGCGGCGATGGAGTTACATTTGGTGCATGAAAACGCCCAACATGAACTGGCGGTCGTGGGGGTCATGATTGAATCCGGGGATCTCAATCCAGCCATAGAAACGCTGTGGGGTCATATTCCCGAAACGGGGGTTACGGAAGACATTCCAGGGGTTGAAGTAGATGCATCTCAGTTTTTGCCCCAACAGCATGACTATATGACCTATCAAGGTTCCCTGACCACACCCCCCTGTAGTGAAGGGGTGCAGTGGATCGTTTTAGATGAGCCGATCTATGCTTCAGAAGAGCAAATCGAAGCGTTTCAGGCTCTATACCCCGTGAATGCTCGCCCCATCCAAGCTACCCATGAGCGTCAGGTGGAAGATCACCGGTAGGTAAGGTTTAGTGTAGGGGAACCATGACCCGTCAAGGGTGTGTCCTTTTGTTGTTGACCTTTAGCGGCGGTTTTGGCTACGGTTTCCCCTTCGATCGCCGCTAGCTATACTTTTTCCTTTTTCCTGCTCCTCATGGCGGGTATGGTCATCACCGGATGGTCAGGGCGGGTAGCTGCAGGCTAAAAATAGCGCCTTGGGGCATTTGATTTTCTGCCCAGATCGTGCCGCCGTGGGCTTCCACCAGTTGGCGGGCTAAGTACAGTCCAAGCCCTGACCCTTGGGTCTGTCGATCGCTACTGCCCTGGTAGAAACGATCGAACAAATGAATTAAATCCCCTGGGGCAATTCCCAACCCTTGATCCGAGACTTTGAGTTCATGGTACGGGGTGCCTGCAATGAGCTGCAGATTGACGGTGGTGCCACGGGGAGCATGGTTAATGCCATTGATCAGCAGATTACTAAAAACCCGTTGCAGGTGCCAGGGATCCCCCTTGACCCACAAGGCCGCTTCTTCTGGGGTTACCGTCACTTCAAGGTGAATATCTCGACTGTGGGCTAAAGCTTGTAAGGTTGCGATCGCTTCCGTTGTGAGGGGTACTAAGTTAACGGCTTGCTGATCCAGATGAATGCCGGTCAATTCGTAACGATAAATATCCTGAATGGTATTCACCAGTTTGAGGGTGCTTTGATGGCTGCGGATCATAATATCGATCGCCCCTTGTTGTGGGGCACTAACAGAGCCAAACTGACCTCGATTAAAGGCTTGTAGGGTTTCGATCGCTCCCAACAGGGGAGGCTTTAAATCGTGGGCAAGGGTCGAACTAAAATCCTGCCGTAATTCCGCTAACTGAGCCTGGGATTCCAGTTGTAGCCGTTGCTCTGCGATCGCCTGACCATAGGTGCGATTACGATCCACCAGTCTGCCGGTAATAGCTAGGGCCGTCATCACCGTCAGCCGATTACTGAGGGTACTCAACGTGAGCACCTCTAGGTGCAGTCCTGACCCCAGCAGTAACCCCAGAGCCGTCAACCCCATGCTTAGCCCAGTAACGGCAGCAATGGCCCTGCGGGGTAGATTACTGTGCGCAGTGAGTAAAATCGCCACACTGTAGAGATAGCCAAAAATGTAGTCTGGGGGCGTAATGTAATCCAGCACCGTCACCAGCACCAGTACCAGTACCAGTACAATCCACCGTTCCGGTAAGGACTTCAAGGGATTACCTCGGAGCATGATCAGTTGCAGTAGTAACGGTGGCCGGTGGTAAGGAAATCACCGGAGCATTTGCCAGGAGGCGCTTGACCAAACGAGTCATCGGTTCCGACTCAATTTGCTCCATGAACGCAGAATAGGTGAGGAAGGCGAGGAGGTAACGGGGATCTTGAATCCAAGGGGGAAGGTAGCGGGGCAGTTGGCATAACCCCATAGCAGTGAGTTCACACAGGGCTGGAATATCGATCAAATCCAGCTTGCCGCAGAACAGCAGCACCAGACAATCTGACCGACCTGCCGCAAACATTGCCCGAATGGCACTGCTCACCTGCAACAAACCATAGAGATAGACCACATCCTTAGTGAAGGGGGCTCCGCCGGTGATCACCCCTCCCCGAAACACTCGCCGGGTACTTTCAAAGGATTGATCCGGGTTGTCCGTCCGCGCTAAGAAGTAGTGGTAAACTTCCAAAAAATTGGCCCCATCGATCGCCATCTGGATGGCAAACACCCGATCCGCCAAGCGTTGCAAACGATTCAGTTCAATGGTGCCCGCAATGATCTCCGAAAACACCGCCAATCCTTCCTGGGTGCAGGTGGTGCCAGGATGACCAACGGAAAGGATGGGCAGTTTTGCTTGGGCACTACCATTAATGGCGGTGGCAACGTGAATGTAAGCTTCATGGTTGAGTAACTGGGCCGTATCTCGATCGGTAAACCGCGCATCCCGTCGAATTTTGATGGACTTGGAAGAGGCGAGGGCATTGGCGGATAATTCATCAACGATCGGTACTTGGGGGGCATCTTCGCCAAAATGTTGTTTCACCGCCACTTCAAGCTGTTGAGCCACTTCCTCCGCACTGTGGTAAGTCAGGGGCGCTAAGTTTAATTGAATTTGGTTTAACTGCTCAATCTTATGCTGAATGGTTTGGGCTAATTCCAGAGGGGTTTCCGTATCAAAACGCACCGATGAAGTGGGTTCCCCATAGGCATTGCGGGAGTATTCAAAAAAGACGGGAGTCCCGGCTCCTGCCAACATCCGGGCCGCCATTTCGATCGCATTGGCATTACGGGCTAACCACAGATCAATGATGTTGTCTTCAAAAATTTCGCGCTTCGCCCCTCGAATTTGTTCAATCACGGGCTGAGCATCAAAATCGGGATAACTGACCTCTGGTAATTGGCTGGCGTTCTGGGAGAAAAAATCTGCTTTGACCTGGGCGGGCCAGGCGATCGTCTCCAGAATTTTGAGGGGACGGGCTGCCTGATGCAGTTGCTGAGCCACCCGGCATATCCGTTCTTTTTCTTCTGCATCCAGTTGCATCATTGCCAGGCTTCCTCACAATTCTCAATGCTGACTATAGTCAGGGAAAATGGGGCATTGTCAAGGGATCGCTGCAAAACTGACCGACAAGTATAGTCCAACACGATCGCTGCCATAGACACGCCTATATATCCAAGTATATTTCTGTCCTAAACAGCTTTTTAAGCCTGTGCATTCTGCTCAAAGTTTTCAATAATTTCAGTGAGGACATCCATTTTTGTCCCGTCGCAGGAAGGATTCATGTCACTCATGCCACCTTGGGACACACATTGGAATGCCGTACTGGCCAGTGTCACCTTTATCGGGGTGATTGGCTTGATTATGTCGGAAAAATTACACCTGACGATCGCTGCTTTTTTGGGCAGTCTCTTTCTGGTGTTTACCCATGTCATTACCCTCACAGAAGCCATTGACTACATCGGCGGTAGTTATGCAACCCTAGCGCTGTTTTTTGGGGTCATGGTGATGGTGCGGGCCTTTGAACCCACAAAAATATTTGAGTATTTAGCCACTCAAATTGTGATTTTAGCCAAAGGAGAGGGGAAACGGCTACTCTTGGCCATTGTGGGCATTACCGCTCCCATCTGTGCGGTGTTGCCCAATGCCACCACTGTGATTCTGCTGGCTCCCTTACTCCCTCCCATGGCAGAGGAACTCGGAGTTGACTTTGTCCCCCTGCTCATTCTGATGGTATTCGTGGCGAATAGTTCAGGCTTGCTGACCCTGGTCGGGGATCCGGCCACTTTTATTGTGGGGGATGCGGTCAATCTCAGCTTTGGACAGTACCTCCAGCAGCTAAGTTTGGGGGGAGTCATCGCGATCGGCGTCATTTTGGTGATGCTACCCACTCTATTTCGACCGATATGGCAAGCTAAACTCAGTCATCCCGAAACCCTACCCCAGCCGAAAATTCACCATCCGCGTACTTTGGCAGTGGGGCTTTTGATCATGGTACTAGTGTTAATCATTTTTACCATTGGCGATTATTTGCCCACCCCAATCTCCCCCGCTGCTGCGGCACTCCTCGGGGCAGGGTTAGCCCTGTTTCTCGCCCACGAGAGTAAGCTGGATACGGTGAATAATATCCTGCGGGATGTGGATTGGAGTACTCTGCTCTTTTTTATGAGTACTTTCGTGCTGATTGGTGCTTTAGGTAAAACGGGGGTCATTGGTTCCCTGTCTGGTGTATTAGCCTGGATTTTAGGGCGTAATATTGCCCTCGGATCGATCGCTGTGCTGTTTGTAGTGGGACTGATTTCCAGCGTTGTCCCTAATATCCCACTGGTGGTAGCCATGGTGCCGTTACTACAACAGTATCTGGTCAATGTTGGCCTGGTGTCCGATGCCATCTTACAACCGGGTTTTAGTGGTCAACTGCCTCCGGAGGTATTGCCGTTGTTTTACGCCATGATGTACGGCGCAACCCTTGGGGGAAATGGTTCCTTAGTAGGCGCTTCCTCAAACATTGTGGCAGCAGGGATTGCAGAGATCCATGGTCGCACCATTTCTTTCCATCGCTTTTTGCGCTACGGGATTCCCGTCATGGGTTTCCAATTGGTGTCCCTGTGTCTGTATTTGGTGCTGCGCTTTTTACTCTAAAAGCCTTATTTTTCAAGGTTTTCTCTATCCCTCATCTGACGACCATCTTACTCCTTTCAGTTTTACGGGTTCTCAAATGTCAATCTTAGTCTTCCAGAATTCAACCACTCCTCTGTCTGCTGCTCACGTAATGGCGATCGACTGGCATGCCCTGTCTACTTCTGAGGCACTTGCACAACTAGAGAGCGATGGATTGCAGGGGTTAGATCCATCGCAAGCTGCTCAACGCTTACAACATTATGGGTTGAATGAACTCCAGGCTGCCCCTGGACGAGCGACCTGGCAAATTTTACTGGATCAGTTCACCAATATCATGCTGATCATGTTAATTGCGGTGGCTGTGGTGTCGGGAATTTTGGATTTCAGCCAGGCCCAGTTTCCTAAGGATGCCATTGCCATCTTTGCGATCGTGATTCTCAACGGCATTCTGGGATATGTGCAGGAAAGTCGGGCAGAGCAAGCGCTGGCGGCCCTCAAGCAAATGGCTCCCGTCAAGGTTCGAGTGGTACGAGGAGGGCGAGAACTGGAACTAGACGCAGAAGAACTTGTGCCGGGGGATATTGTCTTTCTGGAAGCAGGGGTACAAATTGCAGCGGATGGCCGTCTCCTCTCCGCTAGTAATTTACAAGTTCGGGAGTCTGCCCTGACGGGGGAATCTCTGGCGGTCACTAAAGAGGCGGATCTGGTCTTAGACAACGCGACGGATTTAGGCGATCGTCGCAACCTCGTGTTTCGAGGAACAGAAGTACTACAAGGGCGAGGCGTAGCGATCGTCACCCGCACTGGAATGCAAACTGAACTGGGACGCATTGCCACTCTCCTGGAGGCAGTGGAAGCGGAACCCACTCCCCTCCAACAACGCATGACCCAGTTGGGTAATGTTCTGGTCTCCGGCTCCTTAATTTTAGTGGGGATTGTGGTCTTAGGAGGACTGCTAAGAACGGGTGACCTCTCCCTCTTTGATAACTTACTAGAAGTTTCCCTCAGTATGGCAGTGGCGGTCGTTCCCGAAGGCTTACCCGCCGTCATTACCGTAACTCTAGCGATCGGCACCCAGCGCATGGTCAAGCGCCAAGCCTTAATCCGCAAATTACCCGCCGTCGAAACCCTCGGTTCCGTAACCACCATCTGCTCTGATAAAACCGGAACCCTGACCCAAAATAAAATGGTGGTTCAGCAGATTTGTACTCCCCAGCATGAAATTCAAGTTACAGGGGAGGGATACACGCCAGAGGGGCAGTTTACGCTCAACGCTCAGATCCTTGAGCCCCAGCACGATCCACTCCTACAACTACTTTTGCTCAGTGCAGTTCTCTGTAACGATGCCACCTTGCAGTATCACCCCCTTGATCCGACGAAGAAAGATCAAAATGGCACAAAGACTGCCCAACTCGGACAGTGGCAAATTTTAGGCGATCCCACGGAAGGCGCACTCCTGACCCTGGCAGGAAAAGCGAACTCGTTTAACGCGGAGGTGCATCAGCAGTATCCGCGTCTACTGGAACTGCCCTTTTCGGCAGAACGCAAGCGGATGACGATCCTCATCCAAAGCGAGAGCGATACGACACTCCATCACCTCTTGCCCCACTCCGAACCTTACCTGTTACTGAGTAAAGGCTCCCCTGAACTGATCCTGGAACGTTGTAGCCATAGTTTGCAACTCATCAATCATCGGGTAACGGAAGTTCCCCTAACCTCCGCACTCACCCAACAAATTCTTGAGCAAAATGAAACCCTTGCCTTGCAAGGACTACGGGTCTTAGGTTTGGCCATCAAATCCCTGCCACAGTGCCCTAGCCAACTGACAGAAGACCTGGAAGGCAACCTCTGCTGGTTAGGCTTAGTGGGAATGCTGGATGCCCCTCGCCCGGAGGCTCGTCTAGCGGTGCAGAAATGTCGGACTGCGGGCATTCGGGCGATGATGATTACCGGCGATCATCCCCTCACCGCCCAAGCCATTGCCGTAGATCTGGGCATCAGTGCCCCAGGTGATCCCGTCCTACGGGGACAAACCTTAGAACAAATGAGCGATTTAGATCTGGCGGAACAAGTAGAGCAGGTCAGTGTTTATGCACGGGTTTCCCCCGAACATAAGTTACGCATTGTGCAGGCCTTGCAACGTCGCCAGCACATTGTGGCCATGACGGGAGATGGGGTGAATGATGCTCCGGCCCTGAAGCAGGCGGATATTGGCATTGCCATGGGTATTACGGGAACCGATGTCAGCAAAGAAGCCAGTGATATGGTCTTACTGGACGACAACTTTGCCACGATCGTTGCGGCGACTGAAGAAGGACGAGTGGTGTATGACAATATCCGGCGCTTCGTCAAATATATTCTCGGCAGTAACATTGGCGAAGTTCTCACGATCGCAGCGGCCCCCTTAATGGGCTTAGGAGGCGTACCCCTGTCTCCCTTGCAAATTCTCTGGATGAACTTAGTGACCGATGGCTTACCCGCTCTGGCTCTAGCGTTGGAACCCCCCGAACCCAATGTTATGGAACGATCGCCCTACAGCCCTCACGAAAGTATTTTTGCCCGAGGTTTGGGGTGGTACATGGTGCGCATTGGCTTAATCTTCTCGATCCTCGCGATCGTCCTGATGGTTTGGGCCTACAACTACGTCCAAACCCCCGGCTACAGCGGTCACCCCGACACCTGGAAAACCATGGTCTTTACCACCCTCTGTCTGGCCCAAATGGGTCACGCCCTGGCAGTGCGATCGGACTCCCAATTCACCATTCAACTCAACCCCTTCTCCAATCCCTACCTCCTGGCCGCCGTGGGACTCACCACCGGCTTACAAGTCCTCCTACTCTACGTCCCTGCCCTGCAAAACTTTTTTAACGTCCATCCCCTCAGTGGCATTGAACTTTTGATTTGTACTGGATTCAGTGCCCTCATGTTTGTCTGGATCGAACTGGAAAAACTAATCATTCGCCTCTATCGTCGCGGCACTAAAAATTAGGGACATCCCCTCGCCTGGCAATTGAACGGACTGCTGCTCAGTTGGCTCATGGTACTCCTGATGGCTCCGCTCCCTTTCACGAACCCCGTTATTAGTGGAAATATACTACTTATGGCGATCGGGATGTTGGAAAAAGACGGACTGATTCTCTGTATCGCCTATGGTCTAGCGATCGTAATTACAGCCTCATTGATGGGAGTGGGTTATCTGTTGTGGCAAGCTCCACAACTCATTCAACCCAACTAGGAACTGTCATCCATT
>JBMTZC010000138.1:0-10517 GCA_049455215.1 Prochlorotrichaceae cyanobacterium
GAGGACGGAACCGAAAGCGTTCTTCTAGGGTTAGACCATCCAGGTGTTTTTGAACTTCTACCCAGGTTCGCCCTGACCACGCACCCCAGTTTCGTTCCTGCAGCAGAGGGGTGGTCTGGATGGAAAGATTCAGAGCAGTAGCGATCGCTTGAGCGGTTTGGAGTGCTCTTTGGGCACTGGAGCAGAGGAGATGACCAATGCCGTAGTGCTGACAGTGGGGAATAAGCGCCTGGGCTTGTTGAAACCCTAAAGGGGTTAACCCCAGGTCGGCGGTGTGCATCTGCCCCTTGGCATTGGCCAGGGTTTGGCCGTGACGAATTAAAAGGAGAGTAGGAGGCATGACATCGGCATTCAAGTCAGAAGGATAAGGCAGATGAAAGTCACGATCGCTTAACCCAGCCATATCGCTCGCCTAGAAGCGACATCCATACAAAGCTCCTCATTTTCTAGAGCACTGTTTTGCAGATGAGCCGAAAGAACCTTGCAGTCTGGCTTTCGGGTGAATGGAGAATAGGGGATTTGAACCCCTGACCTCTGCGGTGCGATCGCAGCACTCTACCAACTGAGCTAATTCCCCGTGTAGCCTCAAATCCCTGATGACAAGTAGCTAGGTATTGTATCATAAGCCCCAGTTGTTGAGCTGAACTGTTGTATGTCTACTGCCCCTGTTCTCGATTCTGCTGTTTCTCTGGACAACGTGCAAAAAGCGATCGCTGCTTGTCAAAACTTTTTACTGTCACTGCAATATCCCGAAGGCTACTGGTGGGCAGAATTAGAGTCCAACCCCAGCATTACGGCGGAGGCCCTGTTGGTTCACAAAATTTGGGGCACAGATGCCCGCCTCCCCTTGAAAAAATTAGAAACCTATTTTCGCCAACACCAGCGGGAGCATGGGGGTTGGGAATTGTTTTATGGCGATGGTGGGGAACTCAGTGTTTCGATTGAGTCTTACATGGCCCTACGGTTACTGGGGGTTCCCAGTGATGATCCGGCTTTGGCCAAGGCCCGCACCTTCATTCTCGATCGCGGTGGCGTTACGAAGAGCCGGGTCTTTACAAAGATCCATTTAGCCTTAATTGGCTGTTATAGCTGGCGGGGGGTTCCCTCTCTGCCCCCCTGGGTGATGCTATTGCCAAACTCCTTCCCCATGTACGAAATGTCCAGTTGGGCCCGGGGGAGCACTATTCCCTTGCTGATTGTCTTGGACAAAAAGCCCGTATTTCCTGTAGATCCTCTCATCAACCTGGATGAACTCTACTGTCCCGGTACTCGCTTTAATGTGGATCTACCCAGCAATAATGACTGGACAGATATTTTCCTCGCCCTGGATCAAGCCTTTAAGGTAGCGGAAGACTTTAATCTGGTGCCCTTTAGGGAGGAAGGATTGAAAGCGGCGGAACAGTGGGTACTGGAGCGTCAGGAAGACACGGGGGACTGGGGTGGCATTATCCCGGCCATGCTCAATTCTCTGTTAGCCCTGAAAAGCTTAAACTACGACGTTAAGGATCCCATCGTCGATCGCGGTTTGGAGGCGGTGAAGAACTTTTCCATTGAGGGTGAGAATACCTATCATGTGCAGCCCTGCATCTCTCCGGTGTGGGATACGGCATGGGTGATACGGGCCTGTGTCGAGTCAGGCATGGATCCCACCACGCCAGCGCTGCAAAAGGGGGGGGACTGGCTCTTAAGCAAACAGATTCTGGATTATGGAGACTGGATTTTCAAAAACCCCCAGGGGAGTCCCGGTGGATGGGCCTTTGAGTTTGATAATCGCTTTTATCCAGACTTAGATGATACGGCGGTGGTGGTGATGGCCTTAAATCAGGTCAAGCTGACGGATGAGGCGGGGAAATACCAAGCCCTCAAGCGGGCCAGTGATTGGTGTGCCACGATGCAGTGCTCGGAAGGGGGCTGGGGCGCTTTTGACATTAACAATGACCACGAATGGCTGAACTGGTTACCCTACGGCGATCTCAAGGCCATGATTGATCCCAATACCGCCGATGTAACGGCGCGGGTGCTGGAAATGCGGGGTGAAACTCAGTTACCTATGAGTCAGTACCGTATCGATCGTGCCCTTGCTTACTTGCTTGACCAACAGGAAGAAGACGGCAGTTGGTTTGGCCGTTGGGGCGTGAATTATATCTACGGCACCAGTGGTGTGCTCTCCGCCTTAGCCCTCCTCAAACCCAAAGAACACCGCAGAGCGATCGCTAAGGGAGCCCAGTGGCTAGTGAGTTGCCAAAATAAGGATGGGGGATGGGGCGAAACCTGCTGGAGCTACAACGACCCCCGTAAAAAGCTAGAAGGGGACAGCACTGCCTCCCAAACGGCGTGGGCCCTCATTGGCTTACTGGCAGCGGGAAGTGCCACCCAGGACTTTGAGTGGGACAGCATCGATCGGAGTGTGCAGTACTTAGTCTCTACGCAACTTCCCCGAGGGGGCTGGAATGAAGATTATTTCACCGGAACGGGTTTTCCCGGTCATTTCTACCTGAAATATCACTATTATCAGCACTACTTCCCTCTCTTAGCCCTAGGTCGCTATGCTCGTCTGAGAAAAGCCTAAGGTGGGGCATCTCAAATAGGGATGATGACGGGCGGCGCAGTTGCCCGCCATCATGAATTAAGACCACATTGATTGTGAATTGATTGTGAATTTATTGACTCAGGGCTCTAAAGAAGCGTTGTAAGTCTGCTAACAGTCCAGGCTGCTTGCGGGCAGTCGTTGTACTGCTAGAAGCCTCACTAGTTGCTTGTTCATCGCCATAGAGCAAACGATCGAGGGCTTCTCCTACGGGCTTTTCCGGTACTTCTGCTTTGAGCACATAGGGCGCATCATCCTCAGGGCTAGATTCCCAGACTTGCCAGGGCTGGGGATAACAGCGAAAGAGGGCTGCATCCTCTAGGGGTTTCATGTAATAGCAGGATTCAATTTTGCTGAGGAACCGATCGCGGAGTTGTCGTCCCGCGTAGCCAATGCCCACGGTTGCCACATCTTCTAGGCAGGGATTCAGGAAAACCACAGGACGATCGCCCGCCGCTTCGCAAAGTTTTTCGACTTCCGCCACTTCTACGGAGGAGGGCTCGACAAAAATAAAAAGGGATTCTTCGGGTAGAATAACCGCCTTCATTTCGCCAATGCCCCGCACCGCATAGGGGGTTTCACCCCAGTCCCGCCGGGCTAGGGCTGCGGCCCCCGGATCGGGGAAAAAGAGCCGCAGTTCAGAGCCCATACTGATGAAGGGCTGAATAAACTGCTGGACAATGGGCTGAATTTTCAGTTCTGGAATCAGGATTTCCACCTGAAGACGGGTATAGCCTGCTTCGAGGGCTGCTTGGGTGGCTTCCCGAGCCTGAGCGATCGTTTCGTCTAAGTTGTTGGGCAGGGTGTTCATAGGGACAAATGTTTGGCTACAGTTTGCACATCCTTATCCCCTCGGCCAGAGCAGTTAATAACAATGCGGGGGCTGCTATTTAGCAAGGGCGCAAGTTTATCCAGGTAGGCAAAAGCATGGGCGGTTTCCAGGGCTGGAATAATTCCCTCTAACCGGGAGAGGAGTTGCAGCGCATTCAGGGCTTCCTGATCCGTGACCGCATAGTATTCAGCCCGCCCTGTTTCCCGAAGGTAGCTGTGCTCGGGGCCTACGCCAGGGTAATCTAAACCGGCACTGATAGAATGGGCTTCCACCACCTGTCCCTCTTCATCCTGGAGGAGGTAGCTCATGGCACCGTGTAGAACTCCCACCTGCCCTTCCGTGAGGGTGGCGGCGTGCTTACCGGTACTGACTCCTTCTCCCGCTGCTTCAATGCCGATCATGCGTACCGTCGGCTCTTCAATAAATTCATGGAACAGCCCCATGGCATTGGAGCCGCCCCCAACACAGGCCAGCAAAATATCCGGTAATCCGCCCCACTTTTCTTGACATTGGGAGCGGGTTTCTTGACCAATGACGCGGTGAAAATCTCGCACCATCATGGGATAGGGATGGGGCCCCGCCACAGAGCCGAGAATGTAGTGAGTGGTTTCCACGTTGGTCACCCAATCCCGAATCGCTTCCGAAGTGGCATCTTTTAAGGTGCCGGTGCCCGCCTCTACGGGACGAACCTCGGCCCCCATCAAGCGCATCCGAAAGACGTTCAAGGCTTGGCGCTCCATGTCCTGGATGCCCATGTAGATCACGCAATCGAGGCCAAAGCGGGCACAGACCGTGGCGGTGGCAACGCCGTGTTGTCCGGCCCCGGTTTCGGCAATAATTCTTTGCTTGCCCATGCGTTTGGCCAAGAGTGCCTGGCCAATGGCGTTATTAATTTTGTGGGCACCGGTATGGTTCAGGTCTTCCCGCTTGAGATAAATTTCTAGACCATTGCCACCACTGCCCTTGGGTTGTTGGCGGCGGTAATGTTCCGTGAGTCGCTCCGCGAAATAGAGGGGACTGGGACGACCCACATAATCCTTCAAAAAATGGTGATATTCTGCCAGGAAGGCCGGATCCTCGATCGCTGCGTGAAAGGCAACTTCCAACTCGCTTAACGCAGGCATGAGGGTTTCCGGGACATATTTGCCTCCAAACCGTCCAAATCGACCCAACAGATCAGGACGATCGCCGAGGCTATTCACAATAGAAGATAAGGATAGGGGGGTGGATACAGCGGTCACAGTTAGATGAGGAGGGGTAGGGGGGTAGGGGGTAGGAGAAGTTAAGAAGGCGGGAATGAGATGGGCTTCCCGTTTCTGCGCGAACCCGTGCGGGGTTTAAATTTCTCCCGAAGCGATGTTGAACGCTTGAGCTTTCTGACACTTAACGCTTTTCAAATTCCGTACTATTTCGGTCTTGAGAGCAGCGGGATGGGGGCTCTTTCCGGTTGCTGACGGTTCACCCCTCCTCGGAGGGGTGAACCGTCAGAATATCAGCTTCACAACTTGACACTACTCAAGGGTCTAAGCAGCAGCAAAGTTTTGGGCGGCAAAGTCCCAGTTGACAAGGCTGGTGAGGAAGGTGGAAATGTAGTCTGGGCGCTTGTTCTGGTAATCCAGATAATAGGCGTGTTCCCAAACATCCATGGTTAACAAGGGGGTTTGACCACTGGTGAGGGGGGTATCAGCATTTCCGGTTTTGGTGACCTTCAGGGTGCCATTGTCTAAAACTAACCAGGCCCAACCACTGCCAAACTGGGTTGCACCAGCGGTTTTGAAGGCTTCCACAAATTGCTCAAAGCTACCAAAGTCCGCTGTGATTTTGTCGGCGAGTGCGCCGCTGGGGGTACCACCACCACCGGGCTTAATGCTATTCCAGTAGAAGGTGTGGTTCCAGGCTTGGGCTGCGTTGTTAAACACTCCTGCTTTGGAGGCATCACCGGCGATCGCTTTGATCACGGCTTCCAGGGGCTGACTATCCCATTCTGTGCCCTCGACCGCTTTGTTGAAGTTGGTCACATAAGCAGCATGGTGTTTGTCGTGGTGAAATTCTAGGGTTGCTTTAGAAATATGGGGCTCAAGATCGGTGTAGCCAAAGGGTAAAGGTGGTAGTTCGTAAGCCATAACTTAGATTTTTCCTCTTAACTGCTGCGATTGAATAGGTCTTGGTCAGGATGGTCTCTTCAATGTCGATTCCGTATCCTCCAGACAAATGCAGTATATCGTAAGGCTGCAACCCATGCTATTGGAGATAAGTCTTGCGATCGGGGACATTGCCTCTATGGTCTGAATTTGGGGTTCCTCCGGCGGGCGGCGGGTGAACCGTCTCCCATCCCTACCGAGAGTTCCTAAGGACGATCGTTCCACTCCTGCTCTGCATCCGCAAGGGCTTGATCTACAGTCTTTTCCCCTAACATTGCGGCCTGTAGGTTTTCGTAGAGTATCCGTTGTAAGACATTGCCATCTTCGAGGGCGGGCACCAGAACCTCCGCGTCTTCGAGTTGTTCGGCACTCACCTGGCGGGCCTGCAGGAGGGCCGGAGTCTCGTCGGGCGATGCAGTTTCTAGCACCTGTTCATATTGGATGACCGCATCTACGGTGGAGGGTAAGACATTTGCTGCCTGGGCAAAGGCCAATTGATTTTCGGTATTGGTCACAAACAGGGCAAAATCCAGTGCCGCTTTGGGTTGATCCGTACTTTGGGGAATGACGAGATTCATGACGGCCACATTTTTGCGCCCCGTGTCCCCCGTAATTTGAGGACTGGCCCCAGAAACCTGGGCAACGGCGGGGGCGTTGGTGGCGATCGTTTTCAAAAATTCGGGACTAGAGGCCAGGAGGGCAATTTCCCCCGCCTGGTAGAGTTCAACGGCACGGCGGTGACCTTGGGTGAGCACTTCCTGGGGCAATAATTGCTGCTCGTAGAGATCCACCCAATATTGGAAGGCGGCCTTACCGGCTGGGGTATTAAAAGCCGCTTTCCCCTGATCATCCACTAAGACCACCCCCATTTGGACTAGAGACTCCAAAACCTCCGCCGAATCCGTGGGCACAAAGGTGACAAAGAAGGCGTACTTGCCGGTTTTCGCTTTAATCTCTCGCGCCACTTGGGCCAATTCGGCATAGGTTTGAGGGGGCTCGGATACTCCCGCTTCCTGCAGTAGGGCTTGGTTATAAATGGTAATGCGGCTGGTGAGGTACCAGGGCACGCCAAAGCTGGTGAGTCCCCCTGCTTCATTGGTCAGGGTGCTGGCTTGCCAAATTTTAGGGAGGTAACGATCGCGGATGCCAGTATCAATGAGGGGATCGAGGACTAACCAGGCTTTGCGACTAGCCAACTGGGAGGCAAAATTAGGGTTGAGGTTGACCACATCCGGTGCTGTTCCCGCTGAAACCGCAGTAAGAATCTTACTTTCCATCGCATTCCAGGGCACATCCACCCAGCGCACCGTCAGTCCGGGATTTTCACTTTCAAAGGTGCTAATTAAGTCCTTGAAATAATCGGTAAAGTCCGGCTGAAGTTGCATGGTCCAAAATTCCAGTTCATTTTCGGACGGTGCCGTTTGGTCTGAAGCGGGCCCACTACAACTCCACAGTCCTCCAAGGGTTACCCCTAACATCATTAAGTTCAGGAGGGAACGAGAACGGAATGAGAACGATCGCGGCAGGGGAATCTGGAACATTTTCAAGTGCAAGCCCATGGAATGGATAAAATCTCGATAATCTTATAGGGCACCTTGAAAAATTCAAAATTTTCCCGAGTCCCCACGCAAAAATGAGGGTTGTGGGGGCGGTGCTGCCACCCCACCCTGTATCAAGGTGCCTGTAGTGTTTGGATCTTATTCCCCCACCCACACCGTTTTTAAGTTGACAAACTCTCGCATTCCTTCTGCTCCCAATTCCCGTCCATAGCCCGATCGCTTAATGCCACCAAAGGGTAAGCGAGGATCGGACTTGACCAGACCATTAATAAACACGGCTCCAGCTTCTAGTTCCTGCAAAAATCGCTCCTTCTCTCCAGGATCCTGAGTCCAGGCACTGGCCCCTAAGCCAAAGGATGTCGAATTAGCCAAAGCGATCGCTTCCTCAAGGTTAGAGACGGCAAACACTAAGGCCACCGGGCCAAAAAATTCCGCTTGGTACGCCGGACATCCCTCCGGTAGATCCGCCAAGATGGTGGGGGGATAAAAGTTTCCCTGGCGCAATGCTTCAGGTAACGCTTCACTCCCCTGGAGCGGGGCACCACCACAACAAACCCGGGCTCCCTGCTGAACACAGTCCTGCACCAGTTCATCGAGTTCCGCCAAAATGCTCGGGGTCGCTAGGGGGCCAACTTGAGTCTCTGGATCGAGGGGATCTCCCACCTTTAAGGCTTGAAACTGCTCCGTAAGTTGGGTGAGAAAGTCCGCAGCGATCGTTTCCTGGACAATAAATCGCTTGGCTGCAATGCAGGATTGACCATTGTTGAGCATCCGGGCCGTGACCGCCGTTGTTACGGCTTTGCTGAGATCGGCACTCTCCATGACAATGAAAGGGTCACTGCCCCCTAATTCCAACACCGTTTTTTTCAGGGCCCGTCCCGCCGTTGCGGCTAAACTGGCTCCCGCCGCCTCACTCCCCGTCAAGGTTGCGGCCTGTACCCGATCGTCCTCCACAACCCGAGCGACCTGACTCGCCCCGATCAGCAAGGTTTGGAACGCGCCAGAGGGAACCCCCGCATCTTGGAAAATGGCTTCGATGGCCAGGGCACACTGGGGCACATTGGAAGCGTGTTTGAGCAGACCCACATTCCCCGCCATCAGTGCCGGCGCGGCAAAACGAAACACCTGCCAGAGGGGGAAGTTCCAGGGCATCACCGCCAAAACCACGCCCAGGGGATCGTAGCGAATCCCACTTTCGAGCCCATCCGTAGGAATGGACTGGGGCGCTAAAAATTCCGATGCTTTTTCACTATAAAAACGACAGACCCACGCACATTTTTTCACCTCAGCGATCGCCCCATTCAGGGGTTTGCCCATTTCCAGGGTCATTAGGCGGGCCAGATCGGCCTGACGAGCCTCCAATAACTCAGCCGCTTGGTTTAACCAGCGCGATCGGTCCGACAAGGTTGTTTTGCGATAGGTGGCAAAGGTGCGATGGGCCAGGGCTAATTTTTGCTCTAGCTCCTGCTCCTCCAGAGGCGTAAAGGTTTGAAGCAATGCACCGGTTGCGGGATTAATGCTCGCGATCGCCATAAACAGCCTCCAAGATCCGTCGCTTGAGTAAACAGATTTCCATCATAGCAATGGATACTCCCCCTCTTTACGGTAAGTCCCCCGTTGGTTTACTTTAGGGGGGACGTTTGTGAAGTTGACCATGCCAGTCGCACTTGTCTGTGGAGTTTCAGGTCAGGATGGAGCTTATCTTGCTCGTCTGCTCTTAGAAAAGGGCTATCAAGTCTATGGCACCTCCCGAGATTCCCAAATGTCTAGTTTTCATAACTTAGTTCGTCTGGGTATTCAGGAAAAAATCACCCTCTTGTCCATGGTGCCAACGGACTTTCGTAGTGTTTTGCAGGCCTTAAAAGCCTCCCAGCCCGATGAGATTTATCATCTTGCGGGGCAAAGTTCTGTGGGTTTATCCTTTGAACAACCAGCAGAAACCCTAGAAAGTATTGGCATGGGTACCCTTAATCTTCTCGAAGCGATCCGCTTTCAAGATCTGCCAGTGCGCTTTTATCATGCAGGTTCCAGCGAATGTTTTGGCGATACCCGCAATCTTCCTGCTGACGAAGATACCCCCTTTAGACCCCGTAGTCCCTATGGTGTAGCAAAGGCAACCGCCTTTTGGGCCGTGGCTAACTATCGGGAAGCCTATGGGTTATTTGCCTGCTCAGGTATTTTATTTAACCATGAGTCTCCCTTAAGACCCCCTCGTTTTGTGACCCAAAAAATTATTACCACAGCCCATCGGATCGCCCAAGGCAGCCCGGAAAAACTTCATTTAGGAAACATTCAAGTCCAGCGAGATTGGGGATGGGCTCCAGAATACGTGGAAGCAATGTATCAAATGCTTCAGCAGCCTAGCCCTGAAGATTATGTCATTGCAACAGGCACAACCACGAGCCTGGAAGACTTTGTCATTGAAACCTTTAATGCTCTCAATTTAAATTGGCAAGATCACGTTTCCATTAATCAAAGCTTGTTCCGTCCCACCGATATTAGCGTAGGGCGAGCTAACCCAACTAAAGCGAAGGAAAAACTAGGCTGGCAGGCCCAATCTAAAATGTCCGATATTGTCCGGATGATGTTAGCAGCCCTAGAAACGTGATCATAAGATTGCAGGCTAAGTAGAGTGTTATGCATTACAAAGATAGATCTTTCCTCAAAGAGAATATTTGTTGAAGTTTCAGTCAAACCGCTTCTTTTATGAGGAGTAGTTGAGCGGTAATCGTAAAATTCTCAAATCGAGAAAAGACTATTTTTGACCAATTTTGGAAATTATGTTGTAAGATATACCCAGCTATAATTCGCTGTCTCAGGTGAATGAATAGCTGAACTCTTAAAATAATATATGTAGCACTTAGGAGTGGGCTTTGATGGTCTTTAGATCTCAGTCCCTTCACTGCAGCCTTCAGGAGGATCAACGATGGTTTTAGCGAACGAAGGTCAAGGACAGAGACGTTGTGATCGTAATCGTAAACGTTCCAAGCGTCGCGCCATTTACTGTCCCGATCATCAAGTTTATTTGCATAGCGTTAGCCAAAAGTATTCTCTCTTTGCAGATTCTGTCCATCACCTCCGCGATCGGGGCTATGGTCGGCAATCTGCAACGTTGGTTGTAGCCACCTATGGTACTGTGCCCCTCAACGGTGAATGGTTAGAAGCCTTTTGGTGCGATGAATGTCAGGAAAGTCGTTGGTATCATGTTAGACAAGAACCGGGAAAGCGATCGTTCATTGTCACTGTTGCCCCGAAAGAACTCTGGCAGCAGGTCGCTGGGGTTGTGAATCCCGCCGGAAATCCCACCGTCAGTGAATTTACCCGTAAAGCTGCTCGTTCCTCAGGAGTTCATGGCATGAAAATGTTTAACTTCCTTCGGTAAGCTCATGAGAGCCAAT
>JBMTZC010000139.1:0-10516 GCA_049455215.1 Prochlorotrichaceae cyanobacterium
GTCAATCAACAGAATGGGATAAGGGCTGTAGGCAGAATGTGGCAATTGACTTACCTCACGGCTTAACTGACTCAGTGCCCTTGTTCCTGACGGTTCTCAGCGGTCTCCAGATGCGGAGCTAGTTTAGCCTTGATCTCTTCCAGTCTGAGTCTTTTTGCCAGGGAGAGTAGCGGCATCACAAAACCCTGGTATTCAGGCGTTTGCTCTACTAAATCTTCCAATTGGTAGCGAACCTGGCGAAAATCATCCGCTTCCGCAGCGTCATAGATCGATCGGATAACGTCTAATGGAGGGACGATCGGTTCTAGGTCTGCGGTGGCTAGTCTTGAATTGACGGTATTATCTCCATACTGCCACTCTAGATCCAGGATTTGTGCTAGGAGGTCAAAGAGTTGTTGGGTCCGAATCGGTTTGGAAAGTAAAGCGTCAGCCCCCGCTTCTAGGGCTAATTCTTGCTCCTGGGCGGATACATAGGCAGAGGAGACAATGAGTTTCTGATCTTGTAATGCTGGGAACGCCTGGATCTGTCGCAGCAATTCAAACCCATCCATAACGGGCATCGCTAAGTCTGTGATCACCAGGTCAAAGAATATTTGTTGGAGCAAATCCAGGGCCTGTTGACCATTCTCAGCTTCCACCATTTCAAAACCAAGGGGGGTTAAAAGACTCACGAGAATACTACGGTTTTCCCCCCGATCGTCCACCACCAAAAGCCGACGTTTACGGCCGGTATAGCCCACAATATTCTGATTTTCGAGGGTCGAGGGGGATGCTTCCCACTGCGCTGCCCCAGGGACAGTGATCTGAAAGCTAAATTGACTGCCGTTGCCAATTTCACTGCTGACGTTGAGTCTGGCTCCCATCAACTGGACGAGACGATTACTAATCGCTAACCCCAGTCCGGTTCCTTCTGCATATTTCTTGCGATCGCCCACTTGGACAAAGGCATCAAACAGTTTCCCCAAATTGGAGGTGGCGATGCCGACTCCCGTGTCACTCACCACAAATCGTAGGCGATAGTAATGGGGGCGCGGTGCAGCGCTGGCGATGACCTGAAAGGTGACCTGGCCGTGATCGGTGAACTTAATGGCATTACCCAGCAGATTAAATAAGATCTGACGTAATCGCTGGGCATCTAATTCCACCCCTTCCGGCAGATCAGGGCTAACGGTGTAGACAAACTCCAGCCCTTTTTCCACAGCTCGCACCCGGCAGGCTTCCACTACGCCTTGCAAACAGGAGGACAAGTGCACGGGTTGCGGCATCAGTTCCAACTTACCCGCTTCAATTTTGGCCAAATCGAGGATATCGTTAATCATCTCCAAGAGATGATCCCCACATTTATGGATCACCTGAACCTGTTGCTGTTCTTCGGATCCGAGGGCAAGCGATCGCTCCAGCACCTGAGCATAGCCCAGAATCCCGTTGAGGGGGGTGCGTAGTTCATGACTCATATTGGACAAAAACTCACTCTTCGCCTGGTTCGCCAAGTCTGCCTGTTCCTTTTGGTGTCGCAGTTCCTCTTGGGTCAGTCGCAAGGTTTGCAGTGTGGTCTGGAGTTCCTGATTTTTAATCGCTAAAGATTGGGTCCGTTGTTTGACTTTTTGCTCCAGACTTTGATTCGCCTGTGCTAGGGCCTGTTCTGCCTCTTTCCGAGCACTGATGTCGTGGACGGTAATTAAGACTTCGTTTTCCGCTAAGACCATCACCCGCACTTCTTCATGGTAAATCTGTTGCAGGGTGTGGATCGCCTGTTCATAGATCTGAAGTTTCCCGGTGGTCAGGGCTTGCTCAATGGCTTTCATGCGCTGCCGGGCCAGATCGGGGGGTAAAGATTCTGGAACCGTGAGACCGGGCCGAATGGGTTGGCAACTCTGACAGGAATCCGGTACCCGCATGGGGTTCTGGCCCAGTACCTCCAGGTAGATCCCTTCGCGACTCACCCGCAGGATTAAATCTGGAATGGCATTGACGATCGCTCGGTTAGTGGCTTCACTTTGCTGCAGTGCCCGAAAAGATGACCGTAGTTGTTCAGCCATCTGGTTAAAGGACTGAGCCAGGGTATCAATTTCAACGATCGTGTTGGCTTGCACCTGTTGATCGAGATCCCCTTGGGCCAGTTGATCCGTCGCGGCGGCCACCTGGGTCATGGGACGGGTTAAAACGCGAGCGGTGATTAAACCGGACAGCATCGCCACCCCTAACGCCATGAAGCAGAGCAAAATCGTTTGATGGGTACTGGCCTCTATTTCCGCCGTGAAGTCGGATTTGGGCATGATCACCACCATCAACCAATCGAGACCCTGGCGGTGTTGGAGGGGTTTAACATGGAGAAAATGGGGTTGCCCGTCGATGGGGATCTGGAGCGCTTCCACCAGGCTAACTTGGTCAAAGGACTCAAAGCGATCGAGTAGGGTTTGGGCCGCAGTGCGAATTAAGGGCGTTTCACTGTCCGTTGCCATGAGCCGTTGTTCCCCCGCTTCCGTTCGGATAAACGGGTCTTCCGGGGCAGAACTGGCCACCATCTCTCCCGATCGCTCTATAACAAACACATGCCCCGATGTACTAATATCGACCTGCTCCAAAAAATCACTTAGGTTTGCCAGGGTCAGGTCTGCAGAGATCACCCCCAGAAGAGAGCCAGAAGCCTCATAGATCGGAATGGAATGGGTAATGCCAAGAACGGGCGGTGTAGCAAAGACATAAATCGATGACCAGATCGGTTGTCCCGCTGCTACGGCTGTTTGATACCAGGGACGCGATCGGGGATCATAGGCTTCGCGCTGCATCAAGGTCGCGGGTTGCCCTGTCTCATCCAGCTCATCCAGTTTATAAATTCCCCGAAGGGGTGCGGTTTGGGCATCACGAATCCTTAGAGTTGTCAGGTCTGTACTTTGCTTCCAGACCCCCACAAAGTCTCCTTGAGGATTCCCAAAATAGAGATAGGGAACGGCTTCGGTAATCTGGACTTGCTGCCAAAAAAATTTAGCCAGGGCCGATTGATTAGTTAAATCCACGTAGCCGCTTTGAATGCCCGCCTCATTAATCCGCAGAAACTGATAGGGGATTTCAATAAAATTTCTGATGTAGTCTTCCGTGTGTTCTGTGGTTTCATTGGCAACTTCGCTCATGAGTTGATCGATGGCGTGTTGCCCATTCCGAAATGCCAGCCAACCCGTCACCCCCACCGCCGTTACAATCTGGATCACAAAGGGGGTAATGAGGGTTTGCCGCAGAGTTAACCGGGGACGTTTCCAATTTTTGAGCACGGTAGACCCTCTCTATAAACCAAAACTATCTTGAAAACTGTAGGTTGGGTCAAGGAACGAGACCCAACATTCAAGGGCGATAAGGCTTGCCTGAGTTGGGTTTCGCGCTGCTCTACCCAAACTACGCAGAAATTACAACTAAGCTAAAACGACAACTTTCAATCTGGACGAGGTTTAACACCAATATCCTGAAAGTATGCGCCTTAGCAAGGGACTGTATATACAGTAGGGGCTGAGAACCGATCGGCGAAACGGATTGACATGAAAAAGCCCCTGGGCTAGGCCCAAGAGCTAGAGATAAAGCGATCGGATCTGAAACGATCTACCCCCTAGAACAGGACGATGTCCGTGGCAATGTTAACGTTGCCCGTATTCAAACTAGCGATCTCATGGTTATTCACGCTGAGAGTCCAGTTATTAGCATTAGCATTCACACTAATAGAAGAATAGGAGTTGGTTCCAATACCGAAGAGTGAAGCATCAATGTAGATCTTGTCACCTTCCGCCGCATTAAAGTCATAGATAGTATCAAAGCCAATGGCGGAATCTAAGAAGAAGCGATCGGCTTCAGATCCTCCAAAATAGAAATCGTTGCCAGACCCACCATAGAGAGTATCCTGTCCCTCCATGCCAAAGAGAAAATCATTATCTGCGCCACCGAGCAGAGCGTCATTTCCTTGTCCGCCAACGAGTTGATCAGAACCCGCTTCGCCAAGTAAGGCATCATTCCCTTCATCGCCATTAAGGATGTCATCATCGGTACCGCCATAGAGAGTGTCATTGCCCACCTCACCATAGAGGGTGTCATTGCCACCATAGCCATAGAGGAAATCATTGCCATCTCCACCCCAAAACATATTATTGTCAGAACTGCCGAGGATGTTGTCATTAAAGCGGGATCCTGTGATGCTTTCAATGCTAATGAGAGTATCGCTAGAGCCGAAACCATCCCGGAAAGCAATATTGTTGGATAGATCAACGTCAATACCGAGGGAGTTGATAGCATCGCTATAATCCGCTAAATCATTATCATTCCCTCCATCTAGGCGATCTTGACCGGCTCCCCCAATCAGGACATCGTAACCATCGCCACCACGAATATCATCGTCACCATCACCACCGTCTAGGTGATTGGCTGTGCCAGTTCCACTAATAAAATCGTTGTAGTTTGAACCGATGACATGTTCAATGTTTTTGATGGTATCGCGGTAACCAAAGCCATCGTCATAAGCGGCGTTATCCCAAAGTTTGATGACAGCGCCACTAGTAGAACTTCTGTAGTCAACCGTATCATTGCCATTGCCACCATCAAGTTTATCGGCACCACGACCACCAATCAGGGTATCGTCTCCATCACCGCCGCGAATATCGTCATTGCCATCGCCACCGTCAAGATGATTGTCTGTACTGGTAGCGCTAATAAAGTCGTTGTAATTGGAACCGATAACGTTCTCGATGTTTTTGATGGTATCGCGGTAACCAAAGCCATCGTCATAAGCGGCGTTATCCCACAGTTTGACGACGGCGCCACCAGTGGAGCTGCTGTAGTCAACCGTATCATTGCCCTCCCCACCATCAAGAATATCAACGCCTTCCCCGCCGACGAGAATATCATCGTGATTAAACCCTTGGAGGGTATCGTTACCATCGCCACCATACAAGGTGTCGTTACCGTCATTTCCATAAACAATGTCGTCACCGTCGCCACCCCAGATTGTGTTTGCAGCACCATCGGCACTAATGACATCGTTATAGTTGGAACCGTTAATATTCTCGATGTTCAGCAGGGTATCGCTAGCACCAAAGCCATCATCGACAGCCAGATTATTCCACAATTGTATAAATACACTATTGATGGAACTGCCATAGTCTGCAATGTCGTTACCACTGCCACCATCGAGAGTGTCTATCCCCATACCGCCGACGAGAGTGTCATTCCCAAGTCCTCCTTCTAGGAGGTTAGCAACAGTGGAGCCGATAATAATATCGTCAAAATCAGAACCGACGACATTTTCAATGGTAGAAAGGGTATCGGAAGTGCCAAAGCCATCCTCACTAGTTATGCCATCCCCTAAATTTACGACAACACGACTAGGGGAATCACTATAGATAACGGTATCAATATCTTCACCGCCAGAGAGAAAATCATTGCCAGAACCACCGTTCAATTCATCAAAACCACGGTTGCCCTGAATCGTATCATTACCCGCTTTGCCATAAAGAAGATCATCACCTTTGTGTCCAGCGATGAAATCGTTGCCCTCATTACCATCGATGATATTGTCGTCGTCACTCCCACGCAGGGTGTCGTTGTACACACTCCCAAACAAGTTTTCGATGTTATTGAACTGATTGGTACGCATATCAATGCTCACGGGGCCGATCGCCTCGGCAGCACTCAGGCTATCGATGTCCGTACCGCCGTCATAGAAGTCGTTCCCGGTTGACCAAATAAAAATATCGTCACCAGCATCACCAAATAATTGATCGGTGGAGCTTCCCCCCTTAATGATGTCGTTGCCTGCACCGCCATGGATTTCGTTAGAGAGTACCCCGCCGAATAGAGCATCGTTACCGGAGCCACTGTAGAAAGTCAGTAAGCCCCCAGCAGCAAGTAGAGTCTGCGTACCCGTAAAATAACTGGCATTGATGGTGATATGGCTAGCGATCGTTGCAGTGGTGGCATCCTCTGGCAACTGTTGTGACCAAACCAATTCTTCAATGCCAGTAATGTGGACGAGAGACTTATTATCCGCAGCATCCTTCAGAACATCGTTACTCAAAAGAAGTGATGCAATATCTTGGTCAAAGCGAAGCCGTAGAATATCAAAATCATTGCCACCATAGGCATGATCTACTGTGCTATCACGAGCTACAACGAGCTCAAGATTATCATCGCCATCTTCGCCGTAGAGGTAATTTAGACCACGTCCACCAATTAAATCATCATCATCGGCTCCACCATATAAATAATCCACAGTGGTATCGCTGCCAGCGATGTAGTCATCACCAGACCCACCATAGGAATACTGATTGTTAATCAAGACATCATCATCTGCTCCACCCCAAGCCTTATAGCTGTCAATAATCGTGTCATTACCAGCTTCACCATAGGCATACTGATTTCCACTCAGCACATCATCATTCTCTCCCCCCCAGGCGTAGTCGTTGTTAATCAGAACATCATTGCCAATTCCACCGTAGGCTTGATGACTGTCTTCAATGGTGTCATTACCCTCTTCACCATAGGCAAACTTAATGCTCACCATGTAGTCATTGTCTTGATCGCCATAGGCTTCCTGAATGTTGCTGATAATGTCATCCCCGAAACCACCATAGGCGATGCCGGCTAGACCACTATCCTTTCCTGTGCCGATCAGAATGTCATCCCCCGCACTGCCATGAGCATCTTGAGAGGTGATCTGAGTAATGATGTCGTTACCTTCACCTCCATTGGTAGAATATTCCTCACTCTTTAGTAGCCAGAATCCGAAAGCGTCTTTGGCCGGGGCTAGTTGGATGAAATCATCTCCGTCACCGGCACGGACAATAGCATAGTTAAAAAAGGCATCACTGCTATCTGCCGGACCATGGAATCCACTCGTCCCTCCTGGAAAGTATTGTGGGTTAGCCCAAAATTGATAAACATTATCGTAGGTTAAGCCCGTGATGGGGTTAGTGATGGTGACTTCATCCCCAGACAGATGAATGTTTTTCGTAGCTGGCAGTTCCCCTTCAGTACTTTCCCCATTGATCGCGTAATATAAGGCTTCTGCGTCATCAGCGAATTGTTCTTGAAAGTATCCGAGTGGATCTTGCACGAACTCATTGAATGTGAGCATGCTTTGGATCACGCCATCGATCGTTCCAAGGGCGGCGGTTCCGAGTATCGAGATAGCATCCTCAACCCATTCAAAGTCACCTAAATCTTCTTCCCATTCGACTTCCGTATTTATGTTGGAAGCAAGCAAACCATCATTAGCGGGGAAGAATGAGGCGGCTTCTTCATTGCCACTGCGTTCCAATGATTCGCCAATAATACGACCAATAAAGTCGAGACCATAAAATGCAGCATAGCCAATTCCGCTGGAGTAGTTAGTCAGGACCGATGGCACCCGAGCTAATGCCATAGATACCAGGGAGGTGTACACATAGGTCGCGGCAGTGTAGTAAATCGAGTTATCTTCATTTTCTATAACTTCAAGGGTTATAACTGGATCTGTAGGGGTGGGAACTCCGTAGATCGCTTCAAATAGGATGCTGTAGTCTTGGACTTCGATGGAGCTTACAGTAGTCATAGGATTTAAGGAATAAGAAATATTCGTGAATTACGTTGTTGAACCCACTATCGCTGACTTCTCTGAAAGGCGAAATATAGAAAAAGTTAGATTTAGTTATTTAAAAAGTTAGATCGCTAAGAATCACGCGCAATGGTGAGCCCGTATATGTACGAGTTATGATTTAAATCACAAATCAGTAAGATCCGGTAGCGATCGGGAGGAAATACTTAGTCCAATTCTGTTTACAAAACATTACAAACTGCCGTGTTTGGTTTTGACCCTCGATTGCCCGGCGAAAAAAGTTATAAAAAGTTATTTTTTGTAAGGTCGGGAGGAAATACTTAGAATACTTAGTCCAATTCTGCTTACAAAACATTACAAACTACCGTGTTTGGTGTTGCCCCTCTATGGCTGGGCGAAAAAAGTTATCAGAGTAATTTGTGTAAGGTGCAGGGTGTCGATCTAGCACCGCAGCAGATTGAGTTGATGCTTAATCCGAGCCATTAGTTCGATAACCTGCACCGGCTTGGTAATGTAATCACTGGCTCCCACGGAAAAAGCTTTCACTTTATCCCAGGTTTCATCTGCAGCACTCGCAAAAATGATTGGAATATGCTTAGTGTTAGTTTGTGACTTTAGATGCTGACAAATTTCGTAACCACTCTGATCAGGCAGATTGACATCCAGCAGAATCAGATGGGGAACCACCTTTTGGATGACCCTGAGGGCTTCCGCTCCACTTTCCGCCTGCCAGACTTCGTATCCCTCGTTTTCTAATACATCTGCCAGTAGCTTTAAGTTGCTCGCCTCATCATCCACCATTAGGATCACCGCAGCGCCGGAGTCTTCTGATAAGCAAAATTTTCCTTCTGAATCACTTTGACCTTGCTTTTGATGAAGTTTGAGTTGTGTTTCAATCCGAACGATCGCTTCTAAGGTATTAAAGGGTTTGGTGATATAGTCACTGCCCCCCACAGAAAAACCCTTGACCTTATCCCAGGCTCCCCCCGCGGCACTCACAAAAATCACGGGAATGTCGGCAGTCTGTTGATTAGCTTTAATTTGCTGACAGACGGTATAACCATCCATATCAGGCATATTGACATCGAGCAGTATTAAATCCGGGGTTATCTTTGCAACCATGTGCAACGCTTCTTGCCCACTGCTGGCTTGCCACACTTCATAATCATCCTGTTCCAGGACTTGGGTGAGCAGGTTTGCGTTATGGATCTGATCGTCTACAACCAGAATAGTGGATTTTCCTGCGCGATCGTTCTCGACAGGGGGTTGCGTCTCCGATAGTCCTTTGGGGGAATGGGGTCGAATGAAGGCCTCCAGAGAGGGAGCGATCGTTGTTTCCGTGGATGAACTTGACCTTGGGGAAGGTGCTGTGCCAAATTCGCCCTGCTGGTGCTGCTGGAGTATGGCTTGAACATTGGCTTTCGTTACCTTTTTGCCCAGAACTTTGGACAATAATTTCCAGAGGTCCGAGGCCATGACTTTTACATAACCGCTGGAATAGCCTGATTCAGTGGCTATCTGGTCATAGGTCTTTGCTTTTGTCTGAGAGGCTAATATTTCTGCCAGAACTTGTCGTTGGACAGCGTTCAACATCGAGCCGGTATCGGATTCCACTAGCTGGTCTGCAATCTCAACAAGAGGATGAAAGTCTGGCATTGAAATGATAAGGATGTAGATCGATTAATCAAGTAGGGTAGACCTGACAATGCCTGCGTTACAGACAATTGAAGACCATGTCTTCATGGATGCCGTCAATCCGATTATATACGCCATACACCTTATTCCTTAAACGTGGGAAAAACTAGCAATCCTTAATTGAATCCTGGGCCTCTCAGCGGTAGCAGCAATACAACTTCAACTTATGCCGTCAATTCCCCATTATTTTATTAATTTCTGGATCGGTTGCATTCTTGTGAGTTGTAAATTATTGGCCCATCCCTTTGAGAAAAGCCTGCTGTGCCATCTGTTGATAGACCTCCCGTAGCGCCTTTTCCAGGGCTTGTTGCTGCAAGACCAACTGTTCCGGTGGACAGGTGCCGAGGGCCGGCAAGGGTAGGGGCCCCAATATGTCTAAAGGGGTGGAGCCATTAGCCGGTGGGGCAATCACCACTAAGGACGAGTCTAGGGGCTGGTCATAGTGCCAGTAGCGATCGAGGTTAGTGGCAACGGGAGCCTCCGGGACATTAGGATTGCGGTGGTCTGCCGCTGGTGTTGGGGACTCTGGTGCGGCGGAATCTGCTTCAGGGCTCAGGCGTTTTTGTTGGAGCGCGGCCAAGATTTGCGATCGGGTTCGTCCCCGCAGTTGAAAAATGACAAAGGGATCTTCCCGAAACCGATCGCCGAGGAGATAGTAGACGGCGCTAACGTGCTTGCAGGGATTGGCTTTATCGGGACAACTACAACGAGAGCGCACTTCTGACAGTTGAAAGGGAAACAACCGCAGACCGCTGGCGGCAAAAACATCTTCGATATTGGGGGGCATTTCCCCTGCTAATAATTTCGCGGGAAAAATAGCCCTTTGGGAGAGCAGGTTAATCACAAACTCCCAATCTTCGTCCGTGAGGGGATCTAGACCCAAGGATACTTTATAGGGTTTTGGATCCGTACCTTGAACGATCGCTATTACCTGTTGGTGTTCAAAACGGATACTGAGAACATTACCTTCCCGCGCATATTTCCAGCCCCGTTCTAGACGTTTTTTAAAACGATATTGGTTAATTAACTCTAACCATTGATCCGCCCACCATTGTTGTGAAGTACTGGCAGAGGCGTTACCGGTAGAGGGTTGGGACTGCGTGGCGGGGGATAAGGCCATAGGGTTCAAGTTCAAGTATTGCTCAAGTGCGGACTCAGCCGAGGACTCAGATTTGGATTGTTCGAGGTTTCCCTAGTTTAGTGGGTTATTCAGGCTTTCCACTGAAAGCGAAAAAATTCAATGGAAGAGTG
>JBMTZC010000140.1:0-10496 GCA_049455215.1 Prochlorotrichaceae cyanobacterium
TCTTGACGGGATAGATCTACCTGGCTAAATTGAGTAAGCTCAGTAAAATTATCTGCTTCAATATTTTGTTGAATTAAATTAGGATGTACTAGAGGAAATGGCATGCTAGCTATCTTCATATTAGCAAAGGGACTATTTTGCATAGTCGTATGTGTTCCTGATCCAAAGCCAATATTAGAGATCAGATTAATATTCGGTAAAATGGTCAATCCA
Source organism: Prochlorotrichaceae cyanobacterium (assembly GCA_049455215.1). Taxonomy (GTDB): domain Bacteria; phylum Cyanobacteriota; class Cyanobacteriia; order Prochlorotrichales; family Prochlorotrichaceae; genus JBEAPM01. The sequence continues at coordinate 214 of JBMTZC010000140.1, forward strand.
TTATGAGACCAAAGGGTAAAGATCCAGATATAATCCCAAGTATTAAAGCCATCATAAACTCCTTGAAAAATGCGAGTCCAAAAAACCGCTGCTTGCTCATTGCCAAGCAATTGTTCTAACCATTTTTGATCTCTTCGTTCTGGCCAGGTTGACATTGACTCGTCAAATAATAACCACGATCGTCTCCAGGTGGCCCAACCCCAGATGTGTCCATAGCGAGAGAAATAATAACTATGCTCGGTTTTGTTACGTCCAAATTGAAAGTTATCGCCGGAAATCATCATGATACGGGTATCATTCCGGTACTTTTCTAAGAGTTCTTGACAATACCGAAAGAAAGTAGGATGGGGTAAACAATCGTCTTCTAGAATAATCGCCTCTTCGACTTGTTCAAATACCCAGTCTAATCCACTAATGACTCGTTTACGACACCCTAAGTTAACTTCTGAATAATTCCTGAAAACCTCACAATCCCAGTCTATTTTCTCTACGATCGCTCTGGCGGCTTGGCAGTTTTCAATATCATCGGGACGATCGCTTCTAGGCCCATCCGCAATGACTAATAACTTCGGTGGCTTAGCTTGACGAATAGCTTCAAAAACCCTGGCTGTGGTATCAGGACGATTAAAAATGACAAAAGCAACAGGAGTCGTTAGTGTCCATTCACTTTTATTGTCAAATTGACGATCACTCAAGATTTGATAAGAATTAGAAGTCTGCATTTGATTCTTAATAGAAGTTTGTTGAGATAAGCCTACAGATTTCTCTGAAATCAATAAAATGCCATTGTTAGAAAAATTACTTTGCCTAGGGTACAGAAATTTAAGCTCTTTTTCAATATCTGATGGAATTGATGATTTGAAAGTTAGATCAAATTTAAGAGTTTGGAAAGGACTATTTTCAATAAAAAACTGATAGTCTTCGGTAAAATAACGATTTATATGATCGGACTGATAGACAAAATAGACAATTTTATCAGCAGTCTCTTTGTCTACTTTTTCATATAAATATCTTGTCATTTCACCACGAGTCATTAATAAATGTCCCCAGGGTGGAATGGGCGAATTGCCGAAATTAAATTTCTGACCAGAAGAATCTTTGATTTCTGGTAAATGATGACCATCATGGGCTGACCAGATGGGGGAAAACATTGAGAATAACTTACCACCGGGGCGCAGCGCTAGGAACATTTTATCCAATGCTGCTGGTAGTTTATGAATATGCTCAAAGGTAGCGATCGAAAAGATAAGATCGAACTGCTCAGAGTATTCATCTGGTAAATCTTCTATGTTTTCAAGATAAAATCTATACTTATCCGTCTGATAATTTTTAAATTTTAGTTCTTCTGGATTCTGAACCCTGGAAATAATCGTTCCTGTGTGAGTGAGTCCACTAGCTTGCTCTAAGGATTCTGCATAGCTTGGAGCCTCGATCGCTGTCCAGGACTTTGCACCGAGGTAATTAAAAACAAAGTCAGGTGGTAAGCTTCCGCCAACTTCTAACACATCTGAATTTTCAAACCCAACTAAATCTTGGCAAATTTTTGCGTAATTAACGTGATAACTCAGGTTAAACTTACTCTGACAGTCTTCAATTTGATCTTTCCTTAACATAGAAATTCATGGAGTAATTTAGATTTAATCGCCTCACTATCAGACACTCCGAAAAATCCAAAACTGGATTCCTCATTCTACGCCATTGTAGGGATGGTGACGGTAGCTTCGCCGCCTTATCGTAAGCAAAGGAGAAACAGACACTAGACTGCTTTCCATACCAGCAGAGTACCCTAAATTTGCCTTCAATCGGTCTTGAACAGGTTTTGATATTTTCCCTTGTTACAATATTTCCAGATCTTAATCGGTTTGAGTCTATGACCGCTACCCTCCTTTCCCCTCCGGTTGCCCTTGACACTTGGACTGCCCTTCCCTGGGCGCAGTATCTAGATCTGCTGGAGGATCCCGCCTATAACCAGGCGAAGGCATATTATCATAACGGCTTGATGAGGTTGGAAATGTCTCCCCTAGGTAACCCCCACTCCCGCGACCATTTTATTGTAATGACGGCGATTGCCCTCTATGCCAGCTTGAAAGGGATTGATTTGGATGGTCACGATAATTGCACCTTTCGCAAGGCGGGTTATGCTGAGGTGCAGCCCGATGTGGCTGTGTATGTGGACGATCGCTCTGAGTTGATTCCTTGGGATACGGTCATTATTGACTTGGAACGTTATCCTGTGCCGGATTTAGCGATCGAGGTGTCTGCTAGTTCCTTAGCGGACGATCAGGGGCCAAAGCGACTACTGTACGAGGCATTGGGAGTCAGGGAATATTGGATTGTGGATGTGGAGCGGGCGGAAATTGTGGCGTTGGCAGTGCGAGATCGGGGTAGTTATCGTATTGAGGAGTCTCTGGTGTTGCCAGGACTAGGGATTGCGCTCCTGGAGGAAGCGTTACGGCGGAGCCGCACGAGCAATCACGGTAAAGTGAGCGCTTGGTTATTGGAGCAGTGGCAGGACGGTTCACCTACTTAGGCGGCAGCCCAGTCTCCCCTAAAAATTTTCCGTTTTAAGCAGAAAGCCCAAAACTATGGTGTTAAGGTGATGAGGTCTTTCTGAACCCTTGCCATACCATGATCGATCGCTGCTGGATGCCTCGTATTGCCAAACTGCTGATTGTCCTGCTCCTGCAACTGGGGATTTTCCTGGGGGGTAGTTTCACCCAGCCAGCCCTAGCACTAACGGCTGAGCAGAAACTGCTGAATGAAGCTTGGCGGATTGTCAATCGGGCTTATCTCGATGACTCTTTTAATGGTCAAAATTGGTGGTTTGTGCGACAAGAGGCGCTGAAGCAATCCCTGCCGACCCGCACTGCGACCTATGATGCGATCGATTCTATGCTGGCGAGTCTGGGAGATCCCTTTACCCGATTGTTACACCCGGATCAATATAAAAGCTTGCAGGTCAGTACATCCGGAGAATTAACGGGGGTGGGGTTACAGATTTCTTCGGATCCCGATACCCGTGAGGTGATTGTGGTTACGCCCATTCCGGGTTCTCCGGCGGAGGCAGCGGGGATTCAGTCCGGCGATCGAATTCTCAAAATTGATGGGGTGGAGACCCGAAGCCTGAGTTTGGAGGAGTCCGCCAGTCGGATGCAGGGGCTTAAGGGGACTGAAGTGAAGTTAGAGGTAAAGCCTCGCGATCGGGCAACGGTAGAGCCGATCGTTCTGAGACGGGATGTGATTACCTTGAATCCGGTAATTGCTCAGTTAAAGACCGAGGCGGATCTACCCACTTTGGGTTATGTTCGGCTAACCCAGTTTAGCGGTCAGTCCAAGTCAGAACTTGCCAGTAGTCTCCGATCGCTTCAGGAACAGGGTGCAGAAGAATTTATTTTGGATCTGCGGAATAATCCCGGGGGGTTGCTCCAAGCCGGTATTGAGGTTGCCCGACTCTTAATTAATGAAGGTGCGATCGTCTATACCGTCAATCGTCAAGGATCCTTAGGGGTCTTTCAAGCCAGTGGCGAAGCCATTACCGATGCCCCCCTCGTGGTCTTGGTCAATCAGGGAACCGCTAGTGCCGCAGAAATTCTAGCGGGAGCCCTACAGGAAAACGATCGGGCAACCTTATTAGGGGAAACCACCTTCGGCAAAGGGCTGATTCAGTCTCTGTTTCAATTATCCGATGGGGCGGGTATGGCGGTGACGGTCGCCAAATATGAAACCCCTCAGCACCACGATATTAATAAGTTAGGTATTCAACCCGATCGAGTCATTCCTGGGCAACCCTTAAAACTAGAGGAAGTTGCCACTGAAGCCGATCCCCAATATCAAGCGGCTCTCCAGGTGCTTCGAGACCGTCTATGAGTTGGTTTTTTCTGGCCTTTGGAACTGCCTGTTGTGAAGCCACCAAAGATTTGCTAAGCAAGAAAACCCTAGCGACTAAACCCGCTGTTGTGGTTACCTTTTGGCTCTGTACGCTAACCTCCTTGGCGATGCTGCCCCTGTTGTTATGGCAGGGGTTTCCGCCCCTCAATTCCACCTACTGGCTGGCCCTAGGCAGTAGCACCTGTCTCAATACGGCGGCATTTCTGCTCTACAACCGTGCCCTCAAGGTGACGGATTTATCTCTGGTGGTGCCTATGGTGACCCTCAGTCCCCTCTTTATGTTCGTCACTTCTCCCCTGATTGTGGGGGAATTTGGGCAATGGTCAGATTTTGGAGGGAGCCTCCTTCTTGTCCTCGGGTCTTACATCCTCAATTGGGAAAAGCGATCGACCGGGTATCTTGCGCCATTACGATCGCTCTGGAAAAATCCGGGCTCTCGGCAAATGCTCATCGTGGCTTTTATCTGGAGTTTTACCGCCAATATTGATAAGGTGGGCATTCAAAATTCCAGCATCTTTTGCTGGATTCTCAGCTTATATGCCGCGATTGCCCTCAGTCTGCTGGGGCTCATCTGGCGGCAAGGGCGGACGGCAGAGATCAAGCCACAGCGAAGCCTGCTCTACCTCGTTGGCTTTATGGGAGCCTTCCACGCTTTGGGGATTGTCTTGCAAATGCAGGCCTTAAAGTTGACTCTCGTGGTGCGGGTAATTAGTGTCAAGCGACTGAGTGCTTTGATTGGTGTGCTCTTGGGGGCTCTGTTTCTCAAAGAAATCGGTTTACGCCATCGATTGCTGGGGGCCGGGTTAATGGTGGCAGGGGTGGCATTGTTACTTTAGTTAATAATTTCAGATCTAGACTGAAACCCTCAGATCCCCTGACCTCACAGAGAAAAGAGCAACCCTAGGCAAGAGACGATCGTGGATTTGAGGTGAGAGCAGAGGGGAATTATTACAATCCTGCAACTTTTTAGCGTTAGGGATTCATTGAGGTTACCCTCTAACGGTAAACTGATCGCTATGCCGCTTGCCGTTTGTTCTGGTTTGATCGCTTTCGATTGCTGTTGACAAAGTCATTTGACAAAGCAAGAGAGAAGATTTCGCCTGACAAGTTCCACGGTTTCAAGCAAATCTCAGGCTAATATGATGCTCGTCTGGAGTCATTAATCAATGTCTCATAAGGTTAAAATTTACGACACCTGCATCGGCTGCACTCAGTGCGTTCGTGCTTGTCCGCTCGATGTACTGGAAATGGTTCCTTGGGACGGTTGTAAGGCTGGTCAAATTGCATCTTCCCCTCGCACGGAAGACTGCGTTGGCTGTAAGCGTTGCGAAACCGCTTGTCCTACTGATTTTCTTAGCATCCGAGTTTACTTGGGTGCAGAAACTACCCGCAGTATGGGCTTAGCCTACTAGGCATCTTTCCATTCTTTTGCTCAATTTCAGTTTTTGAATGGCATTTAGTAAAACGCTTTATTTGCGGGGAAGGGTTACTTCCCCGCATTTTTTGTCTTGGGTTGCTCAGCCTCTAGCAATTTGAGGACGATCGCAGCAATCCCTTACGGCAGGAACTAGGTTAGCCAAATCGGTAATGTTTTTTGACCGGGGATGCAATGTTCCAGGTACACTTCAGCCCTTGGTGAAAGGTGACTAGATCCCCTTTGCCTACGGTGACGGGTTCTCCCCCATCAGGAGTTACTGTGACTTGACCTTCCAAAAAGAAACAGGTTTCGGGGCTGTCATACTCCCAGGGAAATTGCGAGACCTCTTTGGTCCAGATGGGCCATCCCTTAACTCCCAATTCTTCCAGTTGTTCAGGGGTAGGATTCGATTCTACGGTGATATTCATCGATCGTGATGGAACTAAGACTTGCCTCCCGATCATACAGCGATCGTTCCCTTCAGGTCGAGTCTAGACGAGTCTGGAGAGCAGTAGCGAAGCGATAATCACACCTCAAAGTCCACGCTTCAAATTCCATCCCTAGGATTAAAATAGCCAAGCGATCGTGGCCAGAATGCCACTCACAAAGTGGAATTTAACCGCCACAAATTTCGATCGACTCACGTCCTCAGGACGATCGTAATATTGCTGCACAAAGCGGCACAGTTCAATGCCGGGAATAATGCCGAAACCACTGAGGAGGAGGGACAGGGGGAAGAGCTTGAGCCCAATGCCTAACCCCAGGAGACCGTAACTTATCCCTAGAATCCAAGGCAACAACGCGGCCCCTCGCTGGGTGCCCAAGCGTACAATGGGCGATCGTTTGCCAGCTTTGAGATCATCTTCCACCTGATGAAAGTGGGAACAAAAGAGAATTAAACTGGTTGTAATGCCGAGAATTACCCCTGCTAGTTGGCTAGCCACGCTCCAACTCTGGGTTTGGCTATAGTAAACAGCCCCAATGCCCAATGGGCCAAAGGCAAAAAAGCAAAGAATTTCCCCCAATCCCTGATATCCCAAGCGAAAGGGAGGTCCCTGATAGGCATAGCCTAGGGCACAACAGCCCAGGATCAACCCTAAAACCATGGGATCCCCTTGCAGGAAACTAATGGCCAGAATTTCAATAATTCCCAACGCTAGACAAAGATTGCCAATCCAAAAGACGAGATTTTTCTTTTGGGTTAAATTCACCAAAGAATGATGTTTATTGCGATCGATACCGGTCTCTGCATCAAAAACATCGTTACTAATATTTTCCCAGGCCAAAATCAAAATTGCCGCACTGAGAAATAAGCCAAAAATGATGAGATTAATCTGCCCCATTTCATGATACGCCAGGGCTGTCCCCCAGAGAATAGGCATAATCGCCACCGTATACATGGGGGGCTTGAGGGCAGCCATCCAGAGGCGAAACCGATCCCCAGGGATCGATGGATTGGGAACATCTAAACGGGTCATGCGTACTTGAATGGGCTATCAATTTAAGGGGGTAAAATGCGGCACAAAGCCTCGTACCCTCAGATGAAATTTTCGCTGCACAGGGGCTGGACTAGGGGGCTGGACTAAATGGGTGACACGCCCTGAAAGCCCCTGCATAAATCGTAAAAGCCTACTCCAACAGACCACTAGGTTTGCAAAAGTAGGCTTGAGATCTAAGTTAGGGCTTTAGCCCCCTTTGAGGAATCACGATTCCGACTGGCTGGCTGCCGCTGCACGGGCTGCCGTTGCTTCATCGGGATGAATCCCCAGACGAGTCAGGTTAATGCGACCTTTGTTGTCAATTTCTCGCACTTTAACAACAACTTGATCCCCTACCGTGACCTCATCTTCCACTTTACCGACGCGATAATCGGCCAGTTGAGAAATGTGGATCATCCCTTCCTTTCCAGGCAGGAATTCGACAAAAGCGCCGATCGGGATAATGCGGGTAACGCGACCGTAGTACACATCCCCTGCATTCAGTTTCTTGGTCATCCCTTCAATCATCATCCGGGCACGATTAGCACGGGCAGAATCGGAAGAGGACACAGTCACTAAACCGTCATCAGCAATATCCACTCGGGCTCCCGTCTGTTCGGTAATGCCTTTAATGGTTTTACCGCCAGGGCCAATGACCATACCAATTAAGTCTGGATCAATGCGGAAGGTAATGAGACGAGGCGCATGGGGGGATAGCTCTAAACGAGGCTTGTCTAAGGTTGCCAGCATCCGCTCCAGAATATGGAGACGGGCAGGACGGGCTTGTTTAATCGCATCCGCAATCACTTTGGTGGACAGCCCATGGATTTTCATATCCATTTGCAAGGCGGTAATACCGTTATCCGTTCCCGCAACCTTAAAGTCCATGTCGCCGAGAAAATCTTCTAACCCTTGAATATCCGTGAGGATACACACTTGATCCCCTTCCCGAATCAAGCCCATGGCGGCTCCGCTGACGGGTTTTTGAATGGGCACCCCGGCATCCATCAGGGAGAGGGTGGAACCACACACAGAACCCATTGAGGTAGAGCCATCGGAAGACAGCACTTCAGACACCACCCGAATCACGTAGGGGAAAGCCTCTTGGTGGGGTAGAACTGGCATTAAGGCTCGCTCCGCCAGGGCACCATGACCAATTTCCCGACGGCCAGGAGACCGCATGGGTCTCGCTTCTGCGACGGAATAGGGGGGCATATTGTAGTGGTGTAGGTAACGCTTTTCAGCATCGGGATGGAGATCATCCAACTCTTGGGCATCACCGGGGGTTCCTAAGGTTGTCACGGACATCACCTGAGTTAAGCCACGCTGGAACAGCGCAGAACCATGGACCCGAGGAGGCAGTAAGCCTACGCCACAGGAAATGGAACGCACCTCATCCAACTTACGGCCATCCACCCGGATGCCTTCCTCGACAATTTTCTTGCGCATGAGGCTCTTGGTGAGACCTTTAAAGGTTCCACTGAAGGCATTCCCATTCTGAGTGATGTATTCCCGGATAGGATCGGTCTCGGCCAGGGTATCGATCGTTGCCTTCAGTTCCTCTTTGATGACATCCAGAGCCTGATCCCGCTGATTTTTATTTAACTCATGCTGGGTCAGAATCGTTTGCACCTTTTGAGTGGCGTTCTCTTCGATAAAGGCCTTCAGATTGATCTCACCCTCCACCGGTTCGGGGGAAACAGGGGGCACATAGGTAATCCCTAACTCAACAAGCAACTCAGACTGGGCACGAATTAATTCCTGTACCGCTTCGTAACCAAACTCAATGGCTTCAATGATGTCTAACTCGGGCAACTGGTTGGCCCCGGCTTCCACCATAATCACCCCTTCCGGAGATCCGGCCACCACCATATCCAGGTCACCCCGTTCAATTTCTACGTAGGTGGGGTTAATGACAAAATCATCCCCTATTAAACCAACCCGCACTGCGGCCATCGGTCCATAGAAGGGAATTTGGGCCAGTAGGGTAGCAAAGGAGGCACCGGTGACGGCCAAAATATCCGGGGGAACCCGTTCATCCAGCGCAACGGTGGTGGCAACAATCTGAATATCTTCCCGTAACCAGTGGGGGAACAAAGGACGGAGCGGACGATCTACCAATCTTCCCGTTAAGATTGCCTTCTCCGGCGGACGACCTTCTCGCCGTAAAAATCCCCCTGGAATCCGTCCCGCCGCATACAGACGTTCCTCATAATCTACAACCAACGGCAAAAAGTCGATGCCCTCACGGGTAGCCCCTTGGGTTGCCGTTACAATGACGGCTGTTTCTCCGGCTTCAATGAGGACGCATCCGCCTGCCTGAGGCGCGAGCAGGCCCGTCCTGAGCCGAATATCCCGACCATCAAAGGATATCGACTTATTAATTTCTTGCATGGACAGTTTTTTCCTTTCTTCTATAACTTCATTCACGCTGAATTGGCTAGCAACTGAGCACAACGCACTAGTCTAAACCTTTTCTAGAGTAGGATGTGGAGCTTCCCTGCGGGAAAATTCCACTCCCAAAAGGGCCGAAATAAACTGCGTCTAAATTGAAATCCGTAAAGTTCAATTCCTCGGGTGGGAAGGGGTCGGAGTGGGTTGGCTGTGGTTCGCAAGGTCTGCCCACCGTCCCGCCGCCCCATAAAGGGCAAAACTCCGGTCTCAAAATCGATGCGGTTTAGCCTTAGCTTTTTCTTAGACTGTGGCAATCCTAACATTGTTGTTCCCCTCTGAGATCGGGTTTGCCTTAAAGCCCGATCAGATTGACTGCCGTAAGGGGATCTCGCACCGGGGTTTCTACTGAAGGGTCTGGTTGGAATCTGAAGCTAAAATTTGAGGGTTTAGGGTGAAACAAAATGGCATCTTTGCGGTCATGTTTTAGGATGGGATTCAGAATACTAGGTTAAGAAACGTATGCTATCCAACTTGTTTTCCCGTGAACTGTCTCAGAAAATCCGCAAATCCAGCCGTTGGCTGAAGCGCCGTTCCCTCAGTAGTTTAGTGGCAGGGGCGGCCTTTCTGATCCCTCAAGTTGCCGCAGCCCAAGGGATCCTACCCACTTTTCGGAATAGTGGCGATCGTTTTGTAGAACTGCGATCGTCTATTGATCGGGGATACCGCTCCGCGAGTGCTGCTCGGTATAACTTTTATGTGGTCAACCCAGAAGTGACCAGCCAGCGCTTCATTATTACGGAAGTCACGGATCTTTTTGCCCAAGAAGGGGGACAGTTTAAGTTAGACAAAGTGGAAGTTCGGGTTTGCAGCACGATGGGGAGTGTTTTACGGAGTCCCCGCTGTAAAGAAAGTGTTCCCCTGACGGAAGTGATGTATTGCTCATCTACCGACGGTTGTCAAACCTACAATCCTGTCACGAAGGAAACCACGGTAGATCCCGAACCCTATGAAGGGCTGTCCTATATTTCGATTAAGCCGGAAACCCCGCTATCTCCAGAGCAGAATTACAACATTGTCTTTTCCAATGTGAAAAACCCTCGTTTAGC
>JBMTZC010000141.1:0-10487 GCA_049455215.1 Prochlorotrichaceae cyanobacterium
TAGATGCAGCACTACCATGAGCCTGACTTGCTCCGGGTGCCGCTCCTCAAGGAATGGGTGCGATCGAGTACAATAGAGGAGTTTTGTATCCTTGTTGGGTTTCCCCTTGAGCCTAGACATTCATAAGTTATTTCCCTTTCCCTTAGACCCCTTTCAGCAGGACGCGATCGATGCGCTGGAGGCCGGACATTCGGTGGTGGTGTGTGCCCCTACGGGATCGGGGAAGACTTTGATTGGGGAGTATGCCATTCATCGCGCTTTGGCACAGCAGAAGCGAGTACTCTATACCACACCGCTGAAAGCCTTATCAAATCAGAAGTTGAGAGATTTTCGTCAGACCTTTGGTGTGGATCAGGTGGGGTTGCTGACGGGGGACATTTCCATTAACCGGGATGCTCCGGTGCTAGTAATGACTACGGAAATTTTCCGCAATATGCTCTATGGCACCCCCATTGGCCAGGTGGGCACCTCGATGGAAGGGGTGGAAACGGTGGTGCTGGATGAGTGCCACTATATGAACGATCGCGATCGGGGGACAGTGTGGGAAGAATCGATTATTTATGCACCACCGACGGTACAACTGGTGGCCCTCTCTGCAACGATCGCCAATAGTGATCAGCTTACGGACTGGATCGGGGAGGTTCATGGCCCCACCAATCTCATTTATTCTGACTTTCGTCCCGTTCCCCTGCATTTTGGCTTTTGCAGCACCGCCGGTCTCTTTCCCCTCTTGGATTCATCGGGACAGGCAATTCATCCTGGCTTTAAAAATCAACTCAAGAAGGCGAAGGGCAAACCCACCCGCAGACAACCGGAAGCTCCCAGTATTACTTTTACCGTCAATCAGTTGCGGGAACGGGATATGCTACCGGCCATTTACTTTATTTTCAGCCGACGGGGCTGTGATAAAGCGGTGGCGGAATGTGCGGAACTGAAGCTGGTGACTCCGGCGGAAGCAGAAATTCTCAAAGCCCATATCGAGGAATTTGCTCAGTACAACCCTGAAGCACTCCGTACCAATCAAGTGGAAGCGCTGCAGCGGGGCATTGCTGCGCACCATGCGGGGGTGTTACCGGCCTGGAAGGGGTTAATTGAAGAATTGTTTCAGCAAGGCTTGGTTAAGGTGGTCTTTGCAACGGAGACCTTAGCCGCCGGGATTAATATGCCTGCCCGTACCACGGTGATTGCGGCGTTGTCCAAGCGTACCGATGAAGGGCATCGTTTACTGTTCCCCTCCGAGTTTTTGCAAATGGCTGGCCGGGCCGGTCGCCGAGGGATGGATGAGCAGGGCTATGTGGTGATTGTGCAAAGCCGCTTTCAGGGGCTAAAAGAAGCGTTTTACCTGGCCACCGCAAAGGCGGATCCGCTGGTGAGTCAATTTACCCCCAGCTATGGCATGGTGCTGAACCTGCTGCAAATTCACACGCTGGATCAGGCGAAAGAACTGGTGGAACGGAGTTTTGGCCGGTATTTAGCCCTCCTGACCCTTAAACCCCAGCAGGAAGCGATCGCTGCTTTAGATCGGGAGCGATCGGAGTTATTGAGTCAACTGGAGGGCATTGACTGGGATCAGTTGGAGCAATACGAAAAACTGAAGGGACGGCTGAAGGAAGAAAAACGCTTACTGAAAATTTTGCAGGATCAAGCCGAAGAAAAAGTGGCGAGCAGTATGGCGGTTGCCTTAAGCTTTGCCGTGGCAGGAACTTTGGTCAGCCTGAAGGGCAAACACGTACCGGTGCCCAGTCCCTTACCCGCTGTTTTGTTTACCAAGTTAGCGAGCGATCGGGAATACCCCTATTTAGTCTGTCTGGCTGCTGATAACCACTGGTATGTGGTCACCACGAGTGACGTGGTGGGGTTGCACGGTGAACTGTGTCGGCTGTCTGAGGTGGATCACTTGCCCCTCGTGAGTGGACTGGAAGCCCGGCCAGGATACCGCCGACGGGGGGATGGTGCCACTTGGGCCCTCAGTCAGAAGGTGGGACATCTGCTCGATCGTCACAGTGCGAGTCTGTCCATTACGGATACCGCCGAGGAGGTACAAACCCAATCGGCCCGCATGAGTGCGATCCAAACTCAAGTGGAGAACCATCCCGTCCACCGTTGGGAAAGTCGGGGGCGGCTCTTGAAGCGGCAAAAGCGCCTAGCTCAAATTGAGGCGGATTTAAGCGATCGTCGGGAAAAGTTGCAACGCTATGCCCATCGCCATTGGGAAGAATTTATCAGTTTGATGGATGTCCTCCGAGAGTTTGACTGCCTCCAGGGGCTGCTGCCCACTGCCCTGGGGGAAACCGTCTCTGCTCTGCGGGGAGACAATGAACTCTGGCTTGGGCTAGCCCTTGCCTCGGGTACCTTAGATGACTTGCCCCCCCACCACCTGGCCGCCGCTTGCCAAGCCCTCGTGGCGGAGGTGTCCCGTCCGGATGTGTGGATTCGCTACCCTGTCCCGATCGCGGTGGTGGAAGCGATGGGCCCGTTACGGAGTACCCGTCGTCGTCTGTTCCAGGTGCAACATCGTCAGCAAATTGCCCTGCCGGTCTGGTACGAACTCGAATTCATTGGTCTCTGTGAGCAGTGGGCTTTGGGGGTCAGTTGGATGGATCTCTGTAGCAACACGAACTTGGATGAAGGGGACGTGGTGCGGATTATCCGTCGTACCCTGGACTTTCTCAACCAAATTCCCCATGCGCCCCACCTGAGTGACGAATTAAAACGTAATGCGGTGCGGGCCATCCAACTGATCGATCGCTTCCCCATCCGTGAAGTGATTGCCCTGCCGGAGGCCGCAGCAGATCTGGTGAGTGACTTGGACATCGATGACGATGAAGAGGTTCCCCTCAATGAGTCCTAAAGTCCTGCCCATTGCGATCGAATCTGCTGGTAGTCGGGACTTTAGCCCTCAAAACGGGATTCTGATGGCAATGCAGCCAATGGACGGTTCAGGGGAATTGCGGGCAGGATACAGGATTTCCCCAAAAAGTTTCCCGTTTCCGCTAAGCTAAAGTAAAGTTTTGTCAACATTTATTTCCCCAACCTGAAACGTGTGGATTGCCTCCAGTCTTGATAGGGTCTTAAAACCCACGATCGCTGCTCTCGGAAATTTTGACGGCGTTCATCAGGGGCATCAGCAAGTGATTCGCCCTATCCTGCCCGATCAGGAGTTTGCTCAACGATCCATTCGGGGAACAAAGACCAAGGTTTATAGCAGCGTTATTACGTTTACCCCACATCCTCAGGAATTTTTTACCGGCCAACCCAAGGCTCTTCTCACGGTTTTACCGGAAAAGGCAGCTTTGCTAGCGGCTCTGGGGGTTGAGCAATTAATTTTATTGCCCTTTAATCGAGAACTGGCCAACCTGACCCCCCAGGAATTTGTCTCCGATCTCTTGGTGGACTGCCTAGCGGTGAAAGCCGTGAGTGTCGGGCAAGATTTTTGTTTTGGTTTGCAACGATCGGGCACGGCCCAGGATCTGCAAACGCTAGCGGCGACCAAAGGGGTGAACGTCCACGTTACCCCTTTGCAATTCTGGCAAAACCAGGAACTAACCTTCCCTGAGACCATGCGGGGAGACGAACGGGATCAGCCCTGCTTCAAAAATCTCCAACAGCAGCATTTTGAGCAGCGGATCAGTAGCTCCGCAATTCGCAAAGCCTTGTTAGCGGGAGAGGTTCATTTTGCCCAACAGTTATTAGGCCGACCCTACAGTCTGGAAGGTCTGGTGGTTTCAGGGCAACAACTGGGACGAACCCTGGGCTTTCCCACCGCGAACCTGCAGGTTCAGACCCATAAGTTTTTACCCCGATCGGGTGTGTACGCGGTTCAAGTGGAGATTTTGCCGGTGGAAGGTCAGCCCCTCTATCTCCCCGCTGTCCTGAATATTGGTCAGCGACCCACGGTACAGGGACGAGAACAAACCATCGAAGTTCATCTTTTAGACTGGAGTGGCAATCTCTACGATCGCACCCTGAGAGTCCATTTTCATCACTTTTTGCGATCGGAACAAAAGTTTAATGCTTTGGATCACTTAAAAGCTCAAATTCAAGCCGATTGTGACATCGCCGCAGAGCTTTTCGCCGGACGGGGGGTTTCTGGGGCTAAGGTGGAAACCATGGCGGCTAAAACTTCACTGCCATCCACCGGAAAAGGTAAATGGTGAAGATCGGAGCCGGGCTGACAAGCAATCTCTGCCGCAGTTTGCAGGGCAGCTAAGGACACTTCGGCCAGTCCTAAATCTGATAATTGACAGGGTAACCCCAGACTTTGGTAAAACTTGAGCAGTTGTTGGCGGGCCGTGGCAGCTAGTTGATTGCCCCCCACCATTTCCTCTAAGCGGAGCTGCACTAAAATTCCGTAGGCAACCTTCTCTCCATGTAAGGTATCGTGGGCTTCCGGCACATGGGTTAAGCCATTGTGAACGGCATGGGCGGCAACGGTACGGCATTGGGCTCCCCCTAATCCACCAATCACTCCGGCCAGTAACACCGTGGCATCCACCACTTCTTGCCACACCGGACTCCCCGGCTGTTCTAAAGCCTCTAGCGATCGTTGCAGGAGTAGGTCTCGCAATACCCGTGCCTGTTGAACCGCTGCAATAACTAGGGTTTGGCAAGAATGACCGCTACTCACCGAGGCTTCGTACCATTTCGCTAAGGCATCCCCAATCCCCGCCACTAGGGTGCGCGGTGGTGCGGTGCGAATCAGGTCATAATCTAAAATCAAGGCTACCGGTGGCCGGTTTAAGGGGACATCGTACTGAAAGGCCCCTTGATCGGAATAGACATTAGAAAGGGCTGTCCAGGCTGCACAGGTTGCGCCGGTCGTGGGCACCGTCACCACCGGAAGAGACGATCGCTGGGCCACGAGTTTGCCGGTATCTAAGGCTTTGCCGCCCCCCACCGCAATCAGGTAATCTGCCCGACGATCTTCCACCACCCGCCCTAAGCGATCGAGCACCGCTTCACTACAATCCGGGTGCGACAGTTGAGGATCCCCATAGGCATCCCCTAAGGCGGTTTTTAAGCTTTTCTCCGCTACAGCGATCGCCTGCCGTCCTCCCACAATTAAAGGCCGCTGGCCCACCTGCGCAAAAATATCGTGACAGTTTGCTAATACACCCGCGCCCCGAATCACCTGGGCGGGAGAAAGAATGAGGGGTGCAGGGGAAGAAGAAGGCATCGTTTCAGGACTGACAGTAGGGGAATAAGCAGACATAGGACGATCGTTCTGGAATGACCTGGAAGATTAATTATACAGGGGCAATAAAAAAAGGGCAGAAGTCTGCCCTTTACTTAAAACTTACAAGTCAATGCCAAATTAGGAAAAGCCTAGAGCGCTTCTTCCCGACGAGTCGTGGTATCCCCCAATTTCTGGAAGAGACCAAACTCAATTTGTTCACCTAGTTCAGGATCAATCCCAGCAAACACATCCCGGAAGAGAGTCCGTGCGCCGTGCCAAATGTGCCCAAAGAAGAAGACCAGAGCAAAGACAGCATGACCAAAGGTGAACCATCCCCGAGGACTGGTACGGAATACCCCATCAGAACCTAGGGTTTCAGTATCAAAGTCGAAGGGTTCGCCTAACTGAGCTTGACGGGCATAACGCTTAACCAGAGCAGGATCCGTAAAGGTCTGACCATCGAGGGCTCCTCCAAAGAAGGAAACCGTTACGCCGGTCTGCTCAAAACTGAGCTTAGACTCAGAACGACGGAAAGGAATATCTGCGCGGATTACGCCGTCAGAATCTTCCAGAACGACAGGGAAGTTTTCAAAGAAGTTCGGCAAACGACGAACGAATAACTCCCGGCCGGCAGCATCTGTAAAGACAGGGTGTCCTAACCAACGCTCAGCAATGCCGTCGCCGCTGTCCATAGCCCCGGTCCGGAACAAACCGCCTTTCGCCGGGCTATTGCCCACATAATCGAAGAAGGCAAGCTTTTCGGGAATGGTTTCCCAGGCTTGAGCCAAGGTTGCTCCATTGGCAACTTGACTTTCAACTCGGCGTACCATTTCCTGACGGAAATAGCCTTGATCCCATTGATAACGAGTGGGTCCAAAGAGTTCCACTGGCGTTGCCGCATTGCCATACCACATGGTTCCAGCCACCACAAATGCAGCAAAGAACACAGCGGCGATACTGCTGGCTAATACGGTTTCAATGTTCCCCATCCGCAAAGCACGATAGAGGCGCTGAGGAGGACGAACGGATAAGTGGAATAATCCAGCGATAATGCCGACAATACCCGCTGCAATGTGGTGTGCCACAATACCACCAGGATTGAAGGGATTAAACCCTGCTGGCCCCCACTCTGGCGCAACGGGCTGAACATGACCCGTCAAGCCATAGGGATCGGAAACCCACATCCCGGGGCCAAAGAGGCCGGAGAGATGGAAGGCACCAAAGCCAAAGCAAAGTAAACCAGACAAAAATAAGTGAATCCCAAACATTTTGGGTAAATCTAGTGCCGGTTCACCGGTACGAGGATCGGTGAATAGTTCTAGATCCCAGTAAACCCAGTGCCAGCAGGCAGCTAGAAAGAGTAAACCAGACAGTACGATATGAGCAGCTGCAACGCCCTCAAAACTCCAAAAGCCAGGATTAGCAGCGGCTTCTCCTGTAATGCTCCATCCACCCCAAGAATCGGTTACGCCTAAGCGGGCCATGAAGGGCAGGACAAACATGCCTTGCCGCCACATGGGATTGAGCACGGGGTCAGAGGGATCAAAAATAGCAAGCTCATATAGTGCCATTGAGCCTGCCCAGCCAGCCACCAATGCGGTGTGCATCAGGTGAACAGCAATCAGTCGGCCTGGATCATTCAGGACGACTGTATGGACACGATACCAAGGTAGCCCCATCGACTACACTCCTCCTAAAATCCTTATTAAGTTGAATTATTCTTCTTAAGTCCTTACCCCAATGGTACCGGAGAAGTTCCACAAATTATGGATTAGTTCGGTAAACTCCAGATTACAAGCGAATAAGAGCTTTGTAGCCTTGCCTGCGACTGGAACCAACGGAACTCAACGGTATTGCAGTGGAGCAAGTGTTGTTTTGACGACTTGATTTAAAAGAAGAAAATTTATAAAGAAGTGTAACTATTGTTAAGACGCATGGCAAGCCTAGCAGCCCGTAAAAGCTAGCCGCTAGACCGTCATAGCCAGTTTAAATCCCTCAGAACACCCCATCAACAATTGCTAGGAGTCTTGCGGAATCAGTGTTATTCCTCTCGTCCTGGGATTAGCTCAGTTAATTTTGAGGGTGTCTAAGTTTTTAAGGGCAAAATCAAGCTACTCCTAGCGATCGCTATCCTTTTCTCAGATTTTTCTTAAGCTTTTCTTCAGATTCGATTAGACTGGTGACGGATACACCGAGGCGATTCGGGTCAGGAGGCTTCACTCTCCCGATCGCGTCACCACTTAGCAAGGGAGGTTCTCAATGACTGTAATTAAATTCGTCAACGAAGATCAAGAAGCGATCGTTGCGATGGGAGCGAACCTGCGCACCAAGGCCTTGGAAAACCGGATTGATCTCTATACGCTCATGGGCAAAATGAGCAATTGCGGTGGATATGGTCAATGCGGCACCTGCATCGTAGAAATTGTTGAGGGTATGGAAAATTTATCGGAACGCACAGACTTTGAAACACGCAAGCTCCGCCGCAAGCCGGACAACTACCGCCTAGCCTGTCAGACCTTGGTGAATGGTAATGTCACGGTGCGGACGAAGCCCAAGGGATGAGCACTCCGTTCTGAGTATTGAGGTCTGCGGGCTGAATGCTGAGCATTGAGATTCCAGTTTCAGGGTTTGCGGCTATTCCCTTAGACCTTGTCTCGCCCGTCCCCGTTTGACAGCCCCTATGAGCCACGGTTGTCCGCCTTAAGCGGAGAAAATCAGCGAGAGAGTGCGACGCTCCATGCCGCACTCTCTCGCCTTCAGTTGGTACCCTAGCCACGCAAGGATAGGGATTGTGTCAGCGGCTATACCGATGATGAAAAGCAAGTTAACCAGCCAGATCAAACTTGAAACTTCAGGTTGTTGGGCTTTAACCAGGGACTTGTTTGAAAATAGGGTAAAAGTTAGGGCAATGGGTTGGGCTGCCTTGAGGGATAAAGCAGCATTCAAACCTGAGAACTCAAAACTGAAAACACCCCTGAAGATGGTACGCTAAGGAAAATTCTCACATTTGCAGGGAGGGTCTTGAGTTATGGAAGTCAATAATCTTGGGTTTGTGGCCAGCTTACTGTTTGTGCTGGTTCCTACCGTGTTTTTGCTGGTGCTTTATATTCAAACCGCCAGCAAAGGCCAAAACTAAGACGATCGTTCTGGTTGATTGGTCAGCAAAAAAAGAGCTTGAGGATTTCCTTCAAGCTCTTTTTTGTGGGATGGAATGTCTTCAGAGCATTAGTGCCTTAGAAGCGCATGAAGCTGCGAATGAGACCAACCACCATCGTATCGTTGGCATCATTGTGTTCTGGGTTAAATATGGCATAAACCCCTGGAGTAATGAAGAAACGGGGAGTTACCCGGTAACGATAGTAAGCCTCTACATGATAACTCGTGCCATCATTGTCCTCAAAGGGTTGGAAGTCGTTCCTGACTGCCTTAAAGGGCATCCCAAAGACAAACCCCAACTCATTGCCTTTGCGGAACGCATCGGCCACCGACATCCCGATCGCCCAGTTCCAGATATCAGCATTATCTCCTTTCTGAACGGTGCCAAGGACAGCGCCAGTGGGTTCATCCACGATCGTTGCATTTTCATTCGATCTCGCCAAACCGTAACCAACCCAGCCCCCAATATTGAACCGTCTATTAACGCGATAGTTACTGGCTAAACTCAGGAGGTGAGCAGAAGTGTCTATGTTTTCCCCAAAAGGCGCTTGGGCATTGCGACTACCGGTACGACCGGACATACTAATGGCGTTCTTTTGGAAAAAGTGAGAATAGGCAAGGGCAAAACCCAATTTGGGACTGGGGGTTAGGGTGGCTTGGGCAATCCAACGGGTTTGTCCCCCATTAAAGAACCCGCGCTCGGGGTTGCTCGCATCTCTGCCTCCCATGGTATAACCACCCCCCACAGCCAGCCAGTCATTGACCTGATAATTCGCTAAAAAGCCAGGGCCAACCGCTGGGCGATAGATGGGGCTGCGACGACCAAAACGAGAATTCGCCTGGGTGGGGCTCATATCCGGCAGAATGTGGTTTGCCACCAGCCCAACAGGACCTACCCGCAACACCCCGCGTTTGGCAAACTTGGTTTGGTAAAACAGATAGTTGAGAATAAAGGAGGATTGTTCCGGCAACACATCGAACCGAGTCATGTCTGTGTTGGTGTCGGCCCGACTATTGGAAATTGTATTTGTGGTATAAAATTCTGTCCGGACAAAGGCATTCTTACTGACCTTGGCATCAATGTCCAAGAATAAATTACCGAGGGTAAAGGTGGTATTAGGATTCTCGGGACGCTCAAAAGATCCGTCTGGTAAGGGGCGGGCCGGTTGGGTTTCTAAGCTATCGCCAAAGGTATCCAGTAGCACCAATTCGGCAATCCCAAACAGGGTCACCCGTTTGACAAATTGCTGATCTTCTAAGGTGGCAATTTGTTCTTCCAGGCTATCTACCCGTCCACTGAGTTCTGCTAGTTCTGCCTGAAATTCCTCCTGAAGCCGCTGAACGACAGCGAGTTCTTCTTTGGTTACATTGTTGGCCGTAACATCAGCGATCGCTTGATTGATCACATTTAAGCAAGTGTTCAGCACCTCTGCAAACTCATACCGGGTGATTACCGCATCCTCGCTGAAATAACTGGGTAAGCACTGATATTGCTGGGAAAGTTGCCGCAGCGCTTGAGCCGCCCAGTGCCGTGCATCAATATCCCGCAGTTGAGAAACAGGGGTGGATTGAGCCAAGGGCTCAGGGGCTAGAGCATTCTGGACGAGATTATCCTGGGCTAAAATTTCTGCCCCAGGCTCTTCGGACAAGGGGGCATCCGTGGGCAATGCATCGATCGTTTCGGCGGCTTGGCTTACATCGATCGTTTCGGCGGCTTGGCTGGCATCGATCGCTTCGGCTGCTTGGCTGGAATCGATCGCTTCGGCTGCTTGGCTTACATCGATCGTTTCGGCTGCTTGGCTTACATCGATCGTTTCGGCTGCCTGGCTTACATCGATCGTTTCGGCTGCCTGGCTTACATCGATCGCTTCAGTAAATTCCGTTGAGGGTGTACTAGCTTGCTCTTGCAGGGCTGTCGCTAAGGGATCGGTGAGATCTTCAGCCCCGATCGCAGGGGTACTCGCACCTAACTGTAAGCCCAGTAAGGCCAAGGAAAAATAAAGGTAAGAATTAGAAATCATTGCTCCTCACATCCACACAACTCACGTCTACACTATAGTGCCTCTGCCCAGATTTACAAAATCCTTGACACAAGCCTTAAAAGAGAGCTTTCCACTGAAAAAATTTAATGGAAGAGTGGGGGGGGGGGGGGGGG
>JBMTZC010000142.1:0-10468 GCA_049455215.1 Prochlorotrichaceae cyanobacterium
AGGCCCATAGCCTCTATCCCCAAAAAGTTTACCCCTTATCCCTTTGAGCATCTCTAGCGCAGGTTTTCGGTCATCTGTATTACCAGGGGTTAAGAGGGATGATTACGATAAGATTTTTAACCCAACTCAACCTAAGAAAGAGTCACTATGACCAACATTGCTTTTTGTGGAATGGGAACTATGGGGCTGCCTATGACCCTAAATCTCCTCAAGGCGGGCCACTCTGTTACGGTCTATAACCGCACCGCAGCAAGATGTCAGGCTGCGATCGAAGCGGGGGCAGTGATGGCTACTTCTCCTCAAGCGGCGGCCACCCAGGCTGAGGTAATCATGATCTGCGTTAGCGATACTCCGGATGTTCAGGAGGTGATCCTGGGATCGGCTGGGGTAATCCAGGGGGCTTCCCCCGGAACGATCGTTATTAATTTTTCTACCATTAGCCCCCAAGCCACTCAGGAGATGGCGGCTACTTTAGAAAGTAAAGGCATTAAAATGCTGGATGCTCCCTTGTCCGGGGGATCGGAAGGAGCCATACAGGGCACCCTCTCCATTATGGTGGGGGGAAAGGCGGAGGATTTTGCCGCCGTGCGTCCCCTCTTAGAAGTGGTGGGCAAAACGATTACCCACATTGGGGCGATCGGGACGGGGCAACTGACCAAAGCGATCAATCAAATTATTGTGGCGGGAACCTATTGGTCGATCGCAGAAGGGCTAACCCTAGGACTCAAGGCGGGGTTAGATCTGGATCAGGTGGTACAGGCGGTGGCTGGAGGTGCAGCGGGTTCCTGGGGGTTGACCCATCGCTCCGGCAACATGATTAACAACGAGTATCCTCTAGGCTTCCGGCTCCAACTGCACCGGAAAGATTTAAATATTGCCCTCAAGGCGGCCCAAGAACTGGGGGTGAGTTTGCCCATGGCTGGCTTTGTGGAACAGATGGAAAACGGCTTGATTCATCGGGGCTTTGGAGATGAAGACGTGTCTGCGATTGCCCGCTTGGTGCGCGAACAGGCTGGTTTATAGTTTCGTTTGAGAATCTCCGGCTCCGGGTTTGCGACGACGACGATAGAGAAGGATGCCTCCCCCGATCGCCAGCCAATAGGGACTAAAGGTCGCTGTCCAAATGATCACCACGACCATGGCCCGAACGGAATTGCCCAGGGCACGACTGGAGGCTTGCCAGGCGGTTTGTAATTCCTGGCTCCAGGTGCGATCGGGGCCGGGGACTAGGGCGATCGGTTCCACGAGGTAAACGTTAATGGTGGAAAAGGCCACTCGGGTTTTGAGGGTTTCTAACTGAGCCCGAATCCGTTCAATGTTCTCCCGAATATTTTGTAATTCCTGGGCCACCTTCAATACATCGCCAATCTCTCCCGATCGCTCCATGATCTCTAAAACCGATTCCTCTGCTTTTTGTAAATTGCGCAACCGTGCTTGATAATCCACCAATTGACTGGAGACATCCTCGGCGGACAGGCTCTGATTTTTCACTTGCCCCAGGGCAATCAATTGTGTAACGGTTTGATCTAAGCGGTTTTGGGGCACTCTGAGTTGGAGATAAGCTTGGTGAGGGGTGGCACCGCTAACGGGCACCGTATCCTGAAGCTGGAGGAGATCCCCTTGCTGTTGGCGCACAATTTGCTGGACGGCTTCAATACTGAGGCGGGTATCGTCAACCTTTAGCTCTAACTCCACAGTTTTAATTAACTGAGGCACGGCAGGGGAAACTTCACTCGTGGTGCTAGTATTCCGAACTTCTCCCGTTGCTCCGTTTTCTCCTGTTTCCCCAATGTCATCAGGGGCACTCGGAGCACTTTGGGCGAGAGCGTCTACCGGGGCTAACTCTGCGCTATCTAGGGTTACGTCGGCCACTTTGGAGGCAGGGGCAATGCTCTGGTTGGAACTCGCACATCCCACGGTCATAAATCCACTCAGCAAACCACTGAGGACAATTTTCTGGAGACGGCTTGGAGGTTGGTGTTGACCCGTTATCATAGTATTTCCCCAAAGTGTTAGGTGTGTTGAGTGATGTGGAGGGTTGACGCTTCTAGGGCGCATCATCAATTGTTACACGGTAGGTTTGACCGACAGAGGCAGTAAAGCCTAGACCTTTCATTGCGAACGGATGACAACCCTAGTATGGAACCGAACCCTCTCCCCCAGCGCTCAGTTACCAAAACTGAAACCATCAACTTGCCGCTGAACGCGGCAACTGTTCCGGGGAAAATGCACTACTCTGCGCCCCCTTTTCCGACCTTGAGGAGCATCTAGCGTGGCTGAACCCAGTACTGAATATCAAATTTTGCAAGAACTCTCGCTGCAACGAGTGCGGGATGGGGTGTGTTTACCCGTGCTGACGGGGTGCGAAAGTGCCGATCGTTTATTGGTAGTGGTGTTGCCTCAATTGGGGGATTTTGACAGCTTGGAGTATGCCTGGTGGCTCGTGCGATCGGCTCAGGAATTAGTGGATATGGGGGTGGTGGTCAGGGCGATCGGCATTGGTGAACGATCGTCTGGGCAACGGTTTTGTCACTATACGAACTTTCCCGACGATCGTCTCTTTGTGGATCCGGAGGCGAAGACTCACCAAGCGCTCCAGCTTTATCCGGGGCTTTCGGTCTCTGTACCGGGCTTATCTAAGGCTCAAAACGCAGGACTGAACCTGTTGCTGATGTGTGCAGGGCTGGGGAGTCCGGGGACGTTGGCGGAAGTGTGGCGAGGCTATCGGGGCGATCGTCAAGCCCCCCAACTCATTGCGGCGGATCAAGAAATTCAAGCCAAACCCTTACCCAAGCTGAAGGGAAGCTTTTTTGATGTGGCTGGGGGAACCGGCTTTCAACGCCCCTTTGAGTTGGCAACCCTACGGCTCCGGAATATGGGTGAAGTCCTCAGCCATTGGCAAACCTATGTGCCCGATGCCCGTTATTTAACGCAACGGGGCGGAACCTTCGGCTTTAATGCCCAGGGACAGCTACGCTATCAACACCGCGATCGGGGCATTCTTGGCTTTGCGGAAAACATGAGTAATCCCCTCACTTTTTTAGAGAAGCAGTTTTTGGCAGATTAATTCTCGTGAGAAGTTTTTGGCGGAGCCGTTTAGCCCAACTGAGAGAGGAGATCATCATCTGCATCGGCAGGGGGCGTAGCGCTCTCGGCCTCTGGATCGTGGCTTTCTGAGTCTTCGGGGTCTTCTACGTCTTCGGGTTCTTCCTCCTCTGCAACGGGGGAAGTTTCTACCGTTAAGTTAACAAACCCAGGTTCAAAGGTTTTCGCCGTTGTTTCCGTCACCGGGGCCGTTTCCTCCCCTAAGCTGTGCTCGGAATTCGCTGGCATCGGTTCCTCTTGGGCAAGCTCCTCCTGCGCGGGTGCGACCTCCTCCGGAGCGATCGTTTCTGGATCCGTGACCTCCAACTCTAAGGTTTGATCTGCCTCAGCCTCATGGTCTTCTGATACCGCCCCGTTGAGTTCATCCTCTGGTTGCCAGGGAGAATCATAGCGATTCCAAGGCAAGACGGGATCCTTCGGCAAGTTATGCAACAGCACCGTGATATTTTCGGGATCTGGTTCCGGTAAACGTAAACCTTTGACCGGACTAGAGGTTTGGGGCGTATCAGGTTGGGCTTCAGGGGACTGAGCATTCATAAAATGTTGCCAATGAAAAAAGGATTGAGAACCAAGACTTACATCCGTTGGCTGGTCCCGCGAGGTCAGGGGAGCAGGATCATCGAATTTACGATAAAGATGAGCCTCAAAAAGCATCAGAATTTAGGTTTCTAGTGTGAAGGATGATCCCCTAGTTTGACAAGCCTCTGCCCTGCGGCAATCCTAAATTGCCCCCGCTTTACAACACTTTTCCAGTGCAGAGAATACAGTTTGTGAGTATACTCGGGCCAGTCTTTTGGGCAATCGGATTCTTCAGATGAACATTTTCTCTGCGTACTCGCTAAACCGTTTTGTTATGGGGACGATCGTGGCCACCGCTGTCCCGCTGTTCCTCTCCATTCCTGCTTTTTCCCAGTCTGAAGAAATGCCCATTCCCTTAGATGTGGAGAGAGATACAGAACAATCCACCCGCTTTTGGCCTGCGGCCCAAGCCTTAACCCAGTCCCAACTTCATTTACTGTCCCGAGTGGAAGAGGCTTTTGCAACTCCCGATCCTAATCAGGTTAGGGCGGCTCGAGGACAAATCATTCTCAACTTAGGACAACTCGATCGCTTTTTAGATGAGCAAAATCTAGCGTCTCAGTCCTGTGGGATCGTATTGTCTGGAGGTTCCCAAAGCAGCGCCGCTAATCGCTTAAATTGTCACCTCTATGCAGCCCTCAACGACTGGGAGGGGATGCTGCCCCTTCTCGATTCTCGCCTTGCCATGTTGGCAACGATCGCTGAGGTGAAACCATTACCCCTGGTGTCCGGGGAATCCGTGATGGGCTGGGGGGGAATTCCCGCCCAGGTGAAGGGAAGTCTGCGGGAACCCGCTCCCCCCCTTAATGCGCCCTTACCGGCGGTGGAGGCGGTTCCGTTGCCCCTGGGACGATCGATTAAGTCTGCCCTAGGAGACTATCGCCCTCAGCTTTCCCCGGCCATTGCTCCTTTGGGGGCTGGGGTGGGGCAAGTGCAGCGATTGGCAAGCCGACTCTCGCAAATGCAAGTCTTGTTTCCCACCGCTTTTGCGGATTTTGTCGATCGCCAGACCCGTGTGGCTGTGCGCGATCTGCCCCCAGAGCAGGATCCGGATCTGCAGGATTATGCCGAATTGTTAGCGGAACCCTACACCGGCATTGCTTCAATTCGCCCCGCGCCCGCGCCGCCTACATTAGTGAACCGCTTAACCCCGGCTCCGGATCCCTTTACGCCCCTACTGGCCCCAACGGAGCAGGGATTTCAGCCCAGCTTGAAGCTACAAGTTACCAACCCCACTGCCGGTGACCCCACCCTAGAAATTGTTACGTCAGAGTTAGATTATGGCTTTCTCATCCCTATTGGCGATGTTCCCTTAGCGGCAGTATCCGCCGATCTGGAGGATTTGGGGCTGCCCTCTCCTGTCCGCGATTTTATCCTGAGCTATCAACCGCCTCAAAACCTCGAGGCCCTTCAGGTCGATCGCCGCCGCTTTTTGACCGGAAAACAAGCCGCCTTTTTGTCCCTGCGGGAGCCCCTACGCCTGACCGCCCCTTTGCAATTACAACAAACCTATCTCCTCCGATCGCTCCAATTTCAAGTGCCCCCCCTCTTGCAGACCCGACGCTTAACCGTCAGTGGCGATCGTCGTTATCTAGCGGAAGCAACCCAGGTCAACAGTAGCGACCTCTTGCTGGTCATTCGCCCCATTGCCCGACGCTCCGATGGCAGTTACCGCATGGTGTGGCGAATCTTAAAGGAATTTCCCAATCCTGAATTTGAAAATCTATGGGAGTATATAGACCAATGAGTGAGTTCTCACCCGCAGCATTATTAGCAGGTCATACAGAATGTCTATTAATGGTTCTAGTCCCTTTCGTGGGCTGATTCGTCCCAAAATAAGCACCATGCCCCGCCAAAAAACGGAAGCCACTGCTTATTTAAGTATTTATAAGTTATCCGTTGAAAAGAAACGGCTGGAAGATGAACTACAGCACCTTGAAACCCGGAAAGTCCAAATTGAACAGCGGCTCACCGCTCTGCATCAAGATATTGAAACCATCAAGGCTTCAGTCCCAGAACAACCCCCCAGCAACCCTGCGCCCCAGCCCCCCAGTCCCAAACATCACCAAGGCTTCGAGACTATCTTTCTAGAATATTAGGGTGGGACTCGATGAGTTGTGGTGGGCCGCTTCGCCGCCCGCCACAATGTCTATGGAAATATATGGATATCTATGGACATCTTAAGAAGCGTTGGGCCCCACACGCCAGATCCATGGGACAAAACCAGACCGAAAGCTTTCCCGCTATCCATCCGGATGGGGGGACTTTTTTTCAGAGTAAAGGGATAACACAATCCTTGGATTCGGTTTGGTCACTTGCCAACAAACATTATGGGTCATCCTTCATCTCCCGGTTTTCAAGCTCGCACGCAAGCTTTAAGGAACACTACGCCTGCTCAGCAGCAGTCCCCCAACGATCGCCGCCAAGATAAGAAGCCCCCGATTCTGATGAATCGATATCAATTAATCAAAGTATTGGGGCGAGGTGGTTTTGGGGTAACGGCCTTAGCCCAGGATTCCCAATTGCCGGGTAAACCCTATTGTGTCATTAAACAACTGCGTCCCCAGGTTCAAGATCAAGACACCTTCATTCGGGCACGCCATCGTTTTCAACGGGAAGCCAAAACCCTTGCTAACTTGGGTGGCCACGCCCAGATTCCCATGTTGCTGAATTACTTTGAACAGCAGGGACAGTTTTTCTTAGTGCAGGAATTTATTCCAGGGCAAACCCTCACCCAAAAGGTCAAAGTAGAGGGGCCTTTGCCAGAGCCTGTTGTGCTGAGCTTCCTGCAGAATATTTTGCCGGTGTTGGACTATGTTCACCAACATGGGGTGATTCACCGAGACTTAAAGCCCTCCAACATCATGCAGTGTAACCAAGACGATCGCTTAGTCTTGTTAGATTTTGGTGCCATGAAATCCGCCCTAGCGTCTGAGGAAACCTCTCTCCAAATTACCCGACAGTTTATTGGTACTCCTGGTTTTGCACCGCCGGAACAACAGCAACTGCGGCCTTGTTTTGCCAGTGATTTGTATGCCTTAGGGATGACTTGCTTATTTTTGTTGAGTGGTCATTGGCCCCAGAGCTTTTCCTGGGACAAACGCCGACAGTGCATTCAGTGGACTGAAAAGATTTCCGTGAGTCAGCCCTTTGCCTCTATCTTAAACCACTTGCTCATGACCGACTTAACCCAACGGTATCGATCGGTGGAGGAAGTCTTAAACAGTTTAAGCAAAATTGTGAAGGAACCCCTTCCCACTCCTTCCGTTGCGTCCAGTCCTGCCGCCAATAGTTTTACGGATTTGCAAGACTGTTTACATTTCCAGTCCCCGCAGCGCCGTTATGTGACCAGAAATAAGCGCTAACTGACCCGGAGTACTACCCCCGGATCTTTAAAGCCTGGTGGGTAGGTAAAGATCCTTGCAGTTTCTGGCGTAGTCTTTGCCGGTAGTCGCTCCACTCCCGTAGCTCTGATGATGTTATGTCGGCTAAATTTTGTACGGCTAATTGCTGCCCGCACAGCAACGTTAAATAGCCATCAACTTCAAAAATGCTTGATGGGGGCATCAGATGGGAGAGCGCACGACAAACTCCCACCATTTGATACATCTCAACGATGTCCTGAGCCTCTCCCAGAGTCGTTTCCTGCTGGCAATGCTGCCAGAACGGAGTCTGCCGCATCTGATTAAACTTGAAATGCAACGCTAGAAAGTTGCAAATCTCATCCCATAGGCGGCCGATATAGGTATTTACGGTTTGAATGAGCTTAGGGTGGGGACACAGATGGCTATCCTGTAAGGCCAACATGACCTGAAGAATGGTTTCGGCAATCATATGTTGGCCAGTAGATTCTAAAGGCTCAACAAATCCTCCTGCATTGCCAATGGCAATCACATTGTTGACCCAAAAATTCTGATATCGCCCAGAACGAAAGTGAATTGTTTTGAGATCTGCAGGATCCAGGGGGGTTACCGCTAACAGTTCTTGAATAGC
This sequence comes from Prochlorotrichaceae cyanobacterium, assembly GCA_049455215.1. GTDB lineage: Bacteria > Cyanobacteriota > Cyanobacteriia > Prochlorotrichales > Prochlorotrichaceae > JBEAPM01. Next base: position 7,678 of record JBMTZC010000142.1, read on the forward strand.
CTGTTCTACCGTGCAAAATTGAGATGAATAGACATAGCCAAAACTGACCCGATCGTGTAAGTCAATACGCCAACGCCAGCCCGAATTCATCGTTGTGACTGTGGTAAAGGGTAAAATCGGGGACTCACGTTGCCAATGACCGGTTACAGCAGTATCACAAAACAAGCGATGGTTATAGGAGATAAAAGGTTCTTGTAGAATACCCCCTAATAATTTGGACTGAAAACCGGAACAGTCAATAAATAAGTCGGCGGCAATCTTAACCCCATTCTCACAAATCAAATACTCAATATTCCCCTGTTCATCTCGATGGGCATCTAACACTTCTAAAACTTGACTATCAATCTTTAACTGAGTTGATTTTTCAGATAAAAAGTTGAGCAGTTCATCTATGCCTAGGTGATACCCAAATCCTTCTGTGACCGCCCGAAGTTTGCCATTGCTGTCAACCCAGATGGGGGCATGCTGCTTATCCATCAGGATGGAAAACTCGCTGGCCTGCTGCATATCGTACATACAGTAGTAGCCCGTAGATCGGGTCAGATCGGGTGGATCGTAGGCAAGCTGACGATCAAAGGTGTAGTTAAAGTGTGTTTGTGAGGGCTGTCCCCATTCAAAGCGAATCCCTAATTTCCAAATGGGAGAGACTGCTTGATAAAACTCCTGATGAGGAATCTGTAAATGATCATGCAAAAATTGGGGGAACCAGGCTGTTGTCGATTCACCAACGCCAATCGGTGCGTGTTTTTGGCTATAAAGCAGGGAAACATGCAAGCTCGGAAAATAATGTTTGAGTGCAACAGCGGTTAGCAAACCGGCGCTGCTCGCACCTAAAATGACAACTTTTTGAATTGGCGATCGCATGAGCTAGATAAAGGTTACGCCGAAAATGAGTGGGGGTGGATGTAAGACACCCCCTGTAATGTTTCACTAAACCGTCTCAAAGGCAGAGTCATTGGTCATTACTCGGAGATCATCAAAGCTCGACAGTCCCTGAAGAGACAGTAAACCGAAGTCACCATCTACAAGGTAGCTATTGAAGACATAACCAAAGAGTTTCTGGCCATTGAGGGTCACACTGATGGTCGTGCCAACCAGGGAAATGCCAATGTCATAGTTGGTATTGGCATCAATCTGGATACTGTAGGTGGCATCGATCACCCAGCCATCGCGGCTAGTATAGTGACCAATGATAATTTGGTTCGTTTCCGCAGAGAAGGTAACGTACTTAAAGTCGTCAGCACTGTAATAGTCAAAGACAAAACCAGCGGAACCATCCGGCTCACTGAGATTAAGTTCAGCTTCTAACTCTAGATACGAGCTAGCAGATAGCTCTGCCCCCAAACCGATCAGGCTAATGGCCTGAGCTTCACCCGTGGTAGGCGTACCGGTGTAAGCCGTATCGCCCGTCGTATTCGTAGCCGTTTGCCATTCACCCTGCACCGGTTGTAGTGCCAAGGGAGAGGCGATCTGGGAGTCCTCAAAATCTTCAGTTACATCTAGGGTTTTCTCCGGCGGCAAAACCTGAACCCGCACATTGTCAATGCGTGCACTGGAATTGTTAGCTCCCAAACCAACCATACCCGCATTCAGACCGTAGGCATAACCATCGGCATCAACCCGAGGCGCAAAGACGTGGTTCAGTACATCTTTGTTATTGACCAACAGGGTTGCGGTCAAACCATTGACAGCAAGCAGGACATTGTAATCCTGATCGGGTCTGATCTGAGCATTAACTTGAACATCTACATGCCAACCATCAGCATCACGGTGTCCCATCTCCAGTTTGTCCGTTGAGATGTTAATGCCTGCAAATTTGAAGTTGGTTGGATTTTGGTAGTCAAAGATAATAAAGGCATTGGACTTATAACCCGCCGTAGGTTTCACTGCGTTAATCGTAGCCGCCACTTCGTAGTAACTCGGTAGATATTGATCCACGTAGAAGACACTGACGGCATCTTCACCCAGAGTTTCTGGTGACACTTGTAAGCGTCCCTTGTCTACCTGCCATCGGCCACTATCGGCGGCAAACCCGTCAGCAAAACTGGTGGTGGTACTGCTGCCACCACTGGTATTAAAGTTGGCACTGCGCAAAACATCCCTAGCGCCACCCGGAATGTTTCCGGCCTGGGGATCGGACGGGGCACCGGTTTGATCTTTCCAGGCAAAGTCTTTCTGGCGAACAATGCCCAGTTCCCCAAAGGGCTCACCGTAGCGTTCTGGGTCAGACCCTTCATCAGCGGCACGGGTGATGTCCATCCCATCGCTCATGGCCAAGGCCGTGAGGAACTCGGGGAGTTGCGGCTGCATGGTACGGCTGACGGTAGCCATGCCGAAGGGGGCAAAGGGAACCAGGTAGCTATTAAATTCACCCACCCAATCAATAAGACGATCGCCTCCAGTATTGCCAATCAGAATATCGCGCCCCGCACCACCAAAGGCTCGATCTTCGTAGCTGGGATGCGTATCGGGCTGGATATTCAGACCCCCATTTGTCGTGTGATAATCATAGGCATTGAGCTGGTCATTACCACAACCACCGTAAAGGTTATCCTGTCCGGTGCCTCCCACCAGCCAGTCATTACCGAGGTCGCCAAAGAGGGCATCATTACCATCACTATTCACAGAACCATAGGTGGTAGAGGTACGAACAGGACCTTCCTGATTAAAGTTGAGGACGAACTCGTAGGCCTGTCCCTGAGCCTGAGACTTCCAGAGTTTGCCCGTAATATCTAGCTGAATTTTGCGGAGGGGGTCGTACTCATCGTAGAGGGCAAACTCACCGGCCCGC
>JBMTZC010000143.1:0-10429 GCA_049455215.1 Prochlorotrichaceae cyanobacterium
GTATTGAGACAGTATTTTTCAGGGCTAAAGCCCTCACGACAAACGGATTTTTTCTAGTTAGCAAGTGCGAACATTATGACTTATCAAACCTTAAATTTCAAAACAGAGAAACCGGTGCTGTCCTGGGCGAATCACGACCTTGGCCCGGCGGAAACTCAAATGGCTAAAAATGTGGCTTCACTGCCCTTTGTCTTTAAGCATGTGGCGCTGATGCCGGATGTACACCTGGGTAAGGGTGCCTTAGTGGGGTCGGTGATTGCCACCAAAGAAGCCATTATCCCCGCTGCGGTGGGCGTTGATATTGGTTGCGGTATGTGTGCCGTACAAATGCCCTTTAAGAGCGATCGTTTGGAGGGGAAACTGAAGGCGATCCGTCGAGACTTAGAGTCAGCAATTCCCACGGGGTTTTCACAAAACCTAGAAGTGGAAAAGTCCGTTTATAACTGGCAGGGGTGGCAAACCTTTAAGCACCTCCATACTGGAGTACAACGGCTTGAACAAAAGGCACTGCACCAAATGGGCTCACTGGGTGGGGGGAACCACTTTATTGAACTGTGTTTAGACACGGAAGATAATGTCTGGCTGATGTTGCACTCCGGCTCCCGCAACATTGGCAATCAACTAGCCCAGAACCATATCAATACCGCCAAAGATCTCGCAAAGTTGGCAGACCAGAAACTGCCCGATCGAGACTTAGCCTCCTTTGTGGTGGGTACGCCGGAGTTTGCCGCTTACTGGCATGACCTACAGTGGGCCCAGGACTATGCCCGCTTTAACCGAGATGTGATGATGACGCGCTTTAAGCGCATTGTGGAACAGCACTTAGCGGGGGGCAAACCCACTAAACCGCTGCTGTCGGTGAACTGTCACCACAACTATGCGGAGCGGGAAACCCATTTTGGTGAAGAGGTGTACGTGACTCGGAAAGGGGCGGTGCGGGCCCGATCGGAGGACTACGGCATTATTCCCGGTTCCATGGGGGCGAAGTCCTTCATTGTCAAAGGTCGAGGCAATGCGGAGAGCTACTGCTCCTGCAGTCATGGTGCCGGTCGTCTGATGTCCCGCACTAAGGCGAAAAAAGCCTTTACCTTAGATGATCTGGTGAGCCAGACGAAGGGGGTGGAGTGCCGTAAGGATGCGGGGGTGCTGGATGAAATTCCCGGTGCCTACAAGTCCATCGATGAAGTGATGGAAAGTCAGTCAGATCTGGTGGATGTGGTGGCAACCCTCAAGCAGGTGGTCTGCGTGAAGGGGTAAGCCACCGGTTCTCGGGCAGGCTCCCCGGTTCTATCTTGCATGGAACTGGGGAGTTTTTGTTTGTGAATAGGGGCACTTCGATCGCTGCTGGGGGATCTTGGCAGGTGATAATCGTAGCGGGTGTGGCAGGCCCACCCACGGGACATTCATTTTGCAGAGGTACGGAAGGATGACGAAAACACTCTATTTAGCCAATCCCTATGGGTTTTCCGCCCAACAAAAGCAAATCCTTTTACCGACTTTCCTGCACATATTAGAAGACCTGGGGATTGAAGTCTGGGAACCCTTTGAGCGCAATAATCAAGTGGATTTTTCTCAACCGGGCTGGGCGTACCAAGTGGCTCAGGCGGATTTACGGGATGTTCAGGAGTGTGATGGCATTTTGGCGATCGTGAATGGTACGCCACCGGATGAAGGCGTAATGGTGGAACTCGGCGTAGCGATCGCTCTGCAGAAGGCTATTTTTCTCTTTCGGGATGATTTTCGGCGTTGTACGGATAGTGAGGAATATCCCCTCAACCTAATGCTGTTTGCGGGACTGCCCCAGGAGAATTGGCGCGATTTCTATTACACCAGCCTAGAGGAACTCCGATCGCCTCAGAAAGCGCTCTATCGCTGGGTGAAGGGAGAAGTGTAGTCCGAAAGGGGGCTACGGGGAGGAGGACAATCCAAGGTTTCTAGTGATCTTGACAATTTTGGTAAAATCTACTATAAATAAGTCAGTAGATTATTGTTCGATCGCTTCTAAACGATCGCAAGGAGGAGTTGAGATGTTCAATACGCAAGGCACGAACACCGCTAATCCCAGTCTGTTACCCCAGCCCGATCGCTATGGCTTACTCACGGATTTATACCAACTGACCATGACGGCCTGCTATTGCGGGGAAGGCTTGGATCAACGCTGGGCCAGTTTTGAGCTGTTTACGCGGCGCTTACCGGAACACTATGGCTACGGGATTGCCATGGGGCTGGCCCAGGCGCTGGATTATCTGCAAAATCTGCGGTTCAGTGGCGAAGATCTAGACTGGCTGCGCTCGACGGGGTTGTTTACCCATGCCCCCCAGAGCTTTTGGACGCTGTTGGCGACCTTGCCAGATACCGGCACCCTCTTTAGTGGCACCCTCTGGGCTGTGCCGGAAGGAACTCCCATCTTCCCCCATGAGCCGCTGTTGCGGGTCGAAGCGCCCCTCTGGCAAGCACAAATTGTGGAAACCTATCTCCTCAATACCCTCAATTATCAAACCCTCATTGCCACCCGCGCCGCCCGGTTACGATCGCTCCTGGGGGCAGAACCACAGCTTTTAGAATTTGGCACCCGCCGGGCCTTTAGTCCCCAAGCCTCCCTGTGGGCGGCACGGGCGGCGTTAGCGGCAGGCTTTAATGCCACGTCCAATGTGTTCGCGGCTCAACAACTGGGACAAAACCCCAGCGGCACCATGGCCCACGCCCTCGTGATGGCGATCGCCGCCCTAGAGGGGGATGAAGATCAGGCCTTTGCCGCCTTTCACCGCTATTTTCCGGGGGCCGCTTTGCTCATTGATACCTACGATCCGGAAGCGGCGATCGATCGCTTGGCCCAGCAGGTGGCAGCCGGAGCGAACATTCCCGCTGTCCGGTTAGACTCTGGGGATTTAGTGAGCTTATCCCAGCGGATCCGCGAGCGTTTACCGGGGACAAAAATCCTGGCCAGCGGTGATCTGGATGAACCCCAAATTCAAGCCCTACAAGCCGCCGGGGCCAGCTTGGATGGTTACGGGATTGGCACCAAATTAGTGACGGGCAAGCCCATTAATGGCGTTTATAAGCTTGTGGACATTGACGGGATTCCGGTGATGAAGGAATCTAGCGGTAAAGCAACGTACCCCGGTCGTAAGCAAATTTACCGAACCTATGCCCCAGACGGAACCCTAGAGCACGATCGCTTAGGGCTAATGGAGGAAACGCCGCTACCGGGAGAAATTCCCCTCTTGGCAAAGGTTATGGCGGATGGAAAATGTTTAAAGTTACCAGAAAGTATCGAGACGATCGCAACACGGGTGCAGCATAATGTCGAGCGGCTACCGGCACAGTTGCGACAGGTTCAAGATCCCGCCGCCCCTCCAGTAGAATTATCTCCAGCCTTGACCACCTTAGTGGAGAAGACCCGCAAAGCCCTATGAGAATTGCCCTTTTTGGTACCAGTGCCGATCCCCCCACGGTTGGCCATCAGGAAATCTTAATTGGACTGGCACAACAGTTTGATCAAGTCTGGGTCTGGGCTTCTGATAATCCCTTTAAGCAACATGGGGCGGATCTGGAGGTGCGCAGTACCATGCTGAATCTGATTGTGGCGGAAGCAAACGATCGTCTTCGGGATCGTTCTGGAGATACCCCGACTAACCCAATATCCCTCTACCCCCACCTCAGTGACCGCTACTCGATCGTGACGGTGGAGCGGGCCCAGGCTCAAGCCACAGCGCAACATCTCAATGCCACCTTTACCCTCGTCATTGGGTCTGACCTTGTTGCTCAACTGCCCCGGTGGTACCGATCGCAGGAACTCCTAGGGCAAGTGCAGTTACTGATTGTGCCCCGGCCCGGTTTTCCCCTCCACGATCGCGATCTCCAGGCTCTGAAAGCCCTTGGGACACAAGTCCAGATTGCCCAGTGGCAAGGCTTAGCCGTTTCCTCCACTGCCTTCCGGGAAGCCGGAGACCCCGAACCCCTAACGGATTTGGTGTATCACTTTATTCGCCAACATCACCTCTATCCCCTGTTGTTGGAACTGGGGAGTGGCAGCTAGTTGTTCTACCCGTTCTACCCACCATGATCTCAATACTCTCCTCAGGATATGCCTAAACGATCGTCTTCTAAATCCTCTGCCCCAACGGATGATTCCAGTCATTTAGCAGACTTTAAAGTTGGGGTTGATAACGTCATCTTTTCCGTCGATACCCAACAAAATCGGCTCTTGTTGTTGTTAGTAATGCGTCAGCAAGATGTTTGTCAAGGACAGTGGGCATTGCCGGGAACCCTTGTCCGTAAAGGGGAATCCTTAGAGCAGGCCGCCTATCGGGTTTTAGCGGAAAAAATTCGAGTCAAGAACCTCTACTTAGAGCAGTTATATACCTTTGGTGGTCCCGGCCGAGATCCTCGGGAATCTCCCGATAGTTATGGGGTTCGTTATTTATCCGTCAGTTACTTTGCCCTCGTGCGCTACGAAGAAGCAGAACTGATTGCCGATCGGGTCAGTGGGATTGCCTGGTATGCCCTAGATCAAGTGCCGGACTTAGCCTTTGATCATCAACAAATCTTAGCCTATGGCTATCAGCGACTCCGCAATAAAGTCGAGTATAGTCCCATCGCCTTTGAGGTGTTACCGGAACTGTTTACCCTCAATGATTTATATCAGCTTTATACCACTATTTTAGGAGAAGGATTTTCTGACTATTCTAACTTTCGCTCTCGCCTCTTAAAACTGGGCTTTCTCACGGAAACGAAAACAAAAGTCTCCCGTGGAGCAGGGCGACCCGCTAGCCTCTATCGCTTTGATGCCAAGGCTTTTGAGCCCTTAAAAGATAAACCATTGGTCTTTATTTAGGGCTTTCCACTAAAAGCGAAAAAATTTAAGAGGAAGAGTACGACGCTCCACGCCGCATTCTTCCACCTGAAGTTATTCCCCTTATTTATAACTCCCTCTTACGATCGCAAAATTCAAACATTCCTGGAGGCACAATGAACATCACGATCGCTCAATTGAATCCTACCGTTGGACAACTGAAAGAAAATGCCCAAGCCATTCTAGATGCAGCTCAAACGGCACAAGCTCAGGGAACCCATTTAATGATTACCCCGGAACTGGCCCTGTGTGGGTATCCGCCCAAGGATCTCCTCCTCAACGATCGCTTTGTCACGGATATGCAACAGCATTTAGAACAATTAGCGCTGGACTTACCCCCAGATTTACCGGTGTTAGTGGGTACGGTTTCTCGCAATATCAATGCCAAAATTCAGGGGGAAAAACCCTTATTTAATAGCGTAGCCCTCTTACACAAAGGCAGCATTGAACGATATTTCCATAAACGCCTCTTACCCAACTACGATGTCTTTGATGAACATCGTTATTTTGAATCGGGAAATGCCTGTAACTGGTTCATCCTGGCGGATCCCTGTCACCCCGAACAAAGCCTAAAAATTGGCATTACCATCTGTGAAGATTTTTGGAATGATCAAAACTTCTGGGGTCAGCGCAACTATCCCCTCGATCCCTTAGAGGAATTAGCCAAAGAAAAAGTGGATTTAATTGTCAATCTTGCCGCTTCTCCCTACACCGTTGCAAAACAACAATTCCGCGAAAAACTACTGGCCCACGGTGCCCGCCGCTGCCACTGTCCCATTCTCTATGCCAATCAAGTGGGGGGGAATGATGACTTAATCTTTGATGGTTATAGTGTTTTGATTGCCAGGGATGGCAGTGTGAAGTCCCGCGCCCCTGGCTTTAGACCCTATTTACTCCACACCACCCTTTCCGAGCAGCCCTACCCTCCCACTACGCCCTTAAATCAGGTCTATCCCCTGCCCCCTGTACCTGAAGCAGAGATTTGGCAAGCCCTAGTCTTTGGGGTGCAGGACTACGTTCGCAAATGTGGCTTTCAGCGCATTGTCCTGGGTCTCAGTGGCGGTATTGACTCTGCCCTAGTGGCAACGATCGCAGCGGCTGCAGTGGGGCCTGCCAACGTCCTCGCGGTGTTGATGCCCTCTCCCTACAGTTCGGATCACTCCATTACCGATGCCGTTGCACTGGTGAAAACCCTGGGCATTCAGTCCACCACCCTCCCCATTAAAGCGATGATGCAGAGCTTTGGGGATACCTTAAGTGAACTGTTTACGGGGCAGGAGCCCGGTGTTGCCGAAGAGAATCTTCAGTCCCGGATTCGGGGAACCTTACTGATGGCGATCGCTAATAAATTTGGTCACTTACTGCTCTCCACCGGCAACAAGTCAGAAATGGCGGTGGGGTACTGCACCCTCTACGGTGACATGGATGGTGGCTTAGCAGCGATCGCCGATGTACCTAAAACCCAGGTCTATAAACTCTGTCAGTGGATTAACGATCAGGGCAATTCCTCCGTCCGATCGCAGTTACAACTCCCCCTCGAACCGGCCCCGATCATTCCCCCGAATATTCTCACCAAGCCCCCCAGTGCAGAACTCAAACCCGGTCAAGTGGATCAGGATTCCCTACCGGATTACGACACCTTAGATGCCATTCTCGATCGCTTTTTACATCAGCATCAATCCGTTCCTGAAGTGGTGGATGCAGGCTTTGAGGAAGCAACGGTACAACGCATTTGGACCTTGGTGATGCGATCGGAATTTAAGCGGAAACAAGCCGCCCCAGGCTTAAAAATTACCGATCGTGCTTTTGGTACGGGGTGGCGAATGCCCATTGCTAGTCAGTGGTAAAGCTGTAGGGAAAATACTTCACAGAAATTTAAATTTAAGGGGAAAATGAGGGGCTTCGGTTCCCATTTTCCCGTTTTAATCATGAATTCAAATCATGAAGTCATCCTAAGTATAGATGGCCACCAGTGCTTGGGAAAATTCCGAGTCTGCTTCAAACCTGTGGACTTGATAATGAGTTTCAGCATTATAGAAGTTTCCCAAAGCCTTACGAGTTAAGTCATCTAGATCTTCCTGCCGTACAAAACGATCGCCAATCACAGCCTGTAACCGTTCCCAATCGTTATAAAAATACTCTTGAAGTAAGGGAATGATCCGGTTATACCAGGCAAAATGTAGAGCTTCCAAGTCATCAATGCCCATGAGGTAACTATGACCAATCTGATAGTCCCGCCCCAGTAAAGCAGAGAGTCTTCGATTCAAATTCTCCAGAAGATTGGCGAGATTAACACCTTCCACCGTTCCCAGTAAAGCCGGATTGGGCATTTGCTCCAGAAAAGTAAAGCGCCGTCTTAAAGCAATATCTAGCAAGGCAATAGAGCGATCGGCGGTATTCATGGTGCCTAAAATCAGTAGGTTTTCTGGAACCCCAAAACTTTCTTTGGAATAGGGCAGTTGAACCGTAATCTCATTTTCTTCATTGAGCCGTTTGTCATCTTCAATTAAAGTAATCAACTCACCAAAAACCTTGGCAATATTGGCACGATTAATTTCGTCAATAATCAACAAATATTTATGATCGGGATCATTCTGGGCACGCCGACAAATATCTTTGAAAATACCATCCACCACCTCATAGGAAATTTGACCATCATCTGAGACTGGTTTTAACCCTTCCACAAACTCTTCGTAGGCAAAGGACTGATGAAAGGTCACAAATCTGACATATTTTGAGACATCGGGGTTAGCTTCCTCTGGGTTCTGAAGTTCGTCAAGGGTATTTGCTAATTTAACTTCCACATAGCCTTCACCTTCTTCTGTTAAGCACCACTCACTCTGTTCTGTCTTCTCAAACAAGAAAGGAGACAGCCGAGTTTTATATTTCACGGTTTGAATATTAGGAGAGGTATGGATTTGTAACATTGCCCAAAGCTGATTAGTCAATTTTTTAGTTTGGGTTGATGCCCAGAAATCCTGAATAATGGCTTCTTCTGCAATTTCAGCAACTTTAAATAATTTTTTATTTGGCTTAAGATACATCGCCAAAGCAATAACTTCATGCCAGGTCAAGGGGCGAACTAAATCTCGACGGCGTTGCTCTGGAGACAATGGTGTACTTAACTGTTCACTCAAATAAAAGGTTGTAAAACGGTTTACTACATAGGTTTTTCCCGTTCCCGGCGGCCCGTATAAAATTAGATTGCGGTTGTGCTCTGCTAAGGTGGCTAAATGGACGATCTCTTCGGGCCAATCGATTACATCTTTTTCGTTGCCTGGAGGTGTTTTGACCGTTTGCTTACCCGGTGGAAAAACATCATACAAAAATCGCATCATTCCATGGGTATCCATCCCTGAGAACTCCGCTTGGCTTCTCAAAAATTCCAGCAACTGGCGGTTCTTATTATGAAGACCACTTTGGGGTCGTTGTCCTAAACAGTTCAGAAAATGAATCAGGTGATACGGATTAGCAATAGGTAAAAATTGCTCTGGGAAGTAAAGAGAAAGGGGCTTAGCTCGTAAACCATTACGATTGGGGCCCAGTTGCTTGCTGCCAATGTGATCCAGTTGATCAAATTGATTTTGATCAGCCGCTTGTACCAGATTGATTAAACCGGTTTTGAGTTTTTCAAAGGCACCTTCAGCCGTATCGCTGTTTAAGGCTTTATTCCAGCGCCAATCTTGATCTTTTTTACTCCAGTAAATCCCCCATTTATCAGAACTTCCGCCTGAAACGCTCCCCAGGGATTTAGTCTTAAATTCAATCCAGTGACAAAAGCTATCCGGTTTACCACCAATGGCGTAGTTTTCCAGGGTTAACTCTCCAAGCTTCTCGCGGGGAAAGCGCTGTAAAAATTGCTGATGAATTTCCACTAAATCAGAAGGCATTGTCTTTGGATTATTGCCCTGAAGCCACTGCTCTAGCGCAGCCCGCCAATCCTGTGTTTCAATCTGGTCACTCATTCCTCCCCTCCAGAATCTGCTTTAACTCTGACATCAGTTCTCTTTTCGCTTCCGGTTTCGTTAAGTCTCTCAATAGGTTCAGCGTAACTGCCCAAATTTGCCCCGATCGCTCTTCCAATGAAAAACACGATCGAACTGGATCGGTTAACATGCTGAATTGAGGGTACATGAGGATGACGCGGTGACACCCAAAACGATTGAGATAGGCGTACATTTGATAAAAGTCTGCTTCAGCAATTCCCAGTTTACGCTGATTGGGCTTGAGTTGCTTATACTTAAAGTCCATCAACAGGGGATACGTTTGGTGATCCCGAAACACCAGATCGGGCTTGAGCTTAAAGGCACCTTTGTCCTCATAACGGGCTAGATAGGAGGTTGTCTTTTGTCCCTGTGGGAGTATCTGGCAGGTTTGTAGCGCAGTGGGTAACACCTCTTGACGATGCTGCTGGATAAAACGGGTGAGGAATCCTTCAAACAGTTGATTCATGTCAAAAATAAAGGCGAATGCGGTTTGATCCTTTGCAGATAACTCCAACCCCATGCGCTCCAGAAACAAACGGGCCAAATTCAGCAGCGGCTCATAGTGTTGATTCAGTCGGGTGAGACTAATTTGCTGAGCCATCTGAGGAGTCACAACGGGCAAGAGGGCTACTTCATTCATCCAGTAACGCAGATCCGACAGCATTTGACGGCTTTGACTGTTTCCTGTTCGTTGCCAAAGGCACTCCACCACATAGCGAAAGATGCGATTGAGTGAATTATCGACGGTGAGTTCATCATAGGTCACTGCAAACTGGTGCTTTTGCTCGATGCGACGCATTTGATCCGGTAGTCTCCACTTCCCTTTCAACACGGGCAAAACAGCATCAATGGTTTCATAAGTCCGAAACGCGCCCTGAAGCCACTGGCGTTTTAAGTTCAGACTAAAGAGATAGATGAGAATTTCCAACCAATCACTTGTGCTTTTCAGTGAGGCGAGGTTTGTTTCCCGAATCCCCAAATAGCCTGCATAGTCCAGCATCAATAACAGATTTTGAGTCGCACTCTGTTCCGCATTGGCTCGGCTTTCCACGTCGCCCTGACCTTCAGAACGGTGGATCTTGGGGAGAATTTGTAAAGTGCAGTGCCCCAGACGTAGCACCCCCACATACTGCCGGGCTTGAAAGCAGGTTTTTCCTTGCTGAACAACGGGTCTAAGGATTTCAACTCCATGCTTTCGATTGAGTTGACCGAGATAGCGAATGTCACGATCGCTCAGCTGATCCGTCATCTCATATTCAAAGAGTGTAATGATTTTAGTGGTGGATATGCTTTTCACTCGTTGCTTAAAGGGTATAGATCAGGAGAGGACGGGTCTTAGTTGGTGGGATTGGGTGGACTCCCATAGTTTTGGGCTTGGGCTTGGGCTATTTTTTCTTGGGCGGCTGCGTAGGACATTTTTTAATTATGAATTATGAATTGAGAATGGGGGAAGACAATTAGGCTCGAAACCTATGCTAGAAAATCACGAACCACCTCCCACAATACTCCTTCCAGAATGGGCGCATCTGTAGGTATTATCTCATCTCCAATGTGTTTGTGATTTTCATAACCTAAAGCTGGTTTATGT
>JBMTZC010000144.1:0-10428 GCA_049455215.1 Prochlorotrichaceae cyanobacterium
TCCGGGAATTGAGGTGAGACGGCTACCAACGTAAGGCGGAATAAAATGGACTGGTAGATCGGCTGAAACCCTTGTAGCTTGGGATCCCCTCTGTGTAGGATTTTTCGCCTTAAGTTGATACTCGGCGGGTGCATGGGGGTGTTAGCCTTCGTCAGGAACATCTACAATTCATCAATTGTAACCAATCCGCCCTCTGTAAATTGAATCACCAGTTCTTGCTCATCAAGTAGAGCAGTCCCAATCAAAGGTCGCCGTCCTGTTGCAAACACACGAACATCTCGCTCGGCTCCATCCCAAAAAATTGTTGCTTGATAAACAGACAAGACGACCGAACTGTTGTCCGCTAAGTTTGCGGGCAAGTTATATAAAAATGGGAGGCTCAGAAGGTTTACAGCTTCTTGTGGTAGGCAAAGGTGATCCGTAAAACCTGTATCGATGACAAACTCGATCGGGAAAGTTGCACCACTCACCAAGAGAAATGTCAGCGAGACGATCGCATGTCTGTCAGTCACAATACCGGAAATCACTATCTACCCGCTCCATCACACCACTAAAAGAAACCGCCACATTATAGCCGATGCGAATGCCAAAGAGTCTTGCATAAGGAGATTTCATTTGGAGATTTTTAGCAGCTTGCAGCCCTGTCTTATCCACTTCATAGTCACCTGTCTCAACATTAATGATGACCATTTTGCCAATATTTTCCTCTGTCTCGACCTTGTGCCGGATTCCGCTTTCATAGACTCGGTAAGCACGTTTGGCAACTTCTTCACTGCTCAACAGGATAGCTTGCATAGGTTGACTCCAGTTTTTACCATGTTTCCTCATAATTTTATCCTGTAAACAGGTGAAGACGACTGTGCCGTCGCTATTGATGTCCAGGGGGGAGCCTATAGGCTGCTGCCTGGCCGCAGTACTGCCCGTCTTCCGTTTGTAAATTCCAGACGGTGACGTTTTCAATAGCAAACCGCTTTCCGGTTTTAGAAATGCGAATGCCTCGATAATCGGAAATATAGCCCTGGGTGGTGACGGTCTGGAGCAGGCGCGATCGTTCTGCTTGATTGGGGGGCTCAGCGGAACGGCGGGAGGGCAGGGTGGTCAATTCGGCCCAGGTCATTTCAAACAGATCTAAAGCCGCTTGATTGCCATAGGTAAAGATGGGATCGGCGGCCGCATCATGGGACAAAACCACAAAGGGCGCATAGAAAATCCCCCGAGCGATCGTTTGATCGGAGCCATCCCCCAGATCGGGCAAGGGGAACGCTTCCCGGATCAAGTCCCGCCCCACAAAGTGCTGAAAGCTAGAGCGGAGTAAATTAATGTGGTTGACCAGGAAAGCATTTTCGGTGCTGGGCAAGGGTAGGCTAGGCATCGCAATGATTCAGGGAGTTCAGGAACAGGCGTGAGAAAGGATAACGGTATAATAGCGATGTTGACGAACCGATGACGATCCAGCAAAACCGCCTCGCCCGATCTCAGTCCTTGACCCGCAATTTTGTAGACTGGGCTAAAGCATTACCCAAAAGTGAAGCACCTTATGGTATCAGCCCGACATCTGGCTTGGACAACCCTCATGAAGGTTTATCAGGGCGCTTATGCTGATGTGGCCCTGCAGAATAGCTTAAAGGATAGTCAACTGCTGCCCCCCGATCGTGCCTTGATGACGGAACTGGTCTATGGGTGTGTGCGCCGTCAACGAACCTTGGATACGATCGTCCAACAGTTATCTACCAAACCCCAGAAACTTGCGGCGGAATTACGGGTGGTTCTCCAGATTGGGCTTTATCAACTGCGTTACCTCAGCCATATCCCCGCAGCGGCGGCGGTGCATACCACGGTGGAGTTGTGCAAGTCCGTCAAAGTTGCCTATGGGGTTGGCTTTGTCAATGCCGTGTTGCGTCAGTATTTACGACGACAGGAGGCTCAGTCCGAGGTTTTAAGCCTCCCCCCCGATCCCCTCGATCGCTTAGGAATTCTCCACAGCTACCCCCGCTGGATTTTAGAAACCTGGGAAACGCAACTGCAGGACGGTGCTGCAGGGTGCGACTTAGAACAGCTTTGTGAGTGGTTTAATCGTCCCCCTCGCATCGACTTACGGGTAAACCCTTTGCGGGCAAGTCTGGAAACCGTCCAAGCCGCCTTCAAAGCCGTGGGGACGGAGGTGGAACCCATTGCTGGACTGCCCCAAGCCCTAACCCTGCCCCTCGGGGCGGGGGCCATTCCCTTACTGCCCGGCTTTGCCGAGGGCCACTGGATGGTGCAGGATCGCAGTGCGCAACTGGTGAGTCATTGGCTCGATCCCCAACCGGGGGAAACCATCGCCGATGCCTGTGCTGCACCGGGGGGGAAAACCTTACATTTAGCAGAACTGCTGCAAAACCAAGGCACTATTTTGGCCTACGATCGCACCGTGTCTCGGTTGAAGAAATTACGGGGGAATCTCAAGCGGTTAGGGGTGACCTGCATTGAAGTTTGCCAAGGTGATAGCCAAGCACAGCCGGATTTAGAGGGTCGCTGCGATCGGGTTTTGGTGGATGCGCCCTGTTCGGGCTTAGGCACACTCCATCGTCATGCCGATGCCCGCTGGACTCAAACGGCGGAAACCGTAAAGGAACTGGCGGATCTGCAGGGTAAGCTACTGCGCTCTGCGGCCACCTGGGTTAAACCGGGGGGAGTGTTGGTCTATGCCACCTGTACCCTCCATCCGGCGGAAAATGAGCACCAAATTGCCGCCTTTCTAGAAGATCACCCCCAGTGGAGTATCGATCGCCCCCCCATTGCCAGCCAGTCTCCAGCCGTGCCCTGGTTTTTAGCGAAACCCCACTGGCTCAAACTCTGGCCCCACCAAGCCAACATGGATGGATTCTTCATCGTGCGACTGCGCCATGGCTAAGGTGCGAGTGCTGCAACTTTTACTGTTGTTGACGATCGCGACGGGGTTATTCTGGAGCAGTTTAGCCATTGGTTCCGTCAACATTCCCCTGGGACAATTACTGCCCATTCTGCGGGGAGAGCCCGTAGACAATCCCATTTGGTCAGATATTGTCTGGCAACTGCGGCTGCCCCGTTCCCTCACGGCGATCGTCGCGGGGGCGGCCTTGGCGGTGGGGGGATTGCAAATGCAAACCCTCTTTAGAAATCCCTTGGCGGATCCTTCCATTCTCGGCATTAATGCTGGGGCTAGCTTAGGGGTAGCGATCGTGGTGTTATCAACCAATTTGGAGTCTTTGCGCGCGCTCCGGGGCTTTGAAAATACCAGTATTCTCGTGGCGGCCAGTGTAGGTTCCGCCTTGACCTTAAGTCTAATGTTGCTCCTCTCCCAACGGGTGGCCAACTCCATTAGACTGCTGATTTTTGGCTTAATGTTTGGCTATATTACCAGTGCCATGGTTACGATTTTATTGCAACTCAGTAGCCTTGCGGAAACCCAAACCTATTTAAACTGGACTTTTGGTAGTTTTGCCGCCATTAGTTTTGGGCAATGGCCACTGTTTGCCGCCAGTATTGCCCTAGGCTTAACGATCGCTCAGGGGCTCGCTTCTCCTCTCAACCTCTTAGCCCTGGGGGAAGATACCGCAAAAAGTCTAGGGGCCCACATCGGGCAAATTCGCTTTGGGATTATTCTCAGTACCGCCCTGCTGGCGGGAACCGTCACAGCATTTTGCGGGCCGATCGCCTTCCTAGGGGTGGCGGTGCCCCATTTTTGCCGTCAACTCTTTCACAGTGTGGATCATCGCTTTCTGATCCCGGCGAATGCCCTCCTGGGGGCCTGCCTGGCGATCGTTGCGGATAGTATTGCCCAACTGCCCGGTCAGGATGCGGTTTTGCCCCTCAATTCCGTCACTATTTTAATTGGAGCCCCTGCGGTGATTTGGATTGTTTTGAAAAACTCAACGCGGTAACGATCGATGCACACCATCACCACAGCACAAACCGAAAATTTAGCAGAGTTAGCCCAACTTTACCGAGAAACCGTACAAATACACGGTCCCCTTTACTATACCCCTCGACAAGTCGAAGTATGGGCAGCCTTTGCCACAGATAGCCGCAACTTTCGTAAATTCATTCTGTCTGGAACCACCTTTCTTTGCGGCGATGAAACTGGAATTTTAGGCTTCTCCGGCATTCGCCCCACAGGACACATCCTCTCTGCTTACGTGCGTCACGATCGTGTTCGCGAAGGAGTTGGTACAAAATTACTTTCCACCGTTATCAATTATGCCCGAACCGAGAAGATGCAACGGCTCTGGGTAGAAGCCAGTGAATTTAGCCTCAAACTCTTTGAACGATCTGGATTTCGGCTCTATCAGACCCAGCACCTACAGCGGCAGGATGTTGTCTTTAAACGATATCTACTGGAACTTCATCTCCCGGGAAACCCTGTGTCCCCATGAGAATCAGCCTCAGTAGGCTCTATTTAATAGTCACATGGACAGTGGTATTTTTAGCAGGGGGTTCAGTGGGCTGAGGGGGCATCACGGGTAATGCTGAAAGCGGTTTGTGTTTTAGACAACTAAACACCACATTTAAGTACTGGTCAGCAATACACTCTGGGGTAAAATTCTTGATCATATACTGACGACCGTTCATTCCCAGTTGCTGAGATAAGCTTGGATTTTCAGCAAGCTTGAGAATAAAGTTAGCTAATCCTTGAGCATCACCATTATCGACCGCAATACCACACTTTCCCTCAGAAACGATCGATCGTAAATAGGAATGGGGAGGACAGATGGCGGCAATGGCACGACCAGAGGCTAAACTGCTATAGAGCTTACTCGGGGCAACTAAGCCCTCCATCCCTCGATCGATACTAATTAAGTTCAAATCGCAGGCTGTTAGGGAATAGGGTAAAACTTGGCGATCTTGATAGGGGAGAAACGTGCAATTTTCTAGCCCCAAAGTTTCAACGGTATTCCGAAAGTCTTCGCGTTTAGCACCATTCCCAATGAAAACAAAATGAATGGCATCTTTTTGGAGCAGTTTAACGGTTTCAAGAATCGTTTTCATATCATGACATCGTCCCATATTGCCAGAATAAAGAACGATGAAACGGTTGACCAGATTATGCTGTTGGGCAAACCAATTCTTGGTCTTGGGTAAAGGTTTAATGAGGTCTGGATTTGCCCAATTATGAATGATAGCGATTTTAGAGTCTAACCCTGGACTTTTTTCTAAAATCCGTTGGCGCATGGTTGAACTCAGCACAATAATGGCTTGGGCTCGCTTCCAAATTTTTCGGTTTAAGAAGTCCCAAAATTGAGTAAACCAGTGCCGTTGAGACAATACATCTAAGGACACCGCAACATCGGGGTATATATCATAGAGTAAACAAATATAAGGCGTTCCCATAATGCAATGGGCAACATAGGCCACGATCCCGAGGTAAGGGGGTTCCGTGGTCACCATCAGTAAGTCCCGTTTGTGCCGAGGATCTAATAGACGAACAATGGCACGGGCACAAAAGAATAAACCATTAATTGCTCGTCCTCGGATCCGTCGCGGCCAGATTCTTGAGGTTCGCGATCGTTTAATGGCGAGATTTTCGAGAACTTCATCGGAGGGAGCAGAATCCATTTCAAAGGCATAGCCAGGCTGTCCCGTGAAAATCGTCACCTTTACGCCGGTATACCCCAATTGAGTTGCTAATTCCTCAATCAACTGTCCTGTCGCAGCATAATCGGGAGGATAGAACTGAGTGACGACCACAAGCCGCACAGGACGATCGAGCGCAGTTGGCATTTTGTGTGTCATCATTTACCTTCCGTTCAGTGATGAATAAGGATTGAACATATCGGCTAGGAGCTAGAACCTACAGTAAAGGCTGAATCCAGGGAGCAGTCTAGCAGAATCCTGGGGAACCCCTTAAGACTTAGAGCGTTGGATAGCAGTAAGGCGGGATCTCCATAGCACAATACAACGCCTAGAGATAGCTTCAGGATCCCCACCATTCTCAATCCTTTATTTATAGCAAAGCATCTTGATGGCGTTTTTGATGCCATTGCCAAGCATGCCCTAAAATCTGAGACAGATCGGCATAGCGAGGCTGCCAACCCAAGACAGTCTTTGCTTTTTGGCTACTGCCCACCAAGGCGGGGGGATCACCAGGGCGACGATCGCTTTCAATCACCGTTATGGATCGGCCCGTGATCGCTTCTGCTGCGGCAATCACTTCCCGTACCGAGAACCCATTGCCATTCCCCAAATTAAAGACAGCGGAAGGGTTCCCTCCTTGGAGATACTGCAGCCCTAAAACGTGGGCTTCCGCTAAATCTGTAACGTGAATGTAATCTCGAATACAGGTTCCATCGGGGGTGTCGTAATCGGTACCAAAAATAGAAATACTGGAGCGCTGCCCTAAAGCCGTTAATAACACTAAGGGAATCAGGTGGGTTTCCGGTTGATGATCTTCCCCCACCCGCCCTAGGGGATCTGCTCCTGCAGCATTAAAGTAACGGAAAATAACCGATCGCATCCCATAAGCTTCGCTAAAATCCTCTAGGATCTTTTCGACCATCAACTTGCTTTGACCATAGGGATTAATGGGATTTTGGGGATGATCTTCGGCCATGGGAACAGTTTGAGGTATACCGTAAGTTGCGCAGGTCGAGGAGAAGACAAATTGGGAAATCCCCGCTGCAACCATGGCTTCTAGTAATGTCAATGTGCCCACAAAGTTATTGCGATAGTATTTTGCTGGCTTTTGTACCGATTCGCCCACGTAGGCATAGGCAGCAAAATGCATCACAGCATCAATCGAATGGGATTGAAAAATTTCATCGAGCAAGGCCCGATCGTTGGTATCCCCCACAATGAGTTCAACGCCTAACGCGCTCTGAACCAAATCTTTGTGGCCGTATACTAGGTTATCGAGAATCACCACAGCATACCCTTGGGCTTTGAGCGCAAGCACGGCATGGGAACCAATATAACCTGCCCCCCCCGTTACCAAGATCGTCGGTTTATTTCCCTCAGACACGATCAAATATCACCTAGATTATGAAGATATGTAAATGATACCATGAGACCACCTGGAAAAAGCCCGAATGGGGTTCCTGTTTCTAGTCAGAAATGGAACCATCGAGATGCCCATGGGTTGTGAGATCTGAAGTAAACCGGTTGCTTTAGTTCCCGATTCCGCTCAGTGTCCTGAACCGAGATCTGTCATCAATTAGCGATGCAATGACTATGACGTGTCTGTTTCAGATCCTAGCGGAAAACTGGGATGGGCGTGGCTAATGTCCATACTGTTAAGGGTTTTGGACTTAATGGATGACGCGCCCTAGATAGGTGTAACTTCTTAAACTCTGTTCAAAACTTTGCAAAAGTCGCTGAGATTCCTCCAGGGTAATACTCTGATCCTGCAAGGCTTTTTCGGTTTGTAAACGCACATTTTCTACCATGTCTTCAATATCATACTGAACATAGCCTAAAACTTCCTGAATCGTATCTCCTTTGACGACATTCTCAATTTCATATCCTTTAGGAGTCAAGGTAATATGAACGGCATTTGTATCCCCAAACAGATTATGTAAATTCCCCATAATTTCTTGATAAGCTCCCCCCAGAAACATTCCTAGATAATAGGGAGCATCAGACTGGTAGGTGTGCAGTTCCAAAAGATTTTTAACGTCTAAGAGATCAATAAATTGATTGATTTTACCATCACTATCACAGGTCAGATCAGCCAAGATTCCCCGCTCGGTTGGTTCTTCATGCAAACGATGAATGGGCATAATGGGAAATAATTGATCGATCGCCCAACTATCGGGAGCGGATTGAAACACAGACAGGTTCATATAATAAATGGAAGCCATATTGTGTCTCAACGCTTCGAGATCATCGGGGACATAATCCTGGTGTTGGATAATGTTTTGAATTTTCCGACAACAGACCCAGTAAATATGTTCAGCGCGGGCCCGCTGGGTCAAACTTAAATAGCCAAGGCGAAAGGCGGTGATGGCATCTTCTTTAAATTGTTCGGCATCGTGATAGCACTCTTGGTAGTTCTCCAAGCTAACATTACTATAGGCTTCCCAGAGATTGCGGATAATTAAGTCTTCTTCTGCTTGGGCGGGCAGGGGCTGTCCAGAGGGAGCATCACTGGTGCCTAAAATGTCGAAGACTAGGACAGACTGATGGGAAGCGATCGCTCGGCCACTTTCACTAATTAGCGTAGGGACAGGGACTTTGTGCTGGTTACAGGCATCTTTAATCGTTGCGACTAAATCATTGGCATAGTTCTGCATGTTGTAGTTTTTAGAGGCATGAAAATTGGTCTTTGAACCGTCATAATCCACCCCTAAACCACCACCCACATCCAGATAGTTCATATTGGCTCCTAAGAGCACTAACTGGGTATAAATTTGGCTGGCTTCCTGAATAGCTGCTTTAACCACTGCAATATCAGAAATTTGTGAACCAATGTGATAATGCAGCAATTGTAGGCTATCTAAGAGATTAGCCGATCGCAGTTTTTCGACGACGGAGACAATTTCAGGAATATTCAAGCCAAATTTAGCGCGATCCCCTGCTGAGGTTGCCCAACGTCCCACACCTCGACTATTTAATTTTGCCCTCACGCCTAAAATGGGAGCAATGCCTAATTTCTGATAGGCGGCGATCGCCAAATCCACTTCTTCGAGTTGCTCTAAAACAATAATGGAGGTTTTCCCTAAACGGCGGGACAGCATCGCCGTTTCGATATAGTCTTGATCTTTATAACCATTACAAATTAATAATGCTTCGGGGGTCGATAACAAGGCTAAGGCAATCATCAACTCTGGTTTAGAACCGGCTTCTAAGCCAAATTGATACGGTTCACCATAACGCACTAGTTTTTCCAACAAATGGCGTTGCTGATTACATTTCACCGGAAAAACACCCTTATAAACCCCAGCATAGTTATACCGAGCGATCGCTTTAGAAAAACAAGCATTTAAGCGCTCTAAGCGATCCTGCAAAATATCGGAAAATCGAATTAAGAGGGGCAGGGAAAGATTACGGCATTTCAGAGATTCTACAAGCTCAAAGAGATCTAAAGAGCCCCCCCGATCGCCTCGGGGAGAGACGGTCACATGACCCGCCGCATTAATGGAAAAATAGGGCTCCCCCCAACCCCGGATTCGATACAATTTCTCACTATCTTCAATCGTCCAAGCGGGGGCTTCCCAATTAGGCGTTTGAGAACCTTCTTCCTGGGGTTCAGGAGACTGATCTTCTTCTCGAGGGGTATTCTCAACGGGCTTCCACTCAGAATTGATCAGCGCTGAAGAAGGGGAGGTCATGGTGATTTCCTTGGCAAAAAGAGACAGTTTATCGTGCAAAGTGTGCGAGGGGGCATCTCTACACTACTTTGCGGTAGGTTCAGCAGCGGGCCGAGGGCAAGGGCTTTTAGACCTTGAGGGCACTGAGAATTTCATCATCCACAGAAAAGTCTGGAGATGGATTCGGCTGGAGTTGATAATCATGCTGATAGGAATCCTGAAGACCGGAAACCAAATCGAAGCTAGGATGCCAATGTAAGTCTTGCTTGGCCTTTGCGATGGAGGTGAAAAAGTGTTGCGGTCTCAGGGGAAAGGCTTTTCGCTTACCAAAATCAAAGGCTTTGGGCTCGTAGTGAACCAGTTCCACCTGGTTGGGATCTTTGTCCATGGCTAAGGCGCAGAGGCGGGCTAGACCATTTAAGGTGACAAACCTATCGCCGGAAATATTGTAGATTTGTCCGATCGCTCTGGGGTTATTTAAGGTGGCGGTCATGGCAGAGGCTAAATCGGCCACATGACCCAATTGGGTAATATGTAAGCCGTTGCCGGGAATGGGGATGGGACGATCGTGACTGAGACGATCGAAAAACCAAGCTTCTACGGGGTTATAGTTTCTGGGGCCATAAATATAAACCGGCCGAATTGAGGTGAAGGGAATACTCTGGGCGGCTAAATAATTTTCGGTTTCAAATTTGCCCCGATGGCGACTTTTGGGATCGACGGCATCGTCCTCATGATGGGGCATTTGATCGGAAGGGGCATAAACCCCCGCTGAACTGACATAAATGAACTGGCTAATCTGATCGGCAAACAGTTCGATAAGGGGTTGAGTATCCTTCAACTCCCGGCCATTATTATCAAAAATGGCATCGAAGGATTCGGGCTTGAGTTTTGCTTTGAGTTGCTCAGCATCGGTACGATCGCCGTGGATCTGGGTCACTCCTTCTACAGGTGGCTGACAATTACCCCGGTTGAAGAGCACAACTTCATGGCCTTGCTCAACCAACTGCTGCGTTAGATAAACGCCGATGAAGCGTGTGCCACCCATCACCAAAATTCGCATATTTTACCTATCCTTCTAAACGAGGGTCTCAAATAAATAATCTAAGTCCACTAAACCTTATCTTAATCCAGGTCAAATTTTTTCGCTTGCAGTGAAAAGCTG
>JBMTZC010000145.1:0-10407 GCA_049455215.1 Prochlorotrichaceae cyanobacterium
CACAGCCAAAGTGTTGTCTTCCTCCCAAACCATGCCACTGAAGCTTTAGGGAGTCTTCAGCACTTAACCCTTCCACCACCACGCTATAGCCCAGGATTTTTTTCTGCTTGACCTGCACAGTGCGGCGTGCCAGATCTCCATTGGAGTCACTGGGGATAAACGCTTGACCTTTGATGCCAATTCTCTCCAATCCTTTCTGGCAAGATTCGAGGAAGTAGCGAGGCACGTCCCCATGATCGATCGCTTCTAATTTGAAGGTGACTAACCGGGAGGCCAAAGTCTCACTGGCTTCGGGCAAAGTAATTCTAGGTCGCACCAGTCGGATTAAATGTCCCTGAATATCCAGTACTTGATTTTGCAGAAACCGGTACCAAGTTTGCATTTGCTCAGACAGGCATCGTACTCGAAACTTAGAGCCTCGATTGAGATAGATCATGCCCGCCCGATCCGGAACACCGGGGATACTACACAGATGCACATCCGCCGGTAAATCCTGGGGCAGGGATGATTCGTTGGCCGCCTCAAGCTGCTTTTTGATGGCGGAGTACAGGGCATAACCATGATCCGCCGGTAAGGTTTTACCCTGTACAGAAAGTTGAATTTCTAGAAAATTTGATGTCATTATTGACCTCCGATTTAGTCGTAACTCAGCGTGTTACCAATCAGCAAGAGATTCAGTGTCAGATGAGTAGGGATCCACGCGCCACCTCAATTGATTGCGCTCATCCATCAAAGACTGCATTCCTAATCGAACTTCTGAACTGAGAACTGCTAGACGTTCCTGGATATCTTCCATCAGTTCTTCAAGGTGAGAAATTTCTTGCTGAAGAGCCTGCAAGTTTTCCTGAGCCATAAGTGAAGCACTCCTATAAAAGGATCACAGATATAGCCTAGACAAGAAAAATTTTTTTGTCAATGGTTCTAGTTCAATCTCTAGAATTGAATTTATTGAACTAGAACCATTGTAATTTTTCCTCAATCCAGTGTATGTTAAATTGAACTCCAGATGTCGCAAGGCGTTGGGCACGTTCTCGTTCAGTCTCTGAAAAAACGTATCCTTCTTGTTCTAACCTCTGATGCCGTTAGGCGTTTCCTTCAAACTCCCCCCTTTCCTGCTGGCGGGCCATGTGCTGCGTTTCCGTCCTCACCATCTCCACCAACTCCGGCGGAGCCTGGACGATCGCCCCCTTGCCATAGAACAAAACCCAGCGCTTGACCTCATTCAGACCCCGTGCCAAAAAGTGCAGCGTCAGAGAACCATCAGGGTGTTCCTCAATTTCTTGGGTCGGATGCCAGCGCCGTTCCCGAATATAGGGCGCAGTGGCCGCATCAAACCAGATCACGATCAGGGTGAGTACTCCCCCCACCTCATGCTGAAAAACCGATTCAAAATGATCCTCCGCGTCAAAGGCTGGGTCAATTTCAAACGGTTCATCCAAAACCTGGAGCGATCGCGTAGGAAACTAATATCTTTATGAATCGTGCGTTCACTCACCTCCAGGACTTCCGCCATACCGACTGCCGTTTGACGTTCCGGGGATCTCAGTAAGCGATCGATAAGGCTTCGCCATGCGCTTTCAGCGATCGCTAATAAGCGTTCCAGATGACGAGACATAGGCACCTCTCAACTCAAAGATGCCCTATGTTAGTTTGGCTATCCTGCAAAAACCTTTCCGGGTTGAAAAACTTTTCCGGGTTCTCAAAAAACTCGGACATGGTGGATCCCTTCCCTGACCAAGGGGAAGTTAGAAGGGGTTTGACGATAAGCGAACTTAAGCCAAGGAGTACTAGTCCCACCGATCGCTGAAAATATTCTGCACACTTTTGGCAATACGCCGTAGATCGGCTTCCAGTAACGGGGGCCAGTCGATTCCCGCTTTTTGCCCCTGGTCATACCAGTATTGGCTATCCTGCACTAAGGCATAGAGTGCTAGCACGAGGGAACGCTCTAAGGTGGTAACGCCTCGCAAGCCTTCATACAAAACTTTAAGGGCCAGTAACAGAGTGGTAATTTGCCCCGGAATCGGAGGTTTTTGTTGACGTAAACGATCGGCTAGATTCACTTGGCTCGGGTCTTGAGAGGAATGAGCCTGCTGCATGATGAGTTGATAAGCTTCAACGTAATCCATACTCGTACTATTGTCCCCCTTGGAGCAGTTGTTGGCGAAGTTGGGTGAGTTTTTGTTGGGCTGCAGCATCTAAATTTTGCCCTAAAAATCGTTTGGAGGACGATCGCTGCCGTTGCTTGCGGGAGATGTGTCGCTGAGTCAGTCCCAAATCATTCCCCAGTTTTTGCGCAGACATCCACTCTGCTCCGTAGCCCACCGCCGTCATCCACTGGGCACGATCGGAGGTTGCTACTATTAAACGCTTGGAAAAGCGTCGGAGATCTTCTCGAAAAAATAAAGCACAATATCGTTCAATGTAACTATCTGCGGTCTGACCAAAGTTCGTATAATAGACAGAAACATGAGGAGTTAGCTGTTCTCGTTTGCCATAATGCCCTTGATATTGAGCATCAAAGACTAACTCTGTTTCATGATCATGGTAGGCACTGTAATTGGTTAAGCCCTCCGCTAAGGCATGACGGGATTCGGCTAAACCATGACGATCGCGGAGATGTTTTAAGTGGGTCACACACCCGATGATGTTATAGCCATCGACCAAGAGAACTGCCGGTTGGTGAGAAGACATAACATTACATATAGAAATTAGATAAAGGTTTACAGGCTTGCCAGTTTTCAAATTTTAACAAACTTTTAACCGTTCCTAGACCGCCCAGAGCCGGAAAGCCGGGAAATTCGTAGTGATGGGGATGATTTCTTCCCTCAAGCCCTCCGTTAGGGCTGCCTCGATGCTGCACTGAGCCGAAGGTTGGAAAAGGTTCCTTTAATCTTTTTGGCCTGGAGGGGGAACGTAAGATAACAACTGTAACGATTTGTTCCTTAAAGGCAAGCAAGTATTCTACAATAGGAGGTGTCGGGAACAAAATGTTTCCGTTCACTCCTCACACCACACTTCGCCTAGACTTTATGTCTGGGCGTTTCTTCTTTAAAGGGCGGGCACGAGCAAACCTTCCGGTTCAAATTCGTGGGTTTCATTCAATTGCCAACACTGATAGTCCAAAAGCTGATCCCGTTGAATCGATAAAATTAAATAAACATAGCTAGACCAAGCCCAATGCCGATCGCGTTCTGAGGGAATGGCGGGATGGTTAGGATGGGAATGATAAATGCCTAAGATGATCTGTCCGTGATCCCGTCCCCACTTTTGGGCGGTGAGTAAATCCTGAGGATCAATCCAATAGCGATCGGTCTGAGAATGGTACAAACTTTCGGCAGCCCCTTCTAGACTAAAGTCTTGGGCAATGTCGGGTGTCCAAGCATTTGCGGTGGGCCAAACTTTACGACAGTATCGAATGTTCCCTCTGACCTGACCTAGTAGTAAGCCGCAACATTCTTGGGGATAGGCCTCCTGGGCCTGCTCCACCATCGTTTGAATTTGAAAACGATCGCAATGTAGCATCTAAATACCCAATCCCATATTTAAGGGGCACCTCGAAAAATTCAAAACTGGGTTCCTCTGTCTACGGAATAGTAGAGATTGTGGCGGATGGCGCAGCCCTCCGTCACAAGTAATCGAGGTGCCCTAAGGACTTTTCACCGCAAGTGACAAAATTGAAGGAAAAATGGAGGGGTTTCGCACCCCACTCTTTAGCCTTACATTGACAGCACTTTTAGGCAGTAGGTTCCGAGTTACCCTTGAACAATTGATAAAATACGGAGGGACTTACCCCCACATAACGCACCACCAACACACTCAACCACACATTCCAGATTACCATTGTGAAAGTTGTGGTCATGGCTGCACCAACAGCCCCAATGATCGGAATGGCAAAACCATTGAGGGTCAAGTTGATTAATGCAGCACTCCCAAAAACGATCACCGATTTATTTTGGTGACCCGTCATTGCCATGAGGTAGCCCACAGAGCCACAGAGGGCACTCACCAACTGTCCTAAAATCAGAATTTTTAACGACCAGGTTCCCGCCACAAAGGAGGGACCAAACCAACCCATCACAGGGGAAGCAAAGGTGAGTAAGAGTAAGGCAATGCCTAAGGAGGGCCAAAAGATCCACAGGGTGACAGCAGCAACCAAGGTTTGCAATCCTTCCATGTCATCCTGGGTGTAGAGCATGGTAAAGGCGGGTGCGGCCACCATGTTAATTGTCTGCAAGACCACGGCCACCCACATTGCGGTTTTGACTGCGGCCCCATAGATTCCCGCTTGTTCAGGCCCCAGAATAGAGCCCACCATGACAATATCCGTTTGCTGTAAAACAATGACAAAGGCATTTTGCAGTAATAAAACCAGGGCAACCTTCATCCATTCCCGGTGGGCATAGACTGGATGGGCAGGCAAAACCTCTTCGTCTAGTTTTTGTCCCAGTAGCCAGAGTTGCCAGAGGATGACGGCAAATAATAAAGCGGTGGCCGCTCCCACCAAGGGCAAACTCGTGACCTCATGCTCTTCTTGGAGGAAAAAGAACCCCGCCCCTAACACCAAGACGGGCCAAATAATTTGAGACGGTGCATAGGCCAGGGTGACATCATCTAACGCTCGGGCGGTTTCTAACTGTAAATTCATCAGGGCCTGCAGGGGAATGAGCCAAATGCCCACCAGCAGGGGTTTTGCATAAATGAAGGAGTAATAATGGTCTAGGGTTAAGATGGCGATCGTCCCGAGGAGGGCCACCACCAGACCCGCTGCAACCGTTGTCCACCAACTGCCTCGAATAATGCCCCGTACCAACCCCCAGGCTTGTTTGACGCGATACTGAGCAATAAAACGCAACACTGTGCGAGGCAATCCCAAACTCGCCAGGGTTGCCAGGAGTAAGGTCCAGGATAAGACGTATTCATAAATGCCATATTCGGTGTCTCCCATCCAACGTGCCAAGTAGACGCGAGACAGATAAACCAATACCAAGCCGAGACCCTGGATGAGGATGGCTACCCCAGTATCCTTCGCTAGGGATTGGAAGCGAATGGCTCCAGAAGAGCGATCAGAAAGGAAGGCTTTAGTCATGAAAGTTGGGGGATCAAAGGCGAAGCCTAGGGGGTGAGGAAACAAGCAAATTTAAGCGAATCGGGTACAAACTCAAACGGGGTAAAGCTTTTGGAGCTATCGTTTCAGTCCAGTAGAGCGATCGAGGTAGTCCATCCTGAAAAATCCAACGGCTAACCGCATACGATGGCCTTCGGCAGTTGCGGTGCAAAATCGGGAAATCTATTTTCGGTTTCTCTATTATTGTTGAAGATTTGGCGAAAAGCGAGAATCCATAAAGTTCATAACCTCTCTTCCGTGATCTGATTCTAGCTGCAGTGATCCTTTCTCTGATTTTGAAGACTACCCTGGAAAAGTACGAACAAGCTTACGGATGTGAAACCGGAAAAACTGAACTTGTTGCCATTACGATGAACTACGGCACTGCAAGATCTGATGCCTCCCAAAGAGATCACCGTGATTCTTCGATCGAATGCTGATTGCGCAATCTATGCCCCTATTCCTTCAACGATCGCTAGTACAGACAAAGCATAGACCGTGAAAAGGTTCTGGGCGTAATCTGTTCCATTGATGGCTAGCAATGAGTTCAGCAGTTAGATGAGTTGCGATTGGGGGTAAAATTATTTTGGCTAAATCAATGGCTTGCAAAAATTTGATTAGGAGGCTGGATTGAACCCAGATCAAGAGTTTATAATTTCTCCAGGCATAACTTATATTCATAAAAAGGATCATCGGAATGACAGCCCTGAAAAGGCCCAATGGATTATTTCTGAAATAGAGGAACGTGAGTGTTATCGGCTAGGCATAGAGAAATCTTGGAGCACCTCTCCAGATGTATCATGGGGGATACATATTAATGCTGGAAAAGCAGCCTACCTAGGCCGCACTGCATCCAAAAAAGGAGACATTCGAGAATCATTCATTGCAAAATTTCGTGATGACGAGGGAAATAACTGTTGGCACGGATATCCGGCTGATCCTCGTGAAGACCAAGACATACCACCAGTAGAGATCCTTAGAGATTGGGAAATGAACAAATATTTACGTCTTGCCACAATCAGAAAAATTATAAAGAAACAAAAATGCAAGCTTTAAGAATTCGGTTGCCTGGAAATTTTTATGATAGTCAGATATATGACAAGAATCTTTACTTGTGGTGTATCGATGGCTCTATCAGGACTTTGAATTGGGGAAAATTGATTGAGAAAATTCAAATCCAGATTGATGAAACATTGCAACCAATTTTACAAATTGTCTTGGAAGATGGTAAAGACTTGTATCAAAACCGTTTGATAAAACATACAGGAATTAATCGCTTAACGAATAGTGAGATTGGAAGATTATCTCAATATCACATTAATCTTACAGAAAGAGATATTGAAAACTGTCAACGTGATCGTCAGGATAACCGATTTCCGTTTCCTCACTCTGATATAGTTGTTCATGAAAAAGACTTTTATGTTGCTAGTCAGGAGGGAATATCAGTTACAACCGCTCAAGGTGGATTGAAGGAAAAATTTAGACCTAAAAAGATTTCAGATATTCCAAGTTTTAGCATAGATATATCTCAATACAGACTAGCAATCGCTTCTGGTGATAGAGGTTTATTTTATCACTGGCTAAAGAGTAATTCAAAAAATGAACCTGATCTATTATCAAGAGAAGAATGTAATCTAACTCGTTGGATGTATCCAAATATTTTTATGTCTTCCTATACAAGCTTAGGAAGCTTAGCTCAGTTTGAGAAACTTAAGAAAGAGGAGCAAGAGGAGAAAAATGATGTGAAACTAGGGCGGAAAATCTTGTCAAGTGAATCACCTCAAGATAGCAAATTAACTGCCTTAGAGCCATCGGTAGCGGTTTCAAAAAAAGATTCCGGTAATGACGATATAAGATTTTTACGTACAGTTTCCTCTGAAGAAATCTTTAAAACACCTGCTCTTGAGCTAGAGCAGAAGAAGCGATCGAAGATTCAATTTGTCTGGGGTGTACAAGATAAAATTTATTGGGCACGGGAAAAAGCGATTGAAGTTATAAGCTATAAGTATTCAGGAGTTTCAGAACAGTTGGGAACTATCAAAATCGAAAACTTAACCGATGAAATTATTAGTGCTGACAGTTCATTTTTTGGTGTAGTATTGGAAATGGATACAGGTTTACTTGTGATTGACAGTTGCCTACAAAGCCATTTTATAGTGAATGAACCTGTGAATTGGCGAGTTTTTCCAAGGTCTAAGAACTATATTAATCACCTTCATGTCATTTACGATGATTATATGGATATTTATGTTTTTACCCATGATTACTTTGTAAATCAAGAGAGTAAACAATTAGGTATTCGCTTTTCTGCTTCGTGATATACAGCATTTTAGATCGTTTAAGACTGCTGTATAAAAGTGATTAGAGTCATTAAACGATCGTTTTGGATAAACTATAACTTAAATTTTAACGATCGCTAAATCACGATCGTTCTTTGCATTTTAGTGCTTCCCCTCAAGATCAACAAAATCTAGATTAGGGCACCTCAAAAAATTCCAAACGGGATTCCTCTTTCCCTGCAGGAATAGGGGGTATAGCGGGCGGCTCGTGAAGCTGATCCAATGAATAGAGGTGTCCATCAGAGTAGAGAGGGGAATACCCCACTCTCATACCTTAAATTCATACCTATTTTTTGGTAAAATAAAACTATTGTTTTCCCTTTGGATTGAGTTCAACTGCCCATGAGTGATACCCAGGAACGGATCGTCTTAACGGATCTGCGTAATGAAATGTCCCGCTCTTACCTGGAGTACGCCATGAGCGTGATCGTGGGTCGGGCGCTACCGGATGCGCGGGATGGTCTCAAGCCGGTTCATCGTCGCATTCTCTACGCCATGTACGAACTGGGGCTCACCCCCGATCGTCCTTTCCGAAAATGTGCCCGTGTGGTCGGGGAAGTGCTGGGTAAATATCACCCCCACGGCGATACTGCGGTTTATGATGCCCTGGTGCGCATGGCGCAGACCTTTTCGATGCGATCGCCCCTCATTGATGGTCATGGCAACTTCGGTTCCGTAGATAATGACCCCCCTGCGGCAATGCGGTACACAGAATGCCGTCTGCAGAACTTAACGGTGGGGGCTTTACTGCAGGATATTGAAGCGGAAACCGTTGATTTTATTGACAACTTTGATGGCTCTCAACAGGAGCCCGTGGTCTTACCGGCTCGGTTGCCCCAACTGCTCCTCAATGGGTCTTCCGGGATTGCGGTGGGTATGGCCACCAATATTCCGCCCCATAATCCTGGGGAATTGATTCAGGGGGTCTTAGCCCTGATCGAAAATCCAGAGATTACTGATCTTGAATTAATGCAGTATATTCCCGCGCCGGATTTCCCCACGGGAGCGCAAATCTTAGGGAATTCAGAAATTCGGGAGGTGTATACCACCGGGCGGGGATCGATCGCCATGCGAGGTGTTGCCAGTATTGAGGTGCTGGAACACACCGGTAGACCTGACCGGGATGCCATTATCGTCACCGAACTGCCCTTCCAAACCAATAAGGCAGCCCTGATTGAAAAGATTGCTGAATTGGTGAATGACAAGAAATTAGAGGGGATTTCGGATATTCGGGACGAGAGCGATCGGGATGGCATGCGCATTGTCATTGAACTCAAGCGAGATGCCTATCCCCAGGTGGTGTTGAATAATCTCTACAAACAAACTCCCCTGCAGAGCAATTTCAGCGCGAATATGCTGGCTTTGGTTAACGGGGAGCCACAACTGCTCAACCTCAAGCGCTTCCTCGAAGTCTTTCTGGATTTTCGCATTGAAACCATTACCCGCCGTACTCGCTACGAACTGCGCAAAGCGGAAGAACGGGATCATATTTTGCAGGGCTTACTGGTGGCCCAGCATAACCTCGATGCGGTGATTGCCCTCATCCGTCAGGCCTCTGACACCGTATCCGCTAAACAGGAACTGATGAGTACCTATAGCCTTTCCGAGGCCCAAGCCGATGCCATTTTACAAATGCAACTGCGGCGGTTGACTGCCTTGGAAGCGGATAAAATCCAACAAGAACACGAAGAATTGCAGAGCCGTATTATTGATCTACAGGATATTTTAGCCCGCCGGGAGCGAGTGTTAGACATTATTCGCGGTGAGCTAGAAGTCCTGAGGCAACGCTTTGCCACGGAACGAAAAACCCGCCTCATTGAAATGAGTGGTTCACTGGATACGATCGATTTAATTGCCAACGATCGGGCCATCATTTTGCTCACGGATCAGGGCTACATTAAACGGATGCCGGTGGATACTTTTGAAGCTCAAAACCGCGCCACCCGGGGCAAATCGGGCACCCGCATGAAGGAAGATGATGCCATTGCCCACTTTGTCACCTGCTGTGATCA
Organism: Prochlorotrichaceae cyanobacterium; assembly: GCA_049455215.1. GTDB lineage: Bacteria > Cyanobacteriota > Cyanobacteriia > Prochlorotrichales > Prochlorotrichaceae > JBEAPM01. The sequence goes on from JBMTZC010000145.1 coordinate 9,459, forward strand.
TGACTTTGTTCTCTTTTTTAGCGATCGTGGCGTGGTTTACAGTATTCCTGCCTATCAAATCGCCATTGGTTCCCGTAACGCTAGGGGAGTCCCCCTCGTTCAACTGCTCCCCATTCCCCGAGAAGAACGCATTACCTCGATCGTTGGCGTTTCGGAGTTCCGGGACGACGAATACCTGTTGATGTTGACCCAAAAGGGGTACATCAAAAAAACTGCCCTGTCCGCCTTTAGCAATATTCGGGCCAATGGTTTAATTGCCATTGCCTTAGGGGAGGGGGATGAATTGCGCTGGGTGCGATTGGTTCGTCCAGAAGACAGCATCCTCATCGGTTCCCGCAAAGGCATGACCATTCACTTCAAAGCCAGCAATACAGAGCTTCGTCCCCTGGGGCGGGCAACGCGAGGGGTCAAATCCATGAACTTCCGCGCCGGCGATGCCCCGATTTCGATGGACATTTTGCCGTCTCAGATGACAGCCCAAATGGTGGAGGGGCCGGAGGGTGATGAATCGGAGGAAGACAGTGAAGAAGAAACGATCCAAACCAATGGTCCCTGGGTTCTCGTGGTGACGGCAAAAGGGCTGGGTAAGCGGGTTCCCGTGACCCAGTTTCGATTGCAAAAGCGATCGGGATTAGGCTTACGGGCTATCAAATTCCGTCAGGAAGAAGATGAGCTGGCGGCCCTGTGGGTGGTGAAGGAAGATCAAGAACTAATGATCATTACTCAGCGCGGAGTCATTATTCGTCAGGCGGCGGATGATATTGCCCAGCAATCCCGTGCGGCTACCGGGGTACGGGTACAACGTCTAGACGAAGATGATGCGATCGCTGCGGTGGCCCTCGTGCCTAGTGTGGAGGAGGATCCTAATGTGGACGATGTGGAGGATAGTGAGGGGGTTGAGATTGTTGAGACTTCAGAGTCTCCGGAGTCTCCAAGCGAAGACTAGGGC
>JBMTZC010000146.1:0-10374 GCA_049455215.1 Prochlorotrichaceae cyanobacterium
ACTCTTCCGCCTTAAGTTGGTAGCCATTATTCAAAAGTACGGGCTTTTAAGATGGCTGCCATCAACAAGCTATAGGACAAAATTCCGGACAGGGCTAGGAGGATGGGACTCAGTAAACCCGCCACATTCCAAAGGGTGTGGAGCAGGGCTGCGCTCAAGCATCCTAGGGCTAATAGGCCCAGTTGTTGCAGAACGGCGTAAGAACGCAGGCAAATCAGCCCAATAAAATAGCCAAAATAGCCGCTATAGGCCAAATGCCCCGCGATCGATCCCAGGACTCGTGGGATCAGTAATTGTAGACCCGCCAATTGTCCCGCTTCGAGGCTGGTGGTGCCTGTAATCTGATGGGTCACCTGGGGGACATATTGCCCCAGGGTTTCCAATAAGGTAAAGCCCAGGGCAGAGGCGGTACAGAGCAAAATGCCATCGAGGGGATCTTCCACCCCCCAGGATTTGCGCCAGGGCCGAGGCAAGCGCTGGCTCAGGGCTACCCAAAACAAAACCGGCAAGGCTTTGAGGATTTCCTCCATTAAGCCCGTCCCGATAAAGGTATGGCTAATGACTTGGAGGAGGTGAGGCCCCTCCGGGGTTGAAGGGGAAAAGGTGATCACTTCGCCCGGTAATACCTGACGGAAAAACCAGAGAAATCCGGTTAAGACTGGACTTTTGAGCAGACCAATGGTGGCGATCGCCATGCCCACTAGTAAGAGCCAGGACTTAGCTTTGCCACACAGTTGATAAATGAACAGGTAATAGAGGAATAGGGACAAGTAGAGCGCCAGCAAACCATTAAAAACGATCGGGTTGCCAAACCCCACAAACAGGGAAATCCCGATCGTAATGGTAATCAGCCCTAGGACAAAAATGGGATTGTCCCCCAGTTGATGCCCGGTAGAGAGGAGGGGAAAGAGTTGGGTGAGGGTGACTTCTGAAGGGGGGGCACTAGAGGCTAGGACTGTTTTGGGCCAAGGACTTCGGCTGGATTGTCCTGAATTCGTTGCGGGTAAAGCCTCAAAAACAAAGCAGGGCCCTGTGCGGCCCAGTTTCAGGGTATCCCCCGATCGCAAGTGGTGGATGGTGTCTAACCGCTGATCGTTAATAAATGTACCGTTTGCACTGGCTAAATCCCTGACTTGCCAAGCGGTTTCATCCGTTGTCGGTTCCACGATCGCATGGTAACGGGACACCATGGGGTGGTAGGGCAAGCGAATTTCCGAATCGGGTTGCCGCCCAAAGCGATAGGATCGTCCCGGCCAAAGATCCCAGGTGATCCCGTGACCAACGAACCGTCCAGAGGGAGAGACCATCATTAAGGAAGGGAATAGGGGTTAAGGGAACCCGTGAATCTTGAAACCCACGGCATGACCTCACTCCAGTCATGACGACCATGAGGGATGGCATGCCAATGCTGCGCCCTCGCGCCTTTAGTCCTCTTCCCGGGCCGATCGTACTGCGGCAAAAAAGGCCAATCCTGCCACGGGAAAACTCAGCCCGAGGATCACTTGAGTGACCGTGGTGCCTAGATCGGGCTGGCCAGAAGACAGTTCAAAAATGCTACCCACACCGGCGATCGCGGCAATGCAGGAGAGGGCAAGAAATAGCCCACTGAGAGGAGTCATGGCCATAGGATTATTCTTTGAGGGGTTTAACGGCGTTAATGGAAAATTTATGTTTAGCCAGGTTTTGGCTCAAGGAGACTCGATCGTCAATGCGATCGACAAAGAGAACCCCTTCCAGGTGATCGATCTCGTGTTGAATGACGCGGGAGACTAAACCATTAAAGATACCCACCTGGGGGCGACCTTGATCGTCTTTATAGGCCACCTGCACCAACTCTGGGCGGGTGACGTTCATGAAAACATTGGGGATACTGATGCAGCCTTCTTCCATATCGCAGGGATCGCCCGCCAGTCCTTGAATTACGGGGTTAATCATAATCAAGGGGGGGGTGGTCGGTTCCTCAAAATTGACATCGACCACCAGAATTTGCTTGTGAACCCCCACCTGAGGGGCCGCCAGCCCAATACCATCTTTGCTGTACATGGTCTGGAGCATTTGCCGAATTAGTTGACGCACCCCATCATCCACTTTAGACACTCGTTTTGTGGTTTGGCGCAGGGTTCGATCCCCCAAAAGATGAACGCTTAAGGGGGCTTTGGGTAACTTTTTCTTTTCAACAGCAATGGTTGCGGGCATGGTACAAGAGCAGAAATGAACAAGGTTGAGCGGCTAAGCTGAAGCCCAGCGGGAGCGGTTCTGGCAAAACCACTGTTTCATCTTATCGAGATTTGAGCGAACCTACCAGGCCATCCCTCGGTTTAGAGGTTTAGAAGCGATCGGTGGTCATCCGCGCCGCACTCTTCCATGCAATTTTTTCGCTTTCAGTGGAAAGCCCCCGGCTTAAAATTTGAGGGTACCGGGATTTTGAATAAATTGTTCTGCTTCTGCGACTGCAACAGGATGTGAGAATAAATACCCCTGTCCATAATCACAAGATAAACTGCGCATGAATTGACGTTGCCGCTCGGTTTCAATCCCTTCCGCAATCACTTCGAGTTCCAGTTGACGGGCCAAACTCACAATCCCCTGGGTCATTTTGACGGCAGACGACTCTGCTTGTATGCACTGGACAAAAGATTGATCAATTTTGACAATATCAATAGGTAACTGATGCAGGTAGGACAGAGAAGAATACCCCGTGCCAAAATCATCCAAGGCTAGTTGTAGACCGAAACGTTTAACGCTCTGGAGAATCGTATCCACCTGACTATAGCGATCGATAAAGGCATTTTCTGTAATTTCTAGGCAAATGTGTCGCGGATTCACCCCTGAATCGCTCAAGGCAAAATCTAAATTATGGAGAAAACTGGAGTGCTTGAGAAAGATCGAGGAAATATTAATGTTGATCTGAAAGGCTGTATTGAGTTCAAACTGCTGTTGCCACTGACGACATTGCCAACAGGCCTGCTTCAACACCCAGCTTTCTAGACCTGGCATCAGACCAGCAGATTGGGTCATAGGTAAAAAATTAATTGGGATCAGGAGGCCTCGCTGGGGATGTTGCCAACGCACCAAAACCTCAAAGCCTGCTAAGGCTGAGCTATTGAGATTGATCAGCGGTTGGTAAAACAAGACAAATTCATTCTGTTCCAACCCTTGGACAATTTCCGTTTTGAAAATCATCTGATCCAAGCGCTGGGTACGCATAGAGGCATTGAATAATGCAACATTGCCCAAGCCTTTACCTTTGGCTTGATACATGGCAATGTCTGCATTTTCCAGCACTGCCGTTTCACTCTTCCACGCATCATCCGGATCATAAAAGGCAATACCAATACTACTCGTGGCTGAAATTTGGGTACAGGCCAGGAGAAGGGGCTCAGAAATCACGGACTGAATCCGGTGTGCCACCTCTAGGGCTAATTCGGGGTGAGATGTTTTTTCCAGTAAAACCACAAACTCATCACCCCCTAAGCGGCTCACAATGTCGCCAGGACGCAACACATTTTCGATGCGTCGGGCAATAGCTTCCAAGAGTTGATCTCCCGCTGCATGGCCCAGGGTATCGTTGATCTCTTTGAACCGATCCAAATCTAAATAAAGCACTGCAAATTGACAGGAAGTATCGCGGCTCACCCGCCCAATGGCTAATTTTAGATGCTGCAAAAAGAAAGCGCGATTGGGTAACTGTGTTAAGGGGTCGAAAAAGGCTTGATGTTCTAAATTGGCTTCGGCTTGCCTGCGCATTGTAATATCCATCACTATCCCATATATATGGGTCGAAGCATTGCTCACAATACGCCCCAGCACTTTGATAAACCGTTCAGTCGGGCTGCCTTGCGGATAAATGAGCAGATCGATTTCAAAGTTGTCTTTTTCACTGAAATCGGAGTCCAGTAGGTTGGTCAACAAGCCCCGATCGTTAGGATGTACCATGGTCATCAATTCAGGAATAGAGGGTATCCCTTTGTTGGGATCGCAGCCCATAATCCGAAACATTTCATCAGACCACGTAAAAGCGCCTTGAGCCGCGTCGTACTCCCAATCTCCAATATGGGCAATTTTTTGGGCTTGGGTTAGGCGTTGAGTCAGTTTCTGGAGTTCAGCTTCATTTTGTTTGACACGGGTGATGTCCGTAAGGATTACCCCGATTCCTAAATTGCCAGTCTCTAAGGGCACTGGATATAAGGAGAAGAGCCAGGTTTGTTCCAGACCAGACTGCAGGTATATGGTAGTCAATTCAAACGTAACGGAATTCCTCTGACTCAAGACCTGGGATAGATATGGCTGGATCGAGACGTAGAGATCGGAAAAGAGATCCGGCAAGGATTGCCCGAGATGGGCCTCAATGCTTAAGCCATGGATGTTGGCCAAGGGCTGGTTAAGTCGTACAAACCGCAAATCTTGGTCAATTAGGGCAAGACCTAGGGGACTATTCCGATAGATTTCTTCGAGTAAGGTATTGGTTTGTTCCAGAACATCTTGGGTTTGTTTCAGTTCGCTAATCGTAATCAGAGTGATCACAATCCCATCCGCAATGCCCTCGGCTCCCCTGTAGGGTAAAATGCGCAGCAGCAAACGATCGCCGTTTTGCAAATTGGTTGCTTCTACTGTTTCTTCCAACGTTTGGTGGGTAGCAACTCGTTGAATGAAGTCCATTAAGTCCAGATCTAAATCATTCCTCAACTCCTCTAGGGGTCTGCCAATGTCGGTGGGGCGGAAGTGAAAGATCTCAGAGGCGGCCGGGGTCACCTTGCGAATATTGAGGGCTTGATCCAAAAAGACTACGCCCAAATTCGTGCTCTGGAGCAGGTTATCAATATCTGTACTCAGTTCCGTGAGTTCCTGGATCCGTTTTTGATTTTCTGCATTGAGGGTAGACAACTCTTCGTTGACGGACTGCAATTCTTCATTGGTACTTTGCAATTCTTCATTAGAGGCGAGCAGTTCTTCGTTAGAGGATTGTTGTTCTTCGTTTGCCGTTTCTAATTCTTCAATGCTGGCCTGCAAATTCTCTTGGGTTTGCTGAAGGTCAAATTCGAGTTCCTGAACCTGTTGGGAAAGATCGCTATTGGGGTCATATTGAAAGCCGTCCCCTTCTATCGGCTCAGCAATGGTGATTACCTCTAATAACACCATCAACTGTTCCCCGGTTCTTCCGATGGGAATATTAACTTTGCTCACCCACAAGTTCAGGCGGCGGTTAAGGGGCAACTCTGTTAAACGGATGTTGCTGTAGAGTACGGTTTCCTGCGATCGTTTGGCACGATGCAGCGCTGTACTCAAGGGAATTTTAAGGGACGGCCAGACGAGATCTAAAATATTGGTGTTAATTTCTCCCAGAGGAAAGTCCAATAATCGTGCCGTATTCATCAAAATATGTATGACACGGTGGTTATTTTGATTAATCAACAGGCAAGTTGTTGGACAGTTGCCAAATCGCATTTTGAGAGCAGCAGAGAGGAGATGCTCATAGGGTAAGGGGGTGAACCTATCGGAGCGTCCTTTGGCAATGGGATTTACTGCCGGTGAGTAGATTGTGCGCCCGAATGGTATCTGAATATCGCTACGTTTCTGAAAAATTTTCCAGGGTGGACTCAGGGTCGTGAAGGCATCGGAGAGCGAGCCTAAATGTTCTGAGGATCCTAAAACTAATATTCCTTCTGGGATCAGGGAAAAATGGAGCAAGCGGAGCACTTGTTCCTGTAACGGGGGTTGCATATAAATCAACACATTCCGGCACGTCACCAAATGCAAGTGGGAAAAGCCAGGATTTGTGGTGAGATCTTGGGATGCGAAGATAATCTGCGTTCGGATGAACTTTTTGATTCGATAGTCTTTGCCCTCTAAGGTAAAGTAACGTTCTAACCGTTCAGGGCTTAGATCATGGGCAATAGTTTCAAAGTAAAGCCCCTGGGAGGCCATCACCAGCGCTTCTTGATCGATATCGGTGGCAAATAATTTGACGGGATGGAATACTCCTCGTGCTTCCATCACCTCATGAATAGCGATCGCTAGAGAATAAACCTCTTCACCCGTGGAGCAAGCCGCAACCCAGAACCGTAGCGTTTGTTCGGGCTGCGCACGTTCGAATAGGGCTGGCAACACATCTTGCTGCAGCACACTCCAAAATTCAACATCGCGGAAAAATCGGGTTGCGCCAATCAGTAAGTCTTGACAGAGTTGCTTGACTTCTTCGGGTCGTTCAGACAAGTAGGTTATATAGTCTGAGATGGTATTGGCTGGTGAGAGGAGTTGTCGATGTAAAATGCGACGTTTTAGGGTGCCAGTTTTATACTGCAAAAAGTTAATATTTTCCTGTTTTTGCAATAAATCTAGAATGCAGATCCGTTCGGCAGGGGAAAGCAGATCATCATCGAACTGAAGGGTGGCTTGGCTTGTGGCGTACTGAAGGATGTCATAAACCACTCTCGCTAATTCTTGCGGAGAAAGAATTTCATCCACTAGCCCCAAACTAACCGGATTACCCGGCATGGTCCCAAACTGAGCCGTTTCGCTGGATTGCACTAGGACAATGCCCCCGGCTCGACTGATGGCTTTAACTCCCGCTGTGCCATCTTCTCCTGTCCCGGAAAGCAAAATAGCCATACAGCGCTCATTTTGCTCTTGGGCTAAGCTTATCAAGAAATAATCTATGGGATCGTGACCCTGTGATTTTTCCAGAAACAACTGTCCCTGGTGCAACCACATTCGTTCTCCTGGGGGCAGAAGATAAATATGATCTAATTCCAGAGCCATACCATCTTCCCCCAGACATACGGGTAAAGTCGTTTGTTGTTGCAGTAGATCCACCATCCAATTCGGCAATTGGGGAGAGAGGTGCTGAATGACTACAAATGCGGCTCCTGGGTTGGGGGGTAAGCTGGAAAAGAAGACCTGTAGTGGTTTGAGTCCACCGGCTGAAGCGCCAATACCAACCACGAAGGAGAAGCCTTCTAAAGACGGATTTTGGTTAGCTATCATTATTAATACCTCAATATATGAGTAACTTAAAACGTGTGTACCAACAAAGGAGTTTCACCCGTTTCAACCTCAGATCGCTTAACGGAAGCATCGGCATTTCAGGCGGGACTATTGAAAACGTTCTGAATAGTGAAAGGCCAACTCTGTAAGCGTCCCAGGCGATTTGCTATGAATACCCTGATAACCTTGGTCTAGTAGGCTTCCAGGACTTATCGCCCGTTAACAGTCCAGTGCATTGAGAGTCAACATGAGCTGGCATGGCTGGCATGGGTTCAGCCAAAAGGCTTAGATCCGTTCTAGGATTATTGTTTCCTAACGTTGTTCGACTAGATCAGAAATTGCCTTATTCAATGCTGTCTCGTGGTTAATCTTAGCTGACTTTTGACAGACCGCCAAATCATTAAGATCCTTCTTTTGACATTACGAACGTCATAAGATGTTTAGCTGGATCAACAACTGTGATCAAAATAAGATTTATTTCGTTGGTTAGTATCCCTACGCTGATAGGCATTGAAACGATGCTTTTTGAGGGCGCGTCATCAATTTAGTCCAGCCCCCTGAGGCTATAAACATTGGCTGCGCCCGTCCCAGTTTTACAGCTAGGATCTGCAACCAGAACAGCATAGGATGTCAACGCTTTGGTATGGCGCATTTGCAGGGAGGGGGTCAAATCCGCAGGCTTAAACTAATGCGCTTGAGCTTTTCCTTGATCTCCATTACCCGCACGGTCACCACCTGCCCCACCTGAACAATATCCTTGGGATCCTGGACAAAGCGATCGGCCATTTGGGAAATATGCACCAATCCATCTTGATGCACTCCAATATCGACGAAGGCTCCAAAGTTAGCCACATTGGTGACAATGCCCTCTAGGGTCATGCCCACTTCCAGGTCGCTAATACTGCGGATTTCTGGTTTGAAGGTGGCGTAGCTAAATTGGGCGCGGGGATCCCGACCGGGTTTTTCCAGTTCCCGTAAAATATCCCTGAGGGTGGGGACTCCCACGGTGTCTGTGGTGTAGCGATCGAGGTTGATCTGTTTTAATTGCTTTAATTGCGTTGTGGCCTGCTGAATCTGGGTGGGTGCGATGCCTAAGTCCTGAAGCATTTGTTGAACCAGTCCATACCGTTCCGGGTGAACGGCCGTATTATCGAGGGGATTCTTCCCGTTGCGAATTCTCAGGAAACCGGCCGCCTGCTCAAAGAGTTTTGGCCCGAGTTTTTTGACCTTGAGCAGACTTTGACGATCGCTAAAAGCCCCAATTTGATTGCGATACTCCACAATATTATTAGCCACCGTAGGGGTAATACCCGAAACATAGGTCAACAACTCACGGGAAGCCAGGTTGAGATCCACCCCCACATAGTTGACACAGCTTTCAACGGTTTCATCTAGTTTTTGTTTCAGTTGTTTTTGATCCACATCGTGCTGATATTGCCCCACCCCAATAGATTTGGGATCAATTTTCACCAGTTCCGCCAGGGGATCCTGTAACCGGCGGGCAATACTAATAGCTCCCCGCACCGTTAAATCCAAGTCCGGAAACTCCGCGATCGCCACCTCGCTAGCGGAATAGATGGAAGCCCCGGATTCATTAACCATCACCGGGATGGGGGGATGCTCCACCGTCTTAAGACTCTCCCGCACAAAGGCCTCGGTTTCTCGTCCCGCCGTCCCATTGCCAATGGCAATGAGGGCAATGTGATACTGGGCGATGAGGTGCTGCAAAATGGTGGCCGCTTCTTCTTGTTTCCCTTTGCCGAGGTGGGGAAAAATGACTTTGTAGTCTAAAAACTGCCCCGTCTCACTCACGACCGCCACTTTACACCCCGTCCGAAAGCCGGGGTCAATGCCCAGGGTGGGCTTCATGCCGCCAGGGGCGGCCAGGAGTAAGTTCTTGAGGTTGTCGGCAAAGGTTTGAATAGACTCCCCATCGGCCCAGGCCTTCTTCTCCGCCATAACTTCGTTACTCAGAGACGGTTTCATCAAGCGATGAAAGGCATCCTGAACCATATCCTGATAAAAAACCTGCAGGGATTGAGCCGGGCTGCGCAATTGGCGGCTTAAAATCTGGTCGATAAGGGGATCTTCCTCAAAGTCCAGGGCAACCCTCAAAAGCCCTTCCTTTTCTCCCCGCAGTACCGCCAAAAGGTTATGGGGGGCAATCTGGCGCAGTGGCATTTGATAGTTGCGATACATCTCATATTTGGTGGTGCCCTCCGGCGAGTCTCCCTTGACTTTAGAGCGGAGGATGCCGTGTTTGAGGAGATACTGACGCACCAGCGATCGTAGGGGAGCCTGTTCCGCTAACTCTTCCGCTAAAATGTCCGCCGCCCCTTTGAGGGCATCCGCCACGGTGCTGACCTGCCCTGCATTTGCTTCAGATCCAGACTCTGGACCGCAATAGGCCTGGGCGATGTTCTCCAGGTTGACCCGCTTTTCCCCCCGCTGATTGAGACGATCGATCTCACGGGCGAGGGGTTCCAGTCCTTTTTCCCGAGCGATCGTGGCGCGGGTGCGGCGTTTGGGACGATAGGGTAAGTAAAGATCCTCTAGATCCGTTTTACTGAGGCAGGTTTCAATGTGCTGCTGCAGGGCGGGGGTGAGTTTCCCTTGAGCTGCGATCGTTTCCAGGATGGTGTGTTTCCGGGCATTGAGTTCCAGTAAATACTGATGACGCTCTGCGAGTTGCCGCAGTTGGATCTCATCCAGTTCTCCGGTGCGTTCTTTGCGGTAACGGGCAATAAAGGGAACGGTGGCCCCTTCCGCCAAGAGATCTAAAGCGGCTTGGACTTGCCCAGGGCGCAGAGAGAGTTCCTGGGCGAGGATTGTGACAACATCCATTGGGTTTGTAAAGGCTGCGATGAACGGTGTCGGGTGACTGCGCCACCTTCCACCCTTTCTAACTCTAGTGTGAGAAAGAGGAACCCCGTTGGGGATTTTTCGAGGTGTCCCTAGGGAAAATTTTATATTACCGTACTTTTCACGGCTATCACCTTAAGGCGGAAGGGTGGCTTGAGTTCTTTTGCGTTGTTCTGTTGCAATTAAAAAAGAATTGTAAAGATTCTGAAAAATAATGTAGAACATGGGGCCCAAGGCAATCGATGGATCGAAGGTCTGCAAACAAATCCCAATGGTGAAGGCGGTATTCTTTTGTCCGAGGCACTGACTCGCCTCCCTTAAAAATTTCGATCGTCCCAATAAGCGCCCTGTGGAAAAATTAATCAGACAAACCAGAAAACTGATCAGGGCAATTTTCAGTAAATAGAAGACAGAAATTTGAGCTTCAAACCTAATATAGTGTGTTGACTTTGCCGTCACGATATACAGTAAAATCATCCAGAGATAGAAGGATAGGGATTTCAACTTCAGAAAAATAGCCGTAATGTT
>JBMTZC010000147.1:0-10251 GCA_049455215.1 Prochlorotrichaceae cyanobacterium
TATCTACTGGGGCATCCCCAAGAACTCCAGACGGGACGGGGAATCGATCTCTTTTTATCCTATGGCATTGGAACAGTAACTTATGCTTTACTAGGACATTTTTATGCTCGTCTTCAGGTCAATTTTCAAAATTTATTACAGGATAAAATCGCTGACTATACAAAACTCATTGAAGCCCAGGATATTCGACAAGAAGCGATCGCTAATCTCTTTACCCAACTTCATAATGGTGCTTTACAAACCTTGGCTGTACTCAGTAAAGAAATAAAACATCAGGATATTTCTTTTGAAACGGTAGCATCTCGTTTAGAACTGCTCAATCAGCAAATACGTTCCCTTGCTGACCTAGAAACCAACAGCGAAGTAGATTCTCTCTCAATCACTAAATTACGATTAGCCGCAGGTGTTGATGTCAATCTAGACTTACCGTTACATAGCCTGGCTTATGAAGTTTATCGCGCAACCCTTGCCCGTAATTTTCCCTGCTTCTCTTCCTTAAAGATCAAAGTCCGCAGTTTTGATGAAATTGAAAACGATCGCTTATCCCTGGATCTGAAACGAGAAATTGGCTTCTGGCTAGAGGAAGCACTCTGTAACGTGGGCAAACATGCGGAAGGGGCAACTCAGCTTCAGGTCAGGGGGTGTATTAAAAATGGAGAATATTGCTTGAGTGTTCAGGATAATGGCCCAGGGATTTGTAACGATCGCTCTGGTCAGGGAACTCAACAAAGCTATCTCCTAGCGCAAAAGTTGCAGGGACAATTTAAGCGGGAAACCTTACCCCAGGGCGGTGTGAACTGCGAACTTCGTTGGCCACTGGAAAGATAAGTTATTTTACCGCTAAACAACTTCCTCAAGTGCGGCAACTTGTTCTTTTAGGGCATTTTCAATTTCCTCAGCGTGAGCCTCTGCATAGATCCATGCATCAGCCAGATCCGTTTCACTCAGACGGGGATAAGCCTCTAAAAGCTCTGTGTCTGTTGCACCCTGGCGACGTAAACTGACAAATAGCCAAACCGGAAGACGAGTATTGGCTATGCAAGCATCACCACCCATGACATCTGATGTTTTAGTAATTCTCAGCGATCGGCGAGTCAAGGTTTGGGTCAAGACATGGATAGCCTCCGTATTTTCAGTCGGAATTTGCTCAAGAGATTCAAGTAAGTGGATTGCCACCTGTAACTGCTCTTCCTGGGATAGTTGGCTGGCAGCAGTGAGTACATCCTGGATGGTCATATTTCCTCCTAAAAGCGATCAAAAATCAGTAATTTTTGATGAGATAGTGAGATAACTGGAAGTAATCTTAACGCAGGCTCGCTGTTGCAAACATCGCAAACATCTTTTAAGCTATCCGATCCTCACCGAGGTGTGCCTTTGCAAGGGATTGTTTACGCTCTATACGCCCTAAAAGCGATCGCTTATCCCTGGATCTAAAACGAGAATTTACATTATGGACTTCCAGAAGCTAATTGCTGATCGCGGCATTTGGATCGCTCCCCTCTCAGATGCCCTAAAAGCGATCGCTATCAAAAATCCAGATTCCCGTGACAAGCCTGAGTTTCCTGTCTAGCTAGCCATCACCATAAGCATTAAAGTGACGCTTTGTTACGAAAAATTTACACTGCCATGGCCGGATCCGGTAATGACAGAACTGGGGATTTGCCTAAAGCTGGGAAGGTTCCCTACAGTCTTCCCACTTCCTATGTCTGACATCTTTGACGCAACCCTCAGTGTCCTCCGGAAGGAAATTGTCGATCGTGTGGTCGAGGCCTATGACGAAGCCACTGCGGAAGGACCCGTCCCCGCCGGATATCAGTTGGTTGAAACGCAATCCGTGGCTGGAAAGGCCGTTAACTTCTACCTTATGGGCGATCCGGGGGTGACCATAGATTCCACGCAGCAAACCTATGTGGTGACCCATGGCTGGAACAGTTCAAACATTCGGGATGACGATTGGATCGCATCTTTAGAGAGTATTCGAGGCTATGATGCCAATGCCAATATTCTCTTTGTGGAGTGGACTGATGCGTCCAATAAGCTTTACGACTATAGGAGTTCGGCCAATGATACGGCCCCTGTCGGTGAAACGATCGGCCAGTATTTAAGCACCCTAGGACTCAACCCCCAAGAAATCACCCTCATTGGTCACAGCTTAGGGGGCCATGTGATGGGGAATGCGGGGGCTGCTTATCAAACTGCAACAGGAAATTCGATCGCGACGATTATTGCCTTAGATCCTGCAGGGCCGCTGTTTGAAGGGGGGACGGGTAAGCCAGAGACAGAACGGCTCAGTGTGGGAGATGCCGATCGGGTTGTTGTTCTGCACTCAACAGAAACCCTGGGCTATAACGGCTCCCTTGGTCATGCCGATTTGTATCTCAATAATTGGCGCCGGGATATGCAGCCCGGTACCGAGTGCATGGTGGGCTTGACGCAAAGCCATACCTATCCACTACTGCTATTGACAGAGCTATTTAATGGGCAGACATTCACCCAAAACGCAGGGACACCCGCAGAAATAGAGATTGGCCTCAATGAGATTTTGGTCACTCTGCTGGGAGATCAAGACATCGTAACCCAGGAGTTCAGTCTGGCGAGTTCTGAAGTCCCCCCCCGCGCCGTGATTGAACCCACGGGCATTGATGCTGCCACGGGTGTTGAATATTGGACTATCACAGATTTTAACCAAGATGGGATTATAGACTATGAAGATTTAGAAGCGGTCATTCGGGATGGGCTGAATGGCGGTAATGGCTTTGACCCCGATCAGTTTGGTCTCACCCGACTCCAGCAGTTTATTAACGATAATATTGCCTCGATTAAAGTGACTGAACAGGGCTTTAACCTGGATGGTGACTTTATTTTCTTCATTGACTTTGAGAAGGAGTTCACAGCCACAGAGTTTGCCGCAAGCTTTGGGTCAACTCTAGGCAATACCTTTGATCAAAGTCTCTTTTTTGACAATCCCCAGCTTAAGATTACAATTCTGGATGACACATCCTATCGTGCTGCCAATATTGATATTGTTGCCTCCAATGTCCAGGTTACGGATATTGCCAACGCGATCGACGAAATCTCAGAACTGGCAGGGTTGGGCACTCCTGGCCTAACGAATGCCTTAAATAATCTGGATACCGAAGATTTCCTAACGCTATCCCTTGACATTGAAGGGGATCAATACGCCCTAGAATTTGGCCAGACTCTAGACTATGACATCGATCTCAGTCCTGGTGCCGTATTTGGATCCGGTAGCAATAACATTGTTGATGATTTGTTTGGCGGATCTACCATTAGCGGTAGCCTCAGAAACCCGAAAATCAGCTATTCAAGCAAAGAAAACTCCGATCAAAGCAAAAGTGAGACGACCTTCTCTGTCCAAGCGTTGGTTGATGATGGTGACGGAAACCCCGACAACGATGACTTAGCGATTTTAAGTATTGGCAAGAAAACAGAAAACGGAACTAGCAGCGCAGCCCCTAAGCTGGTGGAGTATCGTCTTAATGGTCAGACGAGCTTTGCGATCGGGGACTATCTTCCCGACTTTATGCAAGGTCTTTTCCCTAACCTGATCATTAACAACCCTAAGTTTGTTCTCAAAGGTTCTGATAGTGTTGATAGTTTTGAGGTTCAAGGAACTACAACCCTCAACAACTGGGAACTTGCGGAAGATATTGAAGACTTTGCCTGTCAATTTTTAGGCATTAATTTACTGGGATTACTAAGTTCCGAGCTATTAGTTGGGGTTGAGTTTGAGTTTGACAACGGTATTCCCAAAGCTATTGGTCTCAACACCTATCTCAACGTGGGGTTAGAAGATCCGATTTTATCGTTCCCCTTCCAGGTTCCCAACTTTGATGAAAGCTTTGCCCTCAGCTTTAATGGGATAGGTTACGAATATAAAATTGGCATTACTGACTATAACGGTCTGGAAACCACCACCGGCTTAGTGGGGGATTTGACCCTAGAAGGCTACGATCCCGTTCGGACAAATGAGCCGCCCCTGTCCCTCATTGGTGGAGTCAAGAACAGCGTCACAGTGGGAGAAGTGGGCAACCCCGCCAATCCATCGGGCGTCTCTACCACCTTTGGGGGCTTCTTTAACCTGGATGCCCTCGGCGACCCTTGGAAAAATCCCTTCGGCATTCCCGATTCAGCGTTTCGTCAGGTGGGAATCCAGCTCGATTTTGGTTCCACGGGCAATGCGGTTGGTGTCATTGGTGATCTCGCCTTTGGCAACTATGACTTTAACTCTGTTATCTACTACAACTCCGCTAATCCGGCCCAAAATGGCTTTGGTTTAACCCTCAATCAGCCCATTAGCTTGATGGATCTCTTCCTGGGGCCAGTGGGCAGCTATACCGCATCCCAACTGAGCGATTCCTTTGAAGAAGTAGAAGCAGTTTTTGATCTCCTCAACACCATTTTTGATCTTACGATCCAATCCTTTGATAGCGATGGGGATGGGGACTTAAATCCGCTCTTTTACTATATGCCCGAGGATGTCAATATTGCCGGGGAACCCTATGGGGCCGGCCTCTATATCAATGGTGAGGTGAATGCTTGGGGGGCGACGGGGCGCTTTGCCTTTAATCGGGCTGGAGGCTTATTTGGCAGCACAGAGACCTCCGCGTTCCTGACCCTAGAACGGCTGGATCTAGGGGGACTGGGCTGGTTTGTCCTGGAGGGGGTTGATGATCCCAATACCGCCGATGTGGATGAAAGTGATGAACTGAACTTTGCCTTTAATACCAGTGATAGTCTCCTGGGGGTTGTGAACTCATCGTTCACGGCGGATGCGTCAGTTAAGTTGTTTGGTCAAACCGTAGGCTCTGGAACGGCTAAGATTGGCACCGGGGGCATTGACATTGATATTGACATTGATCTGTTTGATATTTTGACCGTAGATGCCTCATTGTTTGTGGGCAATCCCCAGAATGACGACACGATCGAAGCCGTGCAAAATGCAGATGGCACAACTGAGCTAATCCAAACCTTTACGAACTTTGGCAGCCAAGGCAACCTCATCCTAGAGGGAGAAAGTGTCTCCACCTCCCTCTCCTTTGATGGGGTGGATGACTATGTGGAACTGGACAGCGATCGCTCTGCGGAACTCGCGGCTGATTTAGGGTCTGCCATGACCGTAGAGACCTGGATTAAGGTGGATAGCTTCACCAAAACCTGGCAAGCGATTGTAGTGAAAGGCGATGATAGCTGGCGTTTACAGCGCCGACGGGATACCGACCAACTGATTTTTACAATTCAAGGGGTCGGCAGTACTTCCAGTAGCGTTGGGGTGAATGATGGCGGATGGCACCATGTGGCAGCGGTCTACGATGGTAGCACCCTGAAGTTGTACATTGACGGGGAGCTATCGGGACAAAACAACGCATCCGGGTCAATTCCCGCAGGCAACTACAACATGCGAATTGGTGGCAACGCCCAATTCGCCAACCGGGAGTTTGATGGCCAGATGGATGAGATCCGGATTTGGAACATCGCCCGAACCCAGGAAGAGATCCAAGCCAACCTCGATCATCGCCTTGATCCGAATACAAGTGGTTTGATCTACTATCTGCCGGTGGATCAGCGCGATCGCACCCAGGGGGAGGGATTCTACGAAACCTTTGACAATGGCATCCCCAAAACCATAATCTCGCTGCCCATTACCGATAACAATATAGGGACTACCCCCGATCGCTATCACCAAGTGCCCGCCGAAACCCTCGACTTCCACAGGATCGGAAATTGGGCCTTGGATACCGTGGTCACCGGCACCAACGGCAATAGCGTCACCAATGCGGGAACCCTGGGCGCTGCGGTGGATGGCACCGTGGTGGGCACACCGGGCACTGTGGCGGGACTGCCCGAAAATAGCGACGGCGCACTGGACTTTAATGGCAGCAGCGACGGGATTGTTATTCCCAATAATCTGGCCATTAATACCGATAGCCGCTATGCCCAGCGCTCCATTGAACTGTGGTTCAAGGCCGATACCTTGGAGGGTCAGCAGGTTATTTATGAGCAAGGGGGGGCATTCAACGGGTTTAACCTGTTTCTCGATGGCAATCAGCTTAAATTAGGGGCATGGCGCGACAGTGTGGGCAAGTGGCTGACCACGGAAATCAGCGCCGGAGAGACCTACCATGTGGTGCTGAGCTTTGACCAAGGTACCCTCAGCGGTTATGTCAATGGCACAGAAATTGGCAGCGTAGCTACTGGATTTGAGGCGATGGGGCCCCATGCAGAGGATATCGGAGTGGCCCACATGAAAGGCGATACTCGCTTCTTCAGTGCGATCGACACAACGCCCCCGATCGCGGAATGGACGTTAGATGGACTGAGCAGCATTAACAGTGCCACTGCTAGCGTTATCGGTTCCCCCACCGCTGTGGGCAGTTTGCTCCAAAATGACGCTGGATCGGCTCTATCCTTTAATGGCAGTACGGATGGGGTGCATATCTTTGATAATGCGGCCATTAACACCAGTTCTGCCGGTTATGGCCAAAAGACGATCGAACTGTGGTTCAGTCCCGATCGCCTCACGGGACGGCAGGTGATTTATGAGCAGGGCGACACTGCCCATGGCTTGAACCTCTATCTAGATGAGAATGTCCTCAAGCTGGGGGCTTGGGTGAATAATATCGGGGAGTGGCTGAGTGCGACGGTGGCACTGGGCCAGACTTACCATGCAGTCTTGCAATTTGACCAGGGAATCCTCAAGGGCTATGTCAACGGGGTCTATTTAGGGGAGTTAAGCACCGACTTTAACACCATCGCAGCCCATAATGGAGATGTGGCGATCGGCTACAGCAAAAATGATGCTCGCTTTAGCAACGATAACGATGATGTGCTCAGTGGGGATGGTCACTATTTCGAGGGAACGATCGAGGGGCTAAAGCTCTATAACAAGATCACTAGCCCAGAGGAAATTGTTTACAACTACCGCAATGGCACAGAGCAGTTCATTGGTGAGGGCAACTACTTTGATGGAGTTGTGGATGACCTCAAGCTCTACCGCACCGCCCTCAGTGCCGCGCAGGTTCAGGACATCTATGCAGCGGGTACCTCCGCCCCGGACAATTCCACCACTACTGTAGAACCGATCGCCCGTTGGAATTTAGATGGTAACCGCCAAAATAGCGGGACATTGGGCAGTGCAGTGGCGTTGTCTACCGTGACTACCACCGCCTCCCCAGGCTATACCCAAGGCTTAACCCCAAGCAGCACCCAAGCCATTAAACTGCTAGAGCGATTTAACCAGGGAATCAAAGTTACTGATCATCCAGCTCTCAATACCGGCGGTCCCTATGCCCAGCGCACTGTGGAATTGTGGTTTGAGGCCAACAATCTCAGCGGCATTAATATGCTGTACGAAGAAGGTGGTACTGGGAATGGACTGAATATTTTCCTGAATGGCAACACCTTAAGTCTTGGTGTTTGGCAAAATAATGTGGGTAAATGGCTGTCTACAACGGTTAATGTCAATGAGACGTATCAGGTTGTTTTCTCCTTTGACCAAGGACAACTCCATGGCTATCTGAATGGCAAGCTCTTTGGCACCACCACCACCGCCTTTAACGCGATTCCAACCCACACTGGTGATATTGGCATTGGCTATAACAATGGAGGAACCCGTCTATCCAACACCAGCACACGGGACACGGGTAACTATTTTGATGGCATCCTAGATGACATTCGGATCTATGATGTAGCCCTCACCGATGCGGAAATTTTAGACAGCTACCAAAGCGCCCAAGAATACCCTGGAGGGAAGTTTGCCCATTGGCGCTTGAATGGGAACCTCAATAACTCGGTCAACGTGGGCAGTGCGATCAACGGCAGCGCGGTGGGCAGTCCTCAGCTTGGTGTCCCCGGTTTAGTTCCCGGCAGTACCGCCACCCACTTCAATGGCTTTAGTGATGGCATTGCCATTCCCAACAACGACGCAATTAATACCCAAGCAAAATCGGTTTACACGATCGAACTCTGGTTCAGTGCCGACAACCTAGAAGGGCAACAGGTCATTTATGAACAGGGCGGCGGTGTTAATGGCTTCAATATTTACCTGGACAACGCTCAGCTAAACCTGGGAGCTTGGGCTAATAGTACCGGGGAATGGCTCTCAACCACTGTGCAGGCTAACCAGCGCTACTATCTGGTCTTGAGCTTTGACTCTGGGACACTAACGGGTTATCTCAATGGGGAATCGATCGGCAGCGTCGAGACCGGCTTTACGGAAATGCCAGCCCATACTGGGCGCGTAGGTATCGCCATGATGCAGGGAGATACCCGCCTGTCGGATACCGAAGCCCTTAGCGGAGATGGCAAATACTTCCAGGGCACGATCGATGAAGTGGCCCTCTACAGCAAAATCCTCTCCCCGGAACAGGTGCGAGCCAATTACATTTCGGGCTTTGCCCAAGGGCTGACGGTAGAAATCTTTAATAATCCTAATTTGGAAAATGATCCGATCGCTGTGGATCGTGTTTCTGGACTGGATAACCTTAGCCTGGATGCCAATACCAGCAAAAAAATTACAGGCTACATCAAAGCACCCGTCACCGGAACTTATACCTTCACCACCACCAGCACTGGGGGAACTCGCCTCAGTGTGGATGGGAATCAGTTAATTGATAACTGGCAAAATCCCGAACAAGTGCTAGACCTCGATGGTGCGAATGACTATGTAGAAATTACAAACTACGGTGCGATGTATAACCTGGCTCAAGCTTTTACGGTAGAAGCCTGGATCAATATTGATGAATTTGATAGCGTTTGGCAGACCATAGTTGCTACTGGAAACCAGAGTTGGCGACTTCATCGCAATAACAATACCAATAAAATTGCCTTCACGGTAGGCAATCAGGAGAACGAAGTAATCCGAACGGTAAACAGTCAAACTAGTTTCCCGGATGGTCAGTGGCATCATTTGGCTGGTGTTTACGATGGCACAAATGTTCATCTATACGTTGATGGTGTTCTAGAAGGTTCTTCCAATGCAACCATAGCCTTTGATGTTCCTGATAGTAACTTTAATATTACCATCGGCTACAATCCAGAGTCAGTAGGGATTAATGGTGAAACAGGTCGTCATTTTGATGGCAAGATCGATGAAGTAAAGCTATGGGATCGAGCGTTAACGGCGGCGGAAATTGTCAATAATCTTACGACGGATCTTACGGGTTCAGAGCCAGATTTAGTAGGCTATTGGGATTTTGACGATTCAGAAGGATTAGCCCGAGTTATTGATCGCAGTGCCAATGCCAACCACGGGCGCTTCCGAGGTGTGTTCGACCCCACTCAAACTCAACTCAATAATTGGTCCAATAAGATCCTCACCTTTGAAGAAGACTATAGTAGTCATTTTCAACCTTCTACCCAAACTGCCAGTAAAACGATCGACTTAGTAGCGGGACAACTTTACGAAATTGAGTTTCAAACCCAGGGTTTCGGTAATGCTACTAGTCCCCAACTACAATGGTCTTACCCCGGGATTAACGATCAAGTTATCAGTAATTCTGTCCTGTTTACACCCCCTTATACCAAGGTCAGTTGGCAAGTGAGTGGGGGGCAAAATGGTTCAACATTTTATGGCACTGATCAAGATGGAGCTTGGGAATTTTTCAATGGAGACAGTGATCGCTATGCGATTTCTCCTACCTTTGATGTTTCCACTGGAGGTCGTCTAACCTTTGATTTAGTCCTGGGAGGAAACACTACGATCAGCACTGCATCTGCTGACCAGACCATTAATAATGGTGGAAGTCCCGTATCTCCGAATTATCCAGTGCGATTGGAATATTCTGTTAACGGTGGAGCGACTTGGACTGAAATTGAACGCTATAACTCTGAGAGTATTCTTTCCGATGGTAACTGGCGGAGTATTATAGTTGACCTCCCTGCTGAAGCTGAATCGCCCCAAACTCAGTTTCGCTGGTTCCAAGCGGATGATAGTAGTACCTCGTATTCAGTTAATAATTGGGCATTAGACAATGTAACGGTCATTCAAGAGGCCACCGACCTTTGGCTAGATATTGAAGGGGGCAAGGTCTTCACTGCACAGCAAGAAACCAATACTGCTTCAACGGCTATTAGTGACGGAGATGCCCTTTACTTCACTGCCGATGCTTTCGACATTGTTAATCCTCTGGGTGAAGAGTTCCAATATCTGCTACGCGAAAATGAAGCCAATCTCATCCCTGGAGACTTCAATGGCGATGGCAAAACTGATTTTATCCGCCAACAGAAGTA
>JBMTZC010000148.1:0-10202 GCA_049455215.1 Prochlorotrichaceae cyanobacterium
TCCAACACTTCCGCTGCGGTACCCGGCATCGAGCCTAAGCCGGCTTCCTGCAGGTGGGCAATGACTGCTTCGTAAGTCAGACCATCTTCCCTCGCAATAAATTGCACTTCCTGAGGGGAAAAAGCATGGAGATGGAGACGGGGAAATTCGCTCTTCAGAGTCTGGAGGAGGCTGCAATAGTAGTTGAGGGATTGACCTTGGATTTTAGCTTGGGGATTTAAGCCCCCCTGCATACAAATTTCAGTTGCCCCTAGGCTCACCGCTTCCCGAGCTTTAGCCACGATCGTACTATGCTCTAGCCAGTAGGCTTCTGGAGCGGTTTCATCTTCCCGGAAAGCACAAAAACTACAGTGTTGCTCACAAATATTGGTGAAGTTAATGTTGCGATTCACCACATAGGTGACGGTTTCACCCACTAACGCTTGCCGTAACTGATCTGCGGCAGCCTGGATCGCTGCGATCGTTTCCGGTTCCCTTTGCTCCAGCAAGACCAGACCCTCTTCGAGGGATAAGCCCTGGCCAGAAGCGGCTCGATCTAAAATGGGCGTTAACGATCGCTGCAATAGTGGCATTTAAGCTGTCCGTAATTACTGATCTTGCCGTTCCTGTTGCGGCAGTTACTGTTCCTGCACAAGGCGCAGATAATTTTGCTGCAACTGGAAGTGGCTGGCCGCCATGCGTTCCGTCAGTTCCCGCTCCACATCACAGGTTTTTTGCCAGAACTGAGCCGATCGCCGAGCCCGCAACAACTCCCACCACAGCATATCAATCATCGCCTGAGCCTGGGAAGCATCTTGAGCGCAGTCTGTACGTAGTTCCTGAAACTTTTCGGTGGCTTGATCGTGCGCCTCAACGTTCTGGGCCAGGGCTAAACAATTTTCTAAAGACTGAGCCGAAGACGTGGCTGCGGGAAAAGCGGTTTGGGAAAAATCAACGGTTGAGATCATTGTTGTCTTACTCCGAAGGAACGGAACCCGTAATAATGGATAATAAATCGGTCTGGCCCTTAAAGTCTCTTCATAAAGCTTTGAAGAACCACACCTTGTTTTGTAAACTTTCTTAACAAATTATAATCAAATTCTGTAAAAACGTCATGGGTAAGCCGCGAGTTCTTTCTGGCGTACAGCCAACGGGTAATTTACATCTGGGTAATTATCTAGGAGCCATTCAAAATTGGGTTGAGGGGCAAGCCCATTATGAGAATTATTTTTGTGTTGTAGATCTACACGCCATTACCCTACCCCACGATCCCCAGGTTTTGGCGGAAAGCACCTACACGATCGCGGCCCTCTACCTTGCCTGTGGCATTGATTTGGCCCATTCCACTATTTTTGTGCAATCCCATATCCCTGCCCACAGTGAACTGACCTGGTTATTAAACTGCGTTACGCCGCTGAACTGGCTGGAAGACATGATTCAGTTCAAAGAGAAGGCGGTAAAACAGGGGCAAAATGTGGGTACGGGGCTCCTAGACTATCCCGTACTGATGGCGGCTGATATCTTGCTCTATGATGCGGATAAGGTGCCGGTCGGGGAGGATCAAAAGCAACATCTAGAATTGACGCGGGATATTGCGGTGCGGGTCAATCATCTCTTTGGCACTGAGGAAGCCCCGGTTTTGAAATTGCCCGATCCCCTGATTCGCTCCGAGGGAGCTCGGGTGATGAGCTTAACGGATGGCACCAAAAAGATGTCGAAGTCCGATCCCTCCGAATTAAGCCGCATTAATCTGTTGGATACGCCGGATGATATTCAGAAGAAAATTAAACGCTGTAAAACCGATTCGATTCGGGGGCTCTTTTTTGATGGCACCGATCCGGAAACCCCCAATCGCCCGGAATGTCAGAATTTATTGACCCTTTATCAACTCCTGTCGGGACAGGATCGGGAAACCGTGGCTCAGACCTGTGCAGAGATGGGCTGGGGGCAGTTTAAACCCCTCTTGACGGAGGTGGCGATCGATCGTCTCAAACCGATTCAGGAAAAATATCGATCCCTGCGCTCAGAACCCGGTTATTTAGACTCTGTTTTGCGATCGGGTCGGGAAAAAGCAGCAACGATCGCTGAAGCGACCCTAAAACGAGTCAAAACAGCAATGGGCTTTACGTTACCAGGCTAGTCAATCGGGGAGGTCACTCTGATGTTTACGCCGGATCTGATTCTCTGGGGGATTGCCTATGTTGTGGGGCTAGGGATCACGGCGATCGAAGGGCACTGGGGCAGCATTCCCGTAGCCACTCTGGTGGTGTCCTTGGCCAGTTTAGGATCTGCAGCGATCGTGCCTCGCTGGTGGTGGAGCGGCCCCCGTCCCCTGAGTTGGATCATTGCCGCTGCGATTGTTTGGTTAGCAGCGCTGAATCTCTCCTGGCAGACCCCTCGTCCCCAGGCGCAAGACATCAGCGTATTACTACAGCAACAGCCCAATCCGATCGTCACGGTTAGGGGAACAATTCACAGTATTCCCACTTTGAATAGCAGTAATCGGGTGCGGTTTGAACTCGCGGTGGCGGAACTGCAGACCCGTGCAATAGAAGGTTCAAGCCCTGATCAAAATTCTGCACAAAGCCCTGAGCAAAAGACTCAAGGGTGTCTGTACACCACCGTCCCCCTCTTGCAGGGAACGGGATTGCGATCGGGGCAGGAGATCCAGGTGACGGGGCTAAGTTATCAGCCTAAACCAGCCAATAATCCCGCCGGGTTCGACTTTCAGCAGTACCTGGCCCGTCAAGGTTGTTTTGCTGGACTGAGTGGCCAGCAGGTGAAACTTCTCGAAACGAAAACCTCTGGCTTTGCGGGCTCTAGCTTTGGTTGGTGGAAGCTTCGTCAGCGCATTTTGCAAGCTCAGGTGGGAGCCCTCGGCAGTCCCGACGGTACTCTGGTGAGTGCCATGGTGATGGGGAGTCGTAGTGTGGACTTACCCCAAACCGTGCGTCAGGACTTTGCCCGGGCGGGCTTGGCCCATACGATCGCCGCTTCTGGGTTTCATGTCTCTTTGCTGTTGGGGGTGGTTCTCTGGCTCACCCAGGGACGATCGCCTTTACTCCAAGGGATCACGGGAGTCTTTTCCCTCTTGGGCTTCATTGGATTAACGGGGCCCCAGCCCTCAATTTTGCGGGCGGTTTTGATGGGGAGTGCGGGACTGTTGGGTTTAGTGTTGCAACGTCGCACCAAACCCTTAGGCATTTTAGGATTGGTGGGCATTCTCCTGCTGTTAATACGCCCGCTCTGGATTTGGGATCTGGGGTTTCAGCTCAGTTTTTTAGCTACCTTTGGCTTAGTGACTACGGCTACCCCGGTGAGTCAACGGCTGGACTTTTTACCCTCTAAGCTGGCCAGTCTCTGCGCCGTTCCGATCGCAGCTATGATCTGGACAGTGCCGGTGTTGCTGTACCAGTTTGGTGTCTTTTCCCCCTACAGTCTGGGGGTCAATATCATTGCCACCCTGCCGATTGCGGTGATTAGTTTAGGGGGCATGATCAGCGGTCTAGCCGCCATAGTCTCCGTCCCCTTAGGAACACTCCTGGCCCACACTCTTTACTTTCCCGTCAAAGCCCTATTCCTACTGGTGAAGGGTTGCTTAGCCCTCCCCGGTGCCACCTTAGCGGTGGGCAGTATTAGCCCCCTACAACTGGGCTTACTCTATGGTTTGTTCCTACTCATTTGGCTGCATCCTGCCCCGTGGTTACGCTGGGGCAGTGTGGGACTCGCGATCGTTTTGACGCTGGTCCCCAACTGGTATAGTCAAGCTCGCTTAAGTCAGCTCACGATCGTGGCTGGGGGAG
Organism: Prochlorotrichaceae cyanobacterium; assembly: GCA_049455215.1. Classification (GTDB taxonomy): domain Bacteria; phylum Cyanobacteriota; class Cyanobacteriia; order Prochlorotrichales; family Prochlorotrichaceae; genus JBEAPM01. Next base: position 3,783 of record JBMTZC010000148.1, read on the forward strand.
ATCCCCCCGTCATGATCCTGCAGGATCAAGGCAAAGCTGCGATCGTCAACAGTGGCGGAGAAGACACGGTGCGCTATACCCTACTGCCCTACCTCCAGAATCAGGGGATTAACCGTTTAGTGTGGGCCGTCCCCAGTCGCAATACCTTGGAGAATCGAGAAGGCTGGTTAAGACTCCTCACCGGTATCAAGGTCGATCGCTTTTTTAGCCATCCCGATTCAGGAACTGCGGGAGATATTCCCCCCTGGGAACAGTGGAGCCGAGAAGCCCTACAAACAGCCTTAACCCAGCAGCAAACTACGATCGCTCCCCTCTCCTGCGCCGAGACCGTAGACATATCCCCGACAGACAATCAGTGTACCCCTGCCCTGGAACTGGGACGATGGCAGTTAACCCTATTGCACCCCAGCGGTAGCCTCTGGCGAATCATCGATCAAACCGATCCTACCCGCCTGGGATTTTTCCTCCTCAGTACCGAAGCCCAGTCCGACTTAGAGCTTGCAGTGCAAAACCTCAGTGCCCTTCGCCCCTGGCTGTGGTGGACTGGTGAGTCCCTCAAGTCCTCAATTTTGGATGCAGTGCCTTGGCAGTGGGCGGTGGCCAGTCGCTCCACCCTCGATCCTGAAACGATCGCTGCCTTTGGGGATCGATCGATTCCCCTCTATTGGACGGGCAGAGATGGTGCCGTGCAATGGCAACCCCAGGGTGAAATTCAAACTACTACGACCTTAAACGATTAAACGATCGCGAAAACCTGTCTAGATCCCTAGCCGTATAGACGTTAGCCGCGCCCCTCCCCGTTTTCCCGCTATTAGCGAAGGCTTTGTTCTAATCCCTCAATCTCCCGTACCCCCTGTAGATTCCCCTGTTGCTGATACAAAGACTTAGCCGCAGCCCAGGCAGTGCGGGCCTCCTGGGGACGGTTTCGGCCCTGCAGGGCTAGCCCCAAGTAACGATAGGCATTCGGATCCGAGGGTAAGCGATCGACCCACAACCGGGCATTGACGATCGCTCTGAGATAGTCTGGTTGAGCCAAAAGAATTTCCACCATGCGCTGACGAGGAGCCGCCTGCTCGGGATCCAAGCGGAGCACCTGATGGTAAATTTCCAGAGCTTCTTCTGGCTGACCCGTTTGATAAAAAATTTCTCCTAACTTAAAGTACACATCAGGATTGCGAGGATTGAGTCGTCGGGCCTGTTCAAAGGCTTCGATGCCCCGCTGAGGATTACGCAAACCCACCCACGTAATGCCCAAGTTAATGTAAGTCCCGGGGGTATTGGGCACCAATTCCAGGGCTTTTTGAAAGAGGGGCAGCGCTTCCTCAAAGCGTTGTTGCTTCACTAAAATTTCCCCCGCTGCATCATAGGCCCGAGCTTCTTTGGGATCTAGGCTGATTAACTGTTGATAGGTTCTCAACGCAGCCGCTAAATCCCCCGCACTAGCAAAAGCCTGCCCCAGCCCCAAATAGGTATTCGTCCGGTTGCGGTTTTGAGGACGATTGTCCAGTTGAATGAGGGCTTGGTAGGCAGAAATCGCGCCTTGATGATCGCCAGCCTTCTGTAACGACAGGGCTAGACCATACTGAAAATCAACATTACGGCGATCGAGAGCCACGGCTTGTCGAAACGCAGCGGCAGCAGCGGCAAACTGTCCTAACTGACTATAGGAATACCCAATACCCGAAAAAATTTGGGGGTTTTCTCGATCGAGTTGAGTTGCCCGGGTATAGAGCGCGATCGCTTCCTGATATTGTCCCGCCTCAATATTTTCCCGCGCATCTCGGAGTAATTGTCTTAACTCCTGAGTATTGGATTGGGACTGGGCAATCAGGGTTTGGGCCCCTAGGGTTTGGGCGACTAAGGGCGGACTGGGAACGAGTAAGCCTATGCCCCCCATCATGCACAATAACCCGAGAAGTCGGTAAAATCGATGAGGGTATGCCACAAATGCTCCTACGGAGCAGTGATAGGGTTGCGCCTGTCCCATAGTTACTGAATGCCTTGGTAAATCAAAAAGGAAGATGATGTAATGCTAACCACAACCACCGATGTCTTGCAAGGAATGGAAATTGAGTCTTACCTGGGCTTAGTCACCGCAGAAGTAGTGTACGGTACCAACGCCCTCCGGGATTTCTTTGCCGGAATTCGAGACATGATTGGGGGCCGTACCGGCAGTTATGAACAGATCTTCCAAAAGGGGCAAAAGGAAGCGATCGAAGAACTCCAACAACGGGCCAAGCGTATGGGGGCAAATGGCATCATTGGGGTGAGTCTGAATACAGATAGCATTAATGTGGATGAAAAAGGCGTGCTGCTCCTGATTACTGCCACGGGAACAGCGGTGAAAACCCGCTAGGGGATCTCATCCCTTGGCGTGAAGAGGCTGAAGTGGAATGACGCGCTCTACAAAACTCAAGACTCCAGACGTACCGCATACCACTGAATCCAGTTGCCATTATCCCAGGCCAATTCGCAGGAGTTGTCGAGTAGATCCTGGAGAGCTTCATCCTGGGGGGGCAATTGCGGTTGTCGGGGCAGCAGTTCAGGATGTTCCGTAACGATCGCCCTCAACCGCTCTAACATTTCTGCCGCCGTCACAAATTCTTCCTCTTGGCCGGGACACAGGATCACGTAATGATCCTTGGCATACATAATGGGGTGGGGCATAACAATGGTCTCCAATGAATACGAACAGGCCGGGACACCGAACTATGCACTCGGAACCAATCGGATTCGCCCCGCATCCATTTCCGACATCAACAACTCCAAAGCTTCATAGTCTACGTCTGAGACATATCCTAGGCGGGTCAGCTCTGCATTAATTCCTTTTTCAATTTCAGGCGTTAACCGCTTGAGGTAGATCGCTTTTTCAACGAGTTTGCGAATAATTGCCGTTCCTTGCATGATGGCGTACCCCCTTTATAACTGGGATATTAGTGGGATTTTACTTGGGATAACAAATGAGACGATGGCGATTTAGAAAAGGCACTGACGATCGGTCATGAATTTATAAAAATATACAAAGAAGAGTCTAACCGCGATGTGATATGACTTACAAGTACGTGTGATATGTAATGGTGGGGGATTCCCGAATCCGTATAACTACACTTTTCAGTGGAAAGCCCTTACTGAAGCGGACGGCCAGGACATCAGGATAGGTAGAGGGAAGCGATCGCCTAAAAGCTCATATCCCCTAAAACATCCAACCGTTTAATAGAATCAATGGTCATAAATTGATCCGAGAGGCTTTCCGCCGTTGCCGGGGTAATCCAGCCCAAGCGCTTGAGGATTTGGATGGCCGCCGCATACTTCGCCCGCTTGGCACCATCCTTAACTTTAATAGCTAAACCCAGGCCTTCTCGAATCCGTCCCACACACTGAATACCTTCGGCTCCCGCTTTACTCACCACTTGGCCACCACTCAACCGCATCAGTTCCGTGTCAAAAGACCCTTCTCCTGACACCAACGCCGGATGGTGAGTCATGGCACGCACAATACGTTCCATATCTAAATTATTGCCAGCGGTGAGCCGAGCATAGAGGGTTGCCATCTGGTACAACGGCATAAAGTAGGTGGGAGCCCCGCAATCATCTTGAGCCACAATCAGTTCCGCTGCGGGCATCTGCAATAATTCCGCGACTTGGCTGACAATTAACTGCTGTAAAGGATGCTTCCGCCGTAAATAATCATTGAGACTCCAGCCCCGGTGCTTACAAACCGCTAACATTCCCGCATGTTTGCCAGAGCAATTATGTTCTAGAGCGCTACGCTTTCCTTCGGGAATGGGACATTGCAGGCAACAGGGATCCACATCACTTTGCCAGAGGACGTTAAAACATTGACGAGCCTGTTCCACCGCGCCACGATGGGAACTACAAATAATGGCCAGATCTCGATCGCTCAGATTAAAGCTATCTAGAGTGCCAGTTGTGGTGACCGCTAGAGCTTGAAAGGGTTTGAGGGCAGACCGAATAAAAGTACCGGTTTCCGGATCCCCCGCCACCATTAGCGATCGTCCTCGATCGTCACACACAACAGCTTCAACTTTGTGAATGGATTCAACAATCCCTTCGCGTAGCAGTTGAACTTCCAAGGGTTGGGTGGTTTGCGATCGTTTCCCTAAATTCATAAAAACCTCAGCGGAGCAAGGCTATCTTGCCCTCAGAGCATAGCCCATTATGGGCGGAGAGGCTAGGGCCTAGATAGGGGGCTTTCCCTAGCAAGCGCGTTAAAGTAGAAATATCTTCACCAGAGAGTAGGGTACAAAGTATCATTCTCTGTCACCTTAAAGTGCTGCCCAAGATGAGACAGAACACCAAACAGCTCGATTTTCAATATATCTTTACCTTTGAAGAGGGAGACCAAATCAAATTTGATCTGTCGGTTAACCTACCCAACCTCACCCTAGTGCGATCGACCACAGAAGACGCTCCGGACTGGACTCGGTTGTCCCATCATCAATGTCCAAACTGCTCTCTGACAGAAGCTGAAGATCAATACTGTCCGATGGCCCTCAGTATCCAAACGTTAATTCATTCCTTTCAAGATAAGCTTTCTTTTAGTCAAGTGACGGTTACGGTCATTACCCAAGAACGCACCTATTCTAAATCCTTAGCATTGCAGAGAGGGATTAGTTCTCTCATGGGAATTTATATGGCGACCAGTGGTTGTCCCGTCATGGAAAAACTCAGGCCTATGGTACGGTACCATCTCCCCTTTGCCTCCCTAGAAGAGACCATATATCGAGCGATTTCTATGTATTTATTTTCTCAGTATTTAGTGTTTAAAAAAGGAGGAGAGCCAGATTGGGAAATGGAAAGGCTACTCAAGATTTATCAAGATATTCGTGTGCTTAATGAACACTTTTGTAAACGCCTCAATTCCCTCAATATTCAAGATGCAAATGTCAATGCCGTGGTCATTCTCAATAACTTTGCCGATATTTTACCCTGTACCCTCAATGACGATTTAGTCTTTTCCATTGCTGAATATTTCCACCCTTATCTGAATGGTCTAGAAACCCAGGCAGAGGGACTGTAAGCAAACTAGTGACATAGGCATCAAGACCACAAGAGGCTAAGGTAAATTCTCAAAAATGTACACCAGTCCATCTCGTTTTTGCCATAGGTTTTAGTACGATCGCGAGGGCAAACGTATACTCGAAATGAGAAGATATGCTCAAGAATTATTCAGTAAGCCAAAAATGTCACTTCTCACTCGGCCATCATTACGATCGCTGCTCTTGTAGGGTGCGTTAATGAAATTGAAGTATACTGCCCCTAACAGATTCTAGATATGATCGCTGACACGACAGATTTTCGTGACTTTCTGAGCAATAAGTTTACGGGATTTCGTGGTTCTAGCATCTGTACCTAGAAAACGGTAGAGTCAGAATTATTTTTAAGATCTTTGAGGAGACCAACGCTCAGTCCCCCGTCGTGTTGGAGTGCCCTGGGGCGTAAATGCCCAGATTTTCTGTTTATGCTGTGGGCCATAACTGATGTGTAGTGGTCTATGCTCTCCGTAGTAGTAGATCGAATCAAAGGGCAAACGTTGATCCACCACCCACTGCACCACAGTATCGCTTGAACAGTTCCGAATCCGAAAGTCAACGGCGGCCCCCAAGCGATCGCAAAAATACTTTCCCTTGCGATTGAGTTCGTGGGCCATGTGTTGATCGTGATGGGGCGCGACCCGTCCATTTTTCAGCCCAGTTTCTGGATCCTTCTGGGCTAAAAAGCGCTTTAAGTCCACTGAACAAAATCCGTAGGTTAGCTCAAACTGATCTCGACCAAAGTGGTCAATGATGGGATCCACTAGCGTAGTGCAGAGGGATTGCAGGGCATCAAGAGACTCCAGCGATCGGGGCAAGGGATCAATCGCATTACGATAGCGCTGGTAGGTCTGGGTACAGGTACAGAGATCCCCTAAGGTGAGATAACGTCCTAGGGGTAAGGCCGTCCTGTCCAAGTGATTGCTCATAACATCTAAAGACCGGGGGGCGGGAATGGCTGTTCGCTGCTATCTGGATTACCATAAAAAGGTGTTTCTTCTTGGTTTTGATGCCCTTAGTCTCCTCTGCAACCTGCTTGACCGTACTTGTCCTGACGCTGGCGAGCCTCTTCAGCTTGGCTCAAGGGGGGATGGGGGATCCGTTGGATCGTCCAGTTTTGGCGCAGTCTCCAGAGGATCGGGGATTTCAAGAAATTCAGCCCAGTTCCCCCCGTCAAGGAAGCGATCGTCGTGTAGCCTTAGTGATGGGGAACAGTGCCTATGAAACCATTAGTCCCCTGCAAAACCCGGTAAATGATGCCCAGGGTATGACCGAAGCCTTAACGGATCTTGGTTTCGATCGGGTGATTACGGTCTACGATGCCAATCTCGAAGAGATGCGAGAGGCGGTGGATGACTTTTACCAT
>JBMTZC010000149.1:0-10188 GCA_049455215.1 Prochlorotrichaceae cyanobacterium
CCCCCCTTGGAAAGGGTGGAAACTCCGAGCCAATCCGATCCTCCCCCTTGCGAAGGGGGAGTTAGAGGGGGTTTTAGAAGTGTCAGACTCTTGCTAATGACTTCTGTGTACACAGTAGCCTTGAAAAAGGGGGGTTAGGGGGGATACGATGCCTAACAGTACTCGTTCCGGGACTTAGGCGGCGGTAAAGGCTTTGCCAACGGTTTCATTAAACGATCGCACGATCGCTATAATTTGGTCTGCGTCTTCTTCTTCAAAAATGCCATCTAGGCCTTCGGGGCTGAGGTTGGTGTAAGGCGATTCGTACAATAAACCGGGGTTCATGACTCCCTGTTGGGTCAAGTGGTCAATAATGTTTTCAACGAAACGAATTTGATTGGCACTAAAGGTTTTATCGTCTAAATATTGACTAAAGGCGGCTTTGGCGGCATTGCGATCTAAGCCCACCAGTTCTCGAATAAAGACTTGCAGGTTCACTTGCCCCGCTTGACCATATTGGTCTTGAAAAACCTCTTCAAAGACTTCTCGATTTTCTAACGCTTCAGCACTAAACAACATCGACTCCAGAGCCTCAAGATCTTGCGCCGTTAAGGGAAGATTTCGTTTGAGTTTGTTAATGGCAATATGGTTTTCATGGGCACGAATAAACTGTTCCACTTTGCGGCGATACTGGTGGGGACTAAATCCGGTTTGGACGAGGGGAACCTCAGCATCGCTAATTTCTCCCAACTCATCCTGAAAGTCCGTATAAACGATCGCTGTGGATTGTTTATCGATGAAACGAATTAAATCCCGTAGGTTTTTCCTCGCCTGTTCTAACAGGGTAACGGTGAGATTAGACCACCATTGATCGGACTGCATTGATTCAATGAGGGGGAGTTGGGCTTTGACGGCGGGAATCGTTTGTTTGGCTTCCAACAGCCCCATTAAATCCTGTACTTTGTCCCGTAAGGGGATAAAGTCTGCGGTGGTCTTGAGGAGAGCAAGCTGGAGTTTCAGGCAGAGTAAGTCAAACTCTTTGGCCAACTGGTTTTCGCGGGGCAGGGTATTGGGCAAGGGGGCGAGTTGCTCCGCGATGATCTTCAGATCCGCTTCACTCAGCGTATTCCAACGATCGCGTTGGGCAAATTCTGCCACCCGTTGCCAGTGGGGCCGCACCAGAAAGTTAGTTTGCTCCAGAGAAGCCACATGGCGATGCAGATCATCCAAGACGGTGGTGCGCAGATCCGCCAGGGGATCGTCTACGGCATAGCTGCCCCCCCGTTCCTGAAGGGTGGCGGTCACGGGTTGGGTCGTGCCGGACTCCGACTGGGCGGCCAAGGCTTTCACCAGTTCCAGGCGGGATTTCACGAGGCGGGCGGTCAGGGGCTCCCGCAGTTTTTGCTCAGTTTCCTGAAGCTGCCGCTTGAAAAACTCAAAGTTGCTGCAGAGATCAAAGACCAGAAACTCTGTTTTGTCTTGCCCTACCCCAAAGAGATCGGGGCAGAGCCGGGTGCCGCGACCAATCATCTGGTTAAACTTGACCCGAGCATAAACGGGCTTAAAAAAGACCAGGTTCACCACTTCCGGCACATCGATCCCCGTATCTAACATATCCACGGAAACGGCGATCGTTGGTTCTTTGTTCGCATCGGAAAAGTCATCGATCAGACCTTGGGCATAGGAGGACTGGTTATCAATAATGCGGGCAAACTGTCCTTTGAGGTGGGGATAGTTGGCATCAAAGCGTTCGACAATAAACACCGCATGGTTATGATTGCGGGCAAAGATAATGGTTTTGCCTAATTTATCTCCCCCCTCTGTTTTAAGACCCCGTTCCATTAAGATCTGAAGCGCTTGATCCACCGTATTGATGTTGAATAACCAGTGATTCAAAGCCGCTGCATTAATCTCATCGGGAATTTCGCCGGTTTCCTCATCCTGAAACTTTTCCTCAAATTCCAGTTGCTCCTCTGGGGTGAGTTCCGCATAGGTCACGCCGCGCCGCAGAAACTTAAAGGGAACCGTTACGCCCCGAGGGGGCACTAAATAGCCATCCGCGATCGCATCCTCCAGTTCATAGGCAAAGGTGGGGTTATCTTTGGGTAACTCAAACACTTGATAGGTGTTGCGATCGATTTCACCTCTGGGGGTTGCGGTTAACCCCACTAAAAAGGCATCAAAATACTGGAACAAAGCGCGATATTTCTGATAAATCGATCGGTGGGCTTCATCCACAAGCACTAAGTCAAAATAGCCGACCCCAAAAAGACGATCGCTGTCTTGCGGGGGATTAATGGCATTAAACAGAGTGGGGTAGGTGGAAAGCACAACATTGGCCCCATCAATGGATTTAGTCTCGCTTAAATCGATCGCTGTGACCTGGGGTAAATGACTGACAAAAGCCCGTTTGGCCTGGGTTAATAACGCCCTGCGATCCGCTAAAAAAAGCACTCGCCTCACCCAGTTTGCCGTCATCAATAACTCCACCAACGCGATCGCGGTGCGGGTTTTGCCTGTCCCCGTGGGCATCACCAGGAGGGCTTTTCGACCTTTCCGTTCGAGCACTTCCGTAACCCGCCGAATTGCTTCTTCCTGATAGCTCCGGTTCACAATATTTTTATTGACGGCAACCGCCAATAAGGGCTCGCGGTGGGTTCGCCGAAAAATAATCCGTTCCAGTTCCGCTTTGCTGAGGAACCCTTCTACCCTGCGCGGGGGGTAGGTGCAGTCATCCCAGATCCAATGTTCGTAACCATTGGTGTAGAAAATCACGGGACGTTGCTGATGTAACTGTTCCAAGCCATCGGCATAGAGTTTGGCCTGCTGTTGACCCACCCGAGCATCCGTCTTCGTGCGTTTAGCCTCGATCACCGCGAGGGGTTTGCCATTGTCGCCCCAGAGCACATAGTCCGCATAGCCCGTTCCCGTAGCATTGGGCATCCCCGGCACTGCTACCTCTGTCCAGCCGGGTTCCTCAATGGGCCAGCCCGCTTCCTTGAGTAGCACATCAATAAAATACTGGCGGGTTCCCGCTTCATTGTAGTCATGGGTATCCGGCACCGCTTGATTGGCCGCCTTAAGCCGCTGAATTTCCGCCTGGGCAGCCGCCAGTTCCGCCGCCGTTTGCTGGGCCCTGGCCTCCGCAATTCGCCTCAGTTCTTCCGCCTGGGTTCGTTGCGTTTCTAAGGTCTGGAGTTGTTTGAGGGTTAAATCCGGTTGTTCCCTGGCGGGTTGCGGGATTGCATCCCGATCGAAGTTGAGGGTGCCTAGACTTTTGCCCTGGGGGGAATAATACCGAGCCAACCAATAGCAAAAGTGAAACAGTTCCTCCGTAACTTTTAAAGAATCTTGGACGGTCACAGGGGCCGACTGGTGAACGGCTTGATTGCCGAGGGAATGGATGATGCGAACCTTGGGAAACAACCCCGGCGGTAGATTATCTTTAAAGGTTTGCTCATGAATCAAGGCACCGAGGGTATTGGCTTTAGGGTCAGAAAACGGCCGGGTGAGGTAACGTTCGTGATCGTACAACCAGAGAACCGCTTGCTCCAGGGCAAACCGCGCATAAAAACAACTGGCCCGGGGGGCAGAATAAACCAAACTTTCGGCCTGGAGGGTGTGTTGGTGCAAGCCAGGCAATGCGGTTTTGAGAAAGTCGAAGTTGGAGGACATAGGCGCAGTGGATCCGATCCACTCATGGTTTTTAAGGGTTTTTGCGAAGCTGTAACCCAGCAAAAATATCCTGAGCCGTTAACCGTAAATCCAGGTCTGGTAAAACCGGGAGTTGTTGATTTCCCCGACACACTTTCAGGTCTGCGGGAGAAGTGAGGATGAGAATGGAATAGTCTTGGGGATCCACTAACCATCCCAATTGGCTACCGTGATTCAGGCAATGCAGCAGGTTATCAATGACTCGATTGGTACTTTGGTCGGGAGACAAAATTTCAATGGGCCAATCCGGTGCTTGTAAAAAGTTATCTTCCGGCTCACCCCGATCGTTTAAACGAATGTTATCGAGAGCAATCACGACAATATCGGGAACGATCGATCGCTCTGCAAAGGTACACCGCAGTTCCGGCAAGGTCAGATAGCGATCGTTAGGATCCTGAAGGGTGCTTAACAGTAATTTTTGCAGCAGAGCGTGGCGGAATTTTGGCGTTAGTTTCTGAACCCTTTCCCCGTCCCGATATTCCCAAGCAGGGGAAGCGTCCAAGTCGGGAGACTGTAAGAATTCTTCCAGAGTGGGATGTGGCGTGAGTACGGTCATAGGCTGCCCGTGGTTGGAGTTGTCACTATTCTATGCCAAGGTTGAACGATCGCCAATGGAAATCTTCCTTGAGCTTTTGGGATTCTGTGTTGTCACGATCGCTCTGATGAAGGATCCAAATTTTCTAAATCAGCTAAATCTTGAAACCGTCCTGATGCGGCTTTATTACGTTTTAGGTTGTCTAAGGATTGAATAAACTCTTTGAAATCCTGGTTCAGCACAATATTTCCATTGATGATATTCGCGGCGGATGTCTTCTAGGGCTGCAAGCCGATCGCTATAGGATAGGGTACGCCAGTAAGCTGCATCTTGTTTAGGGGCATGCAAAGCGGTTTTGGTAACAGTGGGAAGAATACGACGCTGAGGAGGATCAGACCAGAGGTTATTCATTTGGGATCGCTTCTAATTCGTAGGCTTTCATAATAGATTACTGGATCGCTCTGATGAAGTATCCAAATTTTCTAAATGATGAGACTAAACCGCTACGGGCATCAGTTGATAAATACGAGCCAGTTGTCCGGCGCGATGGAGATCATTTTGCTGCAAGGCTTGGCGTAAGCGATCGAGTTTTTGGGCTTCTTCCAGGGAAAGATAAGGTGACCAATCACTATCGGTATAGGTTAGGGTAATGTCAATCTCTGCAATGTAGTTACCCTGTCGAATGAGTTTGGTTTGAACTTTAGTATTCATAGTTTTCGAGCTTTAAAATTATTTTGTTAACGGTCTAAATTTCTCCCTTAAAGGCTCTTTGGAGGAGAGCGTTAAAAAGTTTCTGAGTTTGACCACAAGTATTTTCAATGCGATTTTTAGACTGATTATAAGAATTAATAAAGCTTGAATATTTTTTTTGAAGATTGACAGGAGGCAGTAAAACTGGAAAATTCCGAAGCTGTGTTTTATTAATTGTGGCAATTCCAGTTGTTTGCTTAGCTGCTTTCAGAAAGTATCTTTTCCCATAGCTACTACCTATTATGGCAGACAAATATTCGGGTTCTGCTATTGAAGAATTAGGTCTAACAGCAAATATATGATTTTGATGAATACATGACTCAATCTGACCATACCAAACTGCTCCCCTTCCTAATTTATCAGGATCACCCCCTTCAGTGAGTAAGACATCTCCATATTCGAGAGAATATCTCTTTATATCAGCCGCTAAAACATCAAGCTCTTTAATTTCAGAAAGATCAAGATAGCCATCCTGGACATTTGCAACTCTTAAATAGGGTACTGAAATAGCTTGTGAGTTATCGATTTTTCTCCCTTTGGCAATACCTGATTGAATAGTACAAAATTCTTCTAGTCTTTTTACTCTCCATCCCTTTGGATTGGTTACAGGATCGCCGAACATTTCTAGGAAAGTCGATCGTAATAACTCCTCTGTTAAGCGAATAGCTTCCTGTTGTTTGCGTCGAATCCCATCCGCCTTATCGAGAATAGCCGCAATCCTTTTCTGCTCAGCGATCGGTGGTAGAGGAATTGAAATATCTTTTACTAAACCAATATTTAGGTTTTTAACTGTGGTGCCTGATGCACGACGACAAAACTCATTATAAATAGTTTTAGAACCAAGTAAATGATAGAAGTAGTCTTGATCAATATTTTGATTTTTTGGGCTAAGAACAAGCCATCCGTCATGGATACAACCTGAAGTTTTCATAACGTAAGGGTGACCAAAGCTCATAGAGTTTGTCAGTAGAAAATCACCAGGATAAACCATACGTGATTTAGCTAAACCTTCTTTTATGATATATTTTCTAGTAGTTTCTATATATTTAGATCCTGAAGAAGCATCACTAATCATTATCCAAGGAATACTATCTTTATCTTCAGTTAAGAAGTCCTGAATTGGTCTTGGAGATCCACCACGAGCAATATCAAAAACATCTCCAAGTTTGGTATGATTCCAGCCATCTGGTATGCTTTCCATTCTAGAATACCTTCATTCAAGTCATTTTTTTATTTCTATGATACATTGACGTAAATCATCTAGCTTATTTTTAATAATATCCCAGATAATTTCATCATCAACAGCAAAGTAAGCATGGGCAAGAATATCTCGAAGCCCAGCAATTTTTCGCCAATCAATTTGGGGATAGCGATCACGGATATCATTTGGAATCTGTTTAACTGCTTCACCAATAATTTCTAGATTACGAATAACAGCGTCAAAAGTCCGATCGTCAATGATAAAGTCTGCTTGAGACATATTCACAGTATAACGTTGGATTTTATCAATACTGGAAATAATGTCATCTAAGTACAAGACAAGATTACGTGACATTAATAGCCTCCGCTATCACTATTTGAGCAATTTGAGGCTTTAGCGATCGTTTTGTGACTAAATCAACAGGTTTATTAAAAAAATCCTCTAGAAAAAACTTTAAGTCCATATAGCGATCGAAAGTTGTAGAGCCTTCAAATTCCACCAGAAAATCTAGATCACTGTTGCTAGTCGCTTCATTACGGGCTACAGAGCCAAACAGCGCAAGGGACAACACGCCAAAATTACGAAGTACATCACGTTGATCCGCCAACTGGCTTAAAATGACTTGCCGATTGATTTCATTAGACATATTTCACCTCCAGCGAAAAGGCTTCATTCTAGATCTCGATATACTCTGTTTTTGGGATTAACATAAAATTATCAAATCCCGCCGACAGCACCTCCTGGATATTGCCCATTATTTTAAGGTTGAAATTTTAAGATTGAACTATGGTATCACTTCACACCCTGGCCATCCCCCCCTTAGAAAATGGCGATCGTCTCACTCGCCCCGAGTTTGAGCGCCGCTATCAGGCAACCCCAGAGCATTGCAAAGCCGAATTGATTGAAGGAGTCGTTTATATGGCATCCCCCGTCCGAGTGTTTCATGGCACCCCCCATTTTAATTTAATCACCTGGCTGGGCGTGTACGGTGCCGCAACGGCGGGTGTCAGTGGTTCGGATAATGCCACAACGCTTTTGGATCAAAATAATGAACTTCAGCCGGATGCGCTCCTGCGGATTGAAGTGGGGGGCCGTTCCAGCCTCAGTGAAGAGGGCTATATCGAAGGGGCACCGGAACTGGTGGCAGAAGTGGCAACCAGCAGTGCCGCCATTGACCTGGGCACAAAAAAAGAAGTTTATCGGCGCAATGGAGTGCAGGAGTATCTCGTCTGGCAAACCTTTGGTAACCGTTTGGACTGGTTTCAGTTAGAAGCAGAGCAATTTGTTGCAGTGGAACCGGATGCCGAAGGCATCATTCGCAGTCGCGTCTTTCCGGGCTTGTGGTTAGCAGTGCCGGCCTTACTGGCAGGGAATATGCTGGAAGTCTTAACGGTGCTACAACGGGGCATTGCCGACCCCAGTCATCAGGCCTTTGTAGAGCGCCTTCAGGTTCAGTCCTAAAGTGAAGTTCTAAAGTGAAGTTGTAACGATCGCTCCTAAGCGTTTCATCACCCGCAACGTCAGCGCCAAACCCTCATCTTGATCGAGAATAAACTCCTTCGATTTTGCATAGTGGGGTACCGTTCCCAACTGACATTTTAAGAATACAAAACTGTGACCATTACTCACTAAACCATAGACCGGACGATCGGGATGAGGACTAGCCAGCATATACAATAAAACCTGAGGAATGCCCACTTTCAAGGAAAACTCCGCCCGTTTCGACTCAATCCCCAAGATCCAAAACCGTTCCATCAGCACCAAAACATCCATCCGCCCTCGGAGTTTCAGATTGCCTTCCTCCGTTTCAATGTCTACAGATGTTTCCGTATCCACATAAAAAGGAGGTAAGAAAAAACCAGCCAAATCCAACAATGGAGAAAGAATCGCCATCTTTACGGTATTTTCCAACAGCGATCGTTTTTCTAAGTTGGCATAGGTGGACTGCACCCGCTCTAATCGTTCCCGTTCAGCGATCGTTAAGGGGGGTAAGTTGTGCTGCCATTCATCAAAGAAATGAGCATCCTGCGCCAACTGCAAATTAAAGTTTTGCTCTAGGTTGTAAAGCGTTACTCTTTCAATGGCTAAAGTTTCTACCATGATCAGGACTCCCTTTCATTACATCAGAAATTCACGAACTGATGGAGACATATTCCACCTCCTTCAGAATATGTGGCCCAATATAGGGACTGAGGGACTCTACCGTAAGTAAATCAACATCACGATCGAAAATCTCTTCCAAGAAAAAGCAAAGATTCATAAAGTTATCAAAGGTTTTTTGATCAGGTTCAAATTCCACTAAAATATCAACATCACTAGTTTCACTAATACTATTTCGGACAAAAGAACCAAACAATCCACAACGATTTACCCTGAATTGTTTCAATTTAAGTTGATGTTGATTCAAGAGATGTATCACCTCTTCTTTTGTTTTTACCGCCATCGCTTATACCGATTCCTTTAGAATCACCCTAACATCTCCTCCAGCGCGTCTAGATCTTGCTGAATCTCAGTTTGCAGCGATCGTAACTGTTGCAAAATCACCTTGGGCGGATCGTATTGCACCTCCTCATACTCAATCTCCTTGTAGCGGTTAATAGAGAGATCATAGTTGTTGGCTTCGATGTCTGACTTAGGCACAAAAAAAGCTTTGGCTGTACGATCTGTATCTTTTTCTGGATGACGATCGCTCCAGCGTTTTAAGAGATCAGGAATATCATTCTTCTCGATGGGATTGCGCTTATCGTCTAAGGAAAAGCCATCCGCTTCCATGTCGTAGAACCAAACCTGATCCGTTCCCCCAGAGCCGGTTTTGGTAAAAATCAAAATAGCCGTAGAGACCCCAGCATAGGGCTTAAACACACCGGAGGGCATGGAAATCACCCCTTCCAGGGTATGGTCTTCCACTAAGGTTTGCCGAATCGTTTTATGGGCATTGGAGGAACCAAACAGCACCCCATCCGGCACAATTACAGCCCCTCGACCGCCTTTTTTCAGCAATCGCAAAAATAAGGACACAAATAACAGTTCGGTCTTGGTGGTGGAGACAATTTTCGTCAGGTCTTTAGCGATCGTTGACTTCTCCACAGCCCCCTTAAAGGGCGGATTGGCCAGCACCAGAGTAAAGGCCTCTTCTACCCCCGCATGATCTTCTGAGAGGGAATCACGGGCTTCAATCTTAGGATCTTCAATGCCGTGCAGCATCATATTCATACTGCCAATCCGTAGCATGGTGGCATCAAAGTCAAACCCGTGAAACATCTCGGTATTGAAGTGTTCTCGGTTGCCCGGAGCATTGATCACTTGATTGCCCTGCTCATCCTTAAGGCTTTGCATGTACTTTGCCGCCGCCACCAAAAAGCCCCCCGTACCACAGGCCGGGTCACAGATAATGTCTCGGGGCGAAGGAGCCATGAGTTCCACCATCATCTCAATGATGTGGCGAGGAGTCCGAAACTGCCCATTTTGTCCCGCCTGGCTCAACTTGGAAAGCATGTACTCGTACAGATCCCCCATCAAATCCACGTAGGACTTGTCTTGAGGGGTCTTGGCGGCTTTGGCTTGTTGTGCAATTAAACTGAGTAATTTATCGACCTGATCCACAACATTCACCAGCAGGGCCGGGGACGCAATGAGAAAGACCGCATCCTTCATGTGACGGGCATAGGCATTAGAGCCGGAAAAGCCCCCCATATCTTTGATGAAGGGAAACGCCTCATCCCTCACCACGCGCAGCAAAGCATCGGCATTGTCCAGGTTTTTGAAGCTAGACCACCGACAATGCTGCTGCCCAGTGGCATAGATAGGGTCTTTCACAGGCTGATTCAGCCGTTTTGCCTGCCGTTCCTTGGCAAGTTCCTGCTCATCCAACCGTTTAATAAAAAGAAGATAGGAGATCTGCTCAATCACCGAGAGCGGGTTACTGATGCCATTGCTCCAAAAGGTTTCCCAGAGCTTAGGGAGTTGCTTGCAAATACAGTCCCAACGCTTAAGCTATAAGTGGGGGTTT
>JBMTZC010000150.1:0-10119 GCA_049455215.1 Prochlorotrichaceae cyanobacterium
CTAACTGATCCCAGCCTCTAGTGATTGGTATAGCCTGTGCCCCGTAAGAAGGTGCGTAAATCCTGCAGGTATCGAGATCGATCGCCTCCGCCATAGCCGCCTTCGGTGCGGTAAAAGCCGTCTTCCCCTTCTCCTAAAATAAATTTGCTGGCGGTGTAGGCCGCTAGCACTGGCTTCAATGCTGAGGAACTTAAATCCGGAGACTGGCGTTGACGATCTCGATACAAATTCCAAAGCATCACCGCATCTGCTTTGACAAAGGTCGGGTGTAGACGGGTGACATCAAATAATTGCCCTTGACGATAACTCCAAATTTGCAAAGGAGCGATCGCATCCCCGATCGACTCGGCAAAGCGGAGGGTAAAGCGAGAATCTCGACTTTGAAGTTCTGGAATATTGTCCTGATCGAGATCAACGAGAACATAGTCTTCGTAGCCCCAAGATTGCTGGGTTATGCCATAGTCTTGACGGCGGGGGAGATAGGAGTAAATAAGGGAGTAGGAACAACAGCGCCGAGGGCCCGCAAAAAAACTGAGGAGAATTTCGGGCTCCCCTTCGCCATCGAGATCGATCACTTGTAGACCTAAATTGCGAATAAAACCCCCTTCGAGGGGAATCGCTTGGCGCAAGACTAGCTCTTCTTGACGATAAAGGCTGAGTTCTACGTTCTGATAGGTATAGTTTTCTTTGTCATATTGCAACTCAGCCCGGATCGGAGTGCCCCCCCCTTGGCTGGTGCGGATTACGGTTTGGGTTTGGAGTACGCTGGGCACCTCCACCACATACTGAGGTGGCACCCAGGACGGGGAGCGATCGGTCTGACGGAGTTGACACAGGACTGCGGCGGCTTCTGCCCGGGTGATGGCATCCTGGGGGCGAAACTCCCGGACATTGGGAACATTGACCACTATGCCCCGCTCTGTCGCGGCGGCAACAGCCTGCTGGGCAGCAGCGGAGATTTGCCAACTATCATCGTAGGTGGCACGTAAAACCTCTAGGGGTGGGGTGCTGGCTTCGTAGTTTAAGCCGTTGGCCAAGGCCACAAAGAAGGCTTCACGGGACACGGGCAGGGTGGGACCAAAGCGTTGAGGACTAATGCCCGCGAAAAAACCTTGACGATAGGTTTGATAAATCTTCTCAAATTGGCTATCGAAAGGCGAAACATCGGTAAATTGAGGATCCGGCTGAATCTCCGGCAGGTTGGGGAAGGCTCGGCTGAGCAGATCGGCATAGAGTTCGCGGCTGAGGGGCTGATCGGGGCTAAAATTTGCATCCTGGAAGGCGCTGACCAGATTGGTCTGGGCGAGTTGCTGAACACAAAGTTGGGACCAATGTCCCCGAATATCTTCAAATCCAGAGACTTGAGCCATAACGGGGCTGATCTGAACATTGACGATCGCTATGCTGCTGAGGAGGGAACCCGCCGCCGCAACGATCGTTTGGCAACAGTGACGAAGCTTTAATTGCAACGGTGATAGTTTAGAAATAGGGGCGGGCAGACGCGGGAACATGGGATAAACTCCTCTGGGCGGATTCAGCTTCTGTAGAGGGTAAGTATCTTATGAACAGGAATTCGTCAAGTCATTTGAGCCGAATTTGCCCCCTAAACCTTGCGCTAAATGAAGCTTAGTTGTACAACAGCGGAAAAATGTGCAAAAAAACTGGCCAAACTATGAGCGACGTTATGGTTGCCTGCCGTGGGAGGGCTCGATTCATGTTAAAGGGTAAAGGTCTGTGGGCCATTGTCACTGGGCTGAGTTTGGGATGGCTCGGTCTAGGAGGGAGTTTCTCCGCCCTCAATGCCCAATTGATCCCGGAGGGACGAGCACCGGGCTACCCCTTGGATTCTGCCCCCCCTACGACCCTGGATCCCCTGCCAACAGAACGGTTAGAAGTGGAACAAGGGACGATTCCGTCCCCAGATTATCGGGTTCCTTCCCTTCTACACGATCGTGGCGATGGCTTGTGGATAGGCACTTGGCAAGGCATTGCCCGTATTAATCCCCATACGGGGGTGGTGATGGCCCGGGTGCGGTTGCCCAACACCATCATTGGAGCCATGGTTCAAGACAAATCCAATCGCCTTTGGGTAGGCACCTACGAAGGTCTCAAGCGAGTGGATTTGCGCAGTAACGAAATTACCGCTCAAAGTTTCTTTTTGCCCTCAAATCGGGTGCTTTCCTTATTGGTGGATGAACGGGGCTACCTTTGGATTGGAGGCGATCGCGGTTTAGCCTTGGTGAGTCCTGACCAGGGATTGCTGATGACCACTGTGCAAAATCTGCCTGGGGTGAGCGTGAATGCGATGACCCTAGACGATCGGGGCAACCTCTGGGCTGGAACCTTAGAAGGTGTAGTGCAAATTGATACCGCCAGCGCTTACCAAATTCAGCATATTCGAGATGTCCCAGGACAAGTTGTGCAGGCGCTAGAACGCGATCGCTGGGGCTCAATCTGGCTGGGAACCCCCGCCGGACTGATGGAAATGAACCCCGTTACCGGCTTGGTCTTTCGTTCCGTCACCCCTATGCGTGGTCGTAATGTGACCGCCCTCCAATTTGATGCCGATAGTGGCGATCTCTGGGTGGGGACAGATCAAGGGTTATTTCTGATTAATCCCTTCAATGGCGCGATCAAGGAACAAATTACCGATCTTCCTTCAGGCAATATCCTCTCCCTCTCTGCCAATACCGGCAATAAACTTTGGGTGGGTACCAGTGAAGGATTAGCCTGGGTCAGTCGCAACCGCAATGAAGCCCGATCCCATTGGACTTTTACCCGTCCAGAGCAATAATCTAGCCTTACCGTCGCAAGAATTTTAGGTTACCCTTCTCAGGGTGATCCCCAGACCGCTAGAATCGTAGCAGTCGCAATTTATGTCTTCATCATTTTTAAAGAGGTATCAGAAACTATGACTCCTTCCCTCGCTGGTTTTCTCTGGAGCCTGCTCCTCGGTGCATCGATCGTTGTCATTCCTGCAACGATCGCCCTGGTTATTTTTAGCCAATCAGACAAAGTTAGCCGCACCTAGAGTAATTTCCTAGAATGCATTAGTGTCCTGTCCCACTTGGGGCAGGAACATTTGACGGATCGATCGTCCTGATCAGGAATGGGATTCCCCTTACTGCACTCTAAACGCCGATCTGCTTCGCCCTTTTGGATCAAAGCTGTTGCCAATCGTAGCGAATAAATCTTATCTAATCTAAATCTTATTTATGGTTAATTTTAGTCTGAATCCCGGTAGTTTAATGGGTATCCTCCTTGCATTTGCAGGGGTGGGTTTATATTTATTACGATCGTTTCGACCGAATTTAGCCCGAGATTATGATGTCTTTTTTGCCGCCGTAGCCCTCCTTTGTGGTGGAATTTTCTTCTTTCAGTCCTGGCGCTTAGATCCCTTACTTCAGTTTGGCGTTTTCCTGTTAACCGGTTCCTCCCTCTTCTTTGCCTACGACAGTATTCGTCTACGGGGCATTGCCACAGAACAGGCTAAACGGAGTACCCCCCTAGTGGATGAAGACCGTCCTGTGAGCCGAGTGTACCGTTACGATTCTCAATTTGAGACCGAGCCTGAGTATGGTTACGATTATTTTCAGCAAGATCGCCAACCCCCAGCCCGACGCATTCGCGGCAGTGAAGATAGCATAAACCCCGATTACCGGTCGGGTTATAGCGATACCGGCAGTGGTTATGAGGGGGGATACGATCGGGAGAAATCCAGTTCAAGTCGTAGCCGTCGCCCCCGTCGTCCCAGCAGTGCTGACTCTTATCCCAACAACTACGATGATCCGGCCTATCCTGAACAAAATCGTAGTGAAAGTCGCGCAGGTGAAAGTCGCACAGGTGAAAGTCGCACAAGTCGCCGCCGTCCTCGCAAACCTAAACCTGACAATTACCAGGATTCCTATTCCGCTTCTACGGGGTACGAGACCCCAGGCTACAGTGATCCGGCGGGATATCCCCCCTCCGATTATGGGGCTTCAAACTATGGCACTTCAAATTATGGAGCTTCAGGGTACGATTCCCCAGGCTATGGTGGTTCAGATCCCGGTGCCGGATATAGTGCCCCAGAAGCTGGCTACCGACCCAATTATGATGCTCCTGAGGGCGATCGTCCCCCCTCCCGTCGTTCTCGGCGGCGACCTCCCAGTGCCCGTCCCCCAGCCGCAGAAGATGGCGCTCCCTATGTAGATTATCGGCCCCTCCAACCTAATGAGCCAGACATGGAAGCAGATAATTCTGCCCATTTTGACGATTAGTTGATGATTAGCGACGATTAACTATGAGACAGCCAACCCTCGCGTTGTATCCCTAGGGTAGTGTCGGAGGATGGCATCAACAAGAATGTTGTTGACTATCAACTGTAATCCGTCATGCGGTGGTGTTTCTCACAAAGTTTGCTAATCTACCGTTAAACTTCGTGTTCTCGGTGGACAGCCTATAATGGTGCAAAAGGCATCATCCAACCGGAAAGGGGCCTAGCATGGCGAAACTCAACATCCTGGATCCCGACAAACCCTATACCTTCAGTAACTATTTTGACCTGAATTACGAACCAGACGAAATCTTGGCGGAGTTTGGTTTTGTTCTCAATCGCACAGATCTCCTCTTACCCAGGGTAGAGCTTCCTCTGGAACCATTAATAGACCTGAAAAACAGCATTCAGCGTCGCCTACCCTTGGTCAGCCTTACCAGTGAAACTGCTCGTCGTGAAGTACTGATTGCTCCGATCGTTCTGACCCTGCTGGACTACACCCAAGCCCAACTAAGAATTGAATATGCGATTAACGTTTCCCCAAAACTGAAAGGATCTTTCGACTACTATCTCAACACCCAAGAGAACCTCCTCATTATCGAGGCTAAAAACGCAGATCTGACCCGAGGCTTTACCCAACTTGCGGTAGAGTTAATTGCCTTAGACCAATGGACAAATTCTGAAACCGACCTCCTGTATGGCGTTGTGTCCACCGGCACTATTTGGCAGTTTGGTTGCCTCCATCGCCAACAAAAGCAAATTGATCAGGACTTAAATCTTTACCGCGTTCCAGCAGATCTCCCTGAGCTTTTTCAAAGCCTGGTTGCTATTTTGACGGTAAAACGCTGAAGCGGCTAAAACGTGGGGCTGCCATCCATGAGCAATGAAATGCTGATGTCGTAATGGTTTTATCTCCTACCTGTAAATTGGGATAGGCAGGGCTAAGATCGATCCTGTAAGACCGCAAGGATTCTGGACTTCATGGATGACGCGCCCTAAAGTAAACTGAACTTGACCGGATCTGGTCGTCATCGTTGATAGGACTTGAGCATTGGCTGCTGCAAGAATTTTACGGATGCTGGGAGAAAGAAAGCCAAGAACGATATCGTGGGCTTCAAGACATCGATCGCGATCGACATTAAACCGAAATTTACGTTAAACCAGAAGTGGATGAAGGGTCTTTATCGCCAGATTATCGTTAGCCTTTGTCTGGTCTTGCCCCTGGTCTTGGTCGCCTGTAGCCAACCCCCCGGGGGAGACTTTACGACCTTGAATAGTCGTTTTACCGATCAACAGCCAGTCCTGAGTGGGGATGGCAAATTATTGGCTTTTATTTCCGATCGATCGGGACGACAAGAACTGGTTTTATATGATTTGGAGCAACGTCAGTTTTTGCCCCTACCGGGTTTGAATCAGGGCAATGCTGTTGTTGAAAGCCCTAGCTTAAGCCGCACGGGGCGTTATGTCGTTTACCTCTCTAGTCGGCGGGGTCGCCCTGAAATTGAACTATACGATCGCTTTACCCGTAATATTCAAACCTTGACCGTTGGGTACCAGGGGTGGATCCGTCATCCCCGGATTGATCCGGATGGGCGTTATATTACTTTTGAGTCGGGACGGCGGGGACAATGGGATATTGAAATCTTCGATCGGGGGCCAGGTGTTGAACTGGATTTAGCGCCTGGGGCTAATATTCGGCCGCCTATTCCCTAGGGGTATCACTTAGCAATGAAATGTTTCTGCTGTGATTGCGACATTTTAGATTCTCCTCAGTCTCTTCAAACGTGAGTATAAAAAGTTTCCAGCATTCACAGGCGAGGGCGAGATTTTTATGACAATGTGTAAAACTTTCGATCTTGTCTACTCCCTTGTCTTTTATCACAATCTGACCAGCGTTGTGTCCCAAATCTGGTAATAGGCTTTAGGGCGAACAGCCTTCTTTGCCTTGCGTTTCTGCTTTAAGTTGATACGCTAATAATGACTAGGGTTGAAGTTAGTGTGATTGTCTGCTCGGAACATTAATCTAGAACGATGCCTCATCTCAATATAAATGCTCTACAGTCTAGCCTCGTTGATGATATTGCCGTCTTGCTCAATGGGGGGAAAGACCTGTCGATCCTGCTCCAGCAGATTACGGAAAAGGTACAAACATTTCTAGAGGTCGATCGTGTCAAAATTTACCAGTTTGCGGCGGACGGTAGTGGCGAAGTCGTAGCTGAGGCGATCGATGGGGCCAAATTACCAACCTTGCGGGGACTCCATTTTCCCGCTTCTGATATTCCTCCCGCATCTCGGTTCAGTCTTCAGCAGGCTCCCCATGGCACGATCGTTGATGTGGTGAGCAAACATAAAACCCTCTGTCAGGGATTGTTCCTCCAGACCAAACCCTCGACCCTTCTAGATTCTAAGTCCGAGATTTATGAACCCGTAGATCCCTGTCACCTACAATACTTACTCAATATGGGAGTCCTAACCTCCCTGACCCTGCCTATTCTGCAAAATGAAGGTCTGTGGGGCTTAATAGTGGCTCACCATAGCCAGCCTAAGCGGTTTACTCGGGCACAGTTGGCAACCTTAGATGTCATCACCCGCGAAATTACAATTGGGATTACCCAAAAAAACTTGTTGCAACAAGCCAAACAACAAGAACAGGAAGAACTCTTTTTACACCATATAGAAGCGCGTTTTCTCCACAATCTCAATCCTTGGTCAGAGGAAAAGCCTTTTAAGGCTGAAGATATTGAGTCCCTATTGACCCAAATGCTTGAGATTTTTCAGGCGGATAGTAGTGCGTTGTATATCCCCCCGGGCATGGCTTTAGAACGATCCTGTGTCTATAGCCAAGGGGCTGCCTTTTTGGCTGAATTGGCGGATTATGCTCCCTGGCAGGCCTTAATTCAAGGACAACAATCCTTCTCTTCAGACCGTTCTGAACCGGAGACCCATGCTGTTACGGTTCAAGTGACTCCCCAGGTTTATCTCACCCATTCCCTCACCGCCGATCCAATCCTTTATCAAACCTTGTCCACCTGCCAGGTGGGATCCTTTTTGCTGATTCCGGTGCAATCTCCCCATCAATGGTTAGGCAGTTTGGTGCTATTCCGCCAGGAGAAATCCTTACCAAAGCTATGGGCGGGTCAGCAAGATAACGATGAGCGTAATCTCTTCCCCCGTCAATCCTTTCAAGCCTGGTGTGAGCATCAACGCACGACTGCTGACTGGCAGCCTACGGAGATTCAACTGGGCAAAAAGGTGGGATACCATTTCTATATTGTGCTCCTGCAAAAGTATTTAGCCCATCTCATTGACTATCAGGCGGCTCACGATCCGGTCACTACACTCCCCAATGCCAACTTTTTTGGCAGTCAGTTGATCTTAGCCCTCAATCAAACCATGGCTGCTGGTGAACTGGTGGCCACGCTCCTCATTGAGATCACGATCGATCTCAATAACTTTAAGTACCTGAAGGATGCGGTGGGGGTCAGTGTTGCGGATCTCCTGCTCAGAGATGTGGCGCAACGTTTGCAGAATAGTTTGCAGCAGAGCAGGGTTGAGAAGGCCTTGTTGGCCCGATGGCACGGCACCGCTTTCATTGTTCTTTTACCCGGTGTTCTGGATCACTCAGAGGTTCAGTCCTGTTGTGGGCAGTTGTTAGAAAGTCTGGAACCGAGTTTTAGTGTTCAAGGCAATCCCGTACAAGTGGTAGCTAGTGCGGGAATTGCTGTTGCCCCCTACGATGGCACCATCTATGAGCAGTTGATTGAGCGAACAGAACTCGCCCTTCAATCCGCAAAACGGCAGGGTAAGGGAACTTTTCTAGCCTATACGCCCCACCTAAATCGGGACACCCCGGGTCAACTGGAGATGGAACAGGCCTTAAGGCAGGCGTTGAAACGACAGGAATTTACGCTCCATTATCAACCCCAAATGAAGGCCACAAGCGGGGAAATTGTTGCCTTAGAGGCTTTACTGCGCTGGGATGCAGCCCCTTCTGGAGGGGGATCTCCAGCGACTTTTATTCCCCTGGCAGAACATTTAGGGCTCATGGAACCCCTCGGACTTTGGGTATTTCAAACCGCCTGTGAACAAGTGATGGGCTGGAAGCAGGCGGGCTTGAACCACTGCCGCATCAGTGTGAATCTATCCCCGTTCCAACTGATGGATCCTCAATTGTGTCAGCAGTTTGAGCGGATCTTGGTGAACACGGGGGCCCAGCCTCAGGATTTCACCTTAGAAGTCACGGAAAAGACCGTGATGGAAAATCCTCCTGCGGTGCAATCTACCCTAAGTCAGTTTCGGAACCGGGGCTTTCGAGTGGCGTTGGATAATTTTGGAACCGGGGCTTCTTCTTTGACTGTTTTGCGAACCTTGCCGATCGACACGCTGAAACTGGCCCGGGAGTTTTTACAGAGCGTAGAGTCTGGGACTCAGGGTATGGCTTTCTATCAGGCCATGGTAGATCTCGGCAAATCTTTGAATTTAGAGATTATTGCGGAGGGGGTTGAGACTTCACCGCAGTGGGATTTCGTCAAGTTGGCAGGGGTGCAGGTTGTCCAAGGGTATGGGGTCACCAAGCCGATGGAGTCTACTCTAATCATGGCTTGGATTCGACAACAAGACCATCGTCGCCATTTAAACACGATCGCCCAAGGGGGGCTTGTCGAAACATTGGCCTTACAGCCTGCTCAGGCTACCCCGGTGAATCTTTCTGTAATCACCAATTTAAACGAAGATCAGACTTACGAATCCGTTGATCAGGTTATTCAGCAAGGGATCCTGGAGTATAGTCAGATCCAGGCGATGATGCGGCAACAGACCGAACGGGAACATCTGGTCATGCAGATTTCCAATAAGATTCGTCAATCCCTCGACTTGGACTACATTCTCAGCACTTTAGTCACGGAAGTCCGCCAACTTCTGGACTGCGATCGTCTCTTCTTGTTTCAATTTGACGCGAACTGGCTCGGTAAGGTGGTCATGGAGTCGGTGGCGGATCCGTCCCTGTCGATTCTGGGGGAATGGATTGATGAGCCTTGCTTCCGCAATGATTATGTTGAACTGTACCGTCAGGGGCGGGTCAGGGCGATCGATGATATTACGCAGGTGGGTCTGGCCCCCTGTCACCTGGAAATTTTGCAGAAATACCAGGTCAAAGCCAATTTAGTCTTACCCGTGCTGTATCAAGATGAGTTGTGGGGGTTGATGATTGCTCATCAGTGTCAAGCGGTGCGCCACTGGTTGCCTGGGGAAATCACGTTATTGACGGAAATTGCAGTGCAAGCCGCGATCGCTATTCATCAGGGGGAACTGTATGAAGAACTGCAGCAGGCCAATCAAGCCTTAGAAAATTTAGCCACCTTAGATGGTTTGACCAAGATTGCCAATCGGCGCAAATTTGATCAGTACTTACAACAAGAATGGGGACGGGCCGAACGATCCCGCAGTCCCCTCTCCATGATTTTGTGCGATATTGATCATTTCAAAAAATATAACGATACCTATGGTCACCAGGCAGGGGATGCCTGTCTGCAGCAAGTCGCCAAAACCCTTTCCCAGTCCGTGAGTCGTGCAATGGATTTAGCTGCTCGTTATGGGGGAGAAGAGTTTGCCTTGATCCTACCCGATACCTCCGCCCAGGGGGCTTTGCACCTCGCCCAGCATGTCCGATCGCAAATCCGAAGCTTAGAGATTTCCCACCGAGCTTCTCCCTTTGAAGTGGTGACCCTGAGTATGGGGGTTGCGACCCTCATTCCCCAGCCCGGACAGGATCCGAGCCTGCTCATTCAAACTGCCGATCAATCGCTTTATAGGGCTAAGGAAACAGGGCGCGATCGCTACTGTGCCGAGGGTGCCGAGGGGACTCT